>JAZKRQ010000062.1:0-14657 GCA_036628575.1 Halapricum sp.
CGGTGGTCTTCCGCGGAAAAGCCTCGATGTGTCACATCGACGTCGGCTACGAGGAATGCCAGGCGCTACGGGATACGACCCGCGAACTGGTCGATCTGGAGGGCGAACGCGCAGAACTGGAGCAGCGCCAGCGTGACCTGCTGGATGCGAGTCAGGCCGGCGAGAACGAGGCCGCTGAGGCCCGTTCGGCCGTGATGGACGACCTCGAAGCGATCGAAGACGATCTGGAAGAGTTCGAGGACCGGGCGACCTGCGAACACTACTATCGGAACCTCACTGCCGATACCGAGGATTTCTACGCCTGGCTGTACGACGACGTCCGTACGCCAGACGACATCTACGAGTACGCCGACCGGGAGGGGCTGTGTGGATACGAACTCCTCAAGGAGGGGATGGACGGGGTTGATCTGGTAGTCGCGAACTACCACCACCTGCTGGATCCGATGATCCGCGAGCAGTTTTTCCGGTGGCTCGGCCGCGACCCCGAGGACGTCATCGCCGTCTTCGACGAGGCCCACAACGTCGAGGACGCCGCCCGCGACCACGCCCGGCGCACTCTCACAGAGAACACCGTCGAGCAGGCACTCGACGAACTCGACGACACCGAAGACCCGCGGGTCGAGGCTGCCGAGAACGTCCTCGAGACGTTCCGGACGGCACTCCGGGAGACCTACCAGGCATCGATGGGGTCCGGGACCGTCCGGGAGTCGGAGGTCGACGACAACTGGTCCGATCTCCCGATCGCCAACGACGACCGCAAGGACGACCTGATGCTTTCGTTCCTGCGGTCGTACACTGGCCCTGGCTATCAGGCGGAACTCGACCGCGCCCTGGAGCTGGGCCGGGAACTCGACCAGCGGTACGAGGAGGCCTACAAGGACGGCGAGACCACCGTCCGCAAGGAGTGTCAGACACTCCAAACTGTGCAGTTCCTCTCGGACTGGTTCGACGAGAGCGATAGCCAGGGGATGTATCCCGTGGTAAGCGTGCGACGCGAGGCCGAACGAAGTGGGGCCTCGAACGGAGCGAGCGGCGGAGCCGCGACCCGCGAGGAAGCGGGCGAGCAATCCCCGCTGTCCGGCGACGAGGCGGGCGAGATTTACGGCCGGGCGGAGCTGTACACCTGTATCCCCGAGCGGGTAACCCGATCGCTGTTCGACGACCTCTACGCAACCGTGTTGATGAGCGCGACGCTACGCCCCTTCGAGGTGACCGAGGATGTCCTCGGGCTGGACGATCCGGAGACGATGGCGTACGGCGCGCAGTTCCCCGAGGAGCGCCGGCGGACCTATGCCGTCGAGGCCCCTGCACTCTTTGCCAGCGTGCGCGACGATCCAGCCACCCAGGATTCGGTCACGCAGGTGCTGGAAGACACGATCGGGTTCACACCCGGCAACACGCTGGCGTTCTTCCCGAGTTATTCGGAGGCGGAGCGGTATTACCACCGTGTCGCGACTGACGCGACGACCTACCTCGACGAACCCGGCACTCCCGCACACGACCTGCGTGAGGAGTTTACCGACGCGGACAGCGCCGTCCTCTTCTCCTCGCTGTGGGGAACGCTCACCGAAGGCGTCAGCTACGACGGCGACGACGCTCGGACTGTGGTGGTCGTGGGCGTCCCCTATCCCCACCTCGACGACCGAATGGACGCCGTCCAGGACGCCTACCAGGCGGCGTTCGGCGGTGACGGGCCCGACGCCGACGAGGAAGCCGGCTGGCGCTACGCCGTCGAGATCCCGACAGTTCGGAAGACTCGGCAGGCGCTGGGGCGGGTCGTGCGCTCTCCGGAGGACTTCGGCGCGCGGATTCTGGTGGACAAACGGTACACTCGTGACGCCGAGATCGAGATGCGCGACTACGCCGTCCGCGGGACCTTCCCGCCAGAGGAGCGGGCGGAGATGATCGACGTCGAACCCGAGAAGCTGAAGTTCGGGCTGTTGAACTTCTACAACGATCTGGACGCCTACGACGGCGATCCGCCGACGCCGTGAGAGGCGAGGTTCTGAGTGAAACGAACAACCTCGACACGAGTGAGCGGCGACAGCGGAGCCGCGAGCAGCGAGGATGAACGAAGTAAGTTCTCGAAAACCGAGCGGGCGATGCGTCACCGACTACGTCGGGGGTCGGCCGCGTCCGCGAGCTGTGTGCCACCCGAAGTAAAACAATGCGGAGACGACGATTGCAGCAACGATCAGTTCCAGTCTCGCCGTCCATGTCGCGCCAGCGACAACCGCCCAGAGCGCGAACAGGACAGCCGCGTCCGCGGTCTCGCCACGCTGCCAGACGGTGTACGATACCAACAGTCCAGCCGCGGCCACCGCACCGAACAGCACATGTTGGATTACAAGGAGGCTATAGGCTCCAATGGCGAGTATGAGGAGGGCGATGCTTCCATGTTGAACCTGGCCACACATATATAAGAATAATTTTCACATAAATAAATATCTTATCTCTTAGATCAATATTGTAAATCAATGCCGTGGCGACCTCCCGCTATCGGACGGTCGAACTGGTACACAGCAGCCGCTATCAGGAGTCCTGAGAAGTGAGTACGCGCTTGAACACCGACTCGTACCCTGGCTCGATGGGAATGCTCGAAAATGCCGACCGCTCCCAGAACTGCGCGGCGGCGGCGTCGGATCCCGCCCGTACCTCTCCTTCGGTCATACTGGCTGGAGCCGCGTAGACGATCACGAGGACCGACTCACGCGCTTCGGGTTCGACGAACTGCGTCGCCACGAGACTCAGCGCAGTCGGACCGACCCGGAGACCAGTTTCCTCTCGAAGCTCGCGCACCGCGGCTTGGCGAGGCGGCTCGTCGACCTCCAGATACCCCGCTGGGAGACTCCAGTGTCCGATTGCGGGCGGGTTTGTCCGTTCGACTAACAGGACGGCGTCGTCCCGAAAGACTACCACGCCTGCAGCGGGTTTCGGGTTTCGGTAGATGGGGCGTTCACAGGACGGGCAGAATCGACGCGTACGGCCCTCGATTTCGCGCTCGGTCAGTTCGGTCCCGCAAGTCGGACAGTAGTTACGCTCGAGATCCATCCGGGGGGCATACGCAGAGCGACGTTTTGATACTGCCGACTGTACTTGCCGGACAAATTACCCTCTCTCCGGACAGGGATATCCCTAGCTAGCGTAGAACTCGTAGGCGTCGTACGCCAGTGCGACCGCGAGCATGAGCGTCGCGGCGGCCGATATCGCCCGCTCGACGAGGACGGTGTTCGCCAGCACGAGGGCGAACGCCAGCAGGAAGGTCCAGTGATCGAGCTGTCGTGAAGTACCTCGCGCACGGTGGCGCGGGGCTTCGCCGTTTCGGGCCGCACCGCACCAGCAGGCGGATTTAATTCCCTCTGACCGTCCCCGTGAAGGGGTCGGTTGGAAGTAACGCCCGTACACACCGCGTGTCCGTGGCGGTCGGTCGCTCCACCACGACCCGACAACTCCCGTCTCACCACGCCAGTGACGTGGGTTTTGAGAGGAGTCGCATTGCCAATCTCAACACGACCAGCAACGGAATTGAGGTCGTCAACTCCATACTTTGAGGGTTGTGTTCTGGTCGTTACAACAGCATACGATCGATGATGATATAAGTGTTCAAATTGGTGAATCTGGGTGGCGCGCTTCACCCACGGGCGCGGTGGCCCGTGGTACTCGCGCTGTCGTTTTTATAGATGCGCCGTGAGTGACTCCGCTATGGTAAGGATTGCGGGAGCGACGCCAAAACTCCCACGTTGCGGTCTGGGAATCGCTCCGTTCGCGACTCACCCCGCTCGTCGCTTGTACTTCAGTCTTCGAACTTCTCCAGCAACCGTTCGTAAAAGCCATCGCCGTCCGCGGCCAGTTTCTCGACGATCAACTCGGGGGTCGAGCGGGCGAGTTGCCCCTTCACCGGCGAGCGATCGACGATCAACTCGCCGTCTTCCAGACCCGTGGCCTCGATGCCGTCGACGCCGATTTCGGTCGCGGCGACGTCGCGGATCTCTCCGGCCAGGTGGGAGACGAACACCGCCGTCGCGCCACGCTCTTCGAGGGCTTCGAGAATGCCGGCCATGATGTTGGCACTGGCTCCCGGCTCGGTGATGCTCTCCAGTTCGTCCACGAGGACGAGCGTCTTCCGGTCTTCGGCGACGCCGGTCACGAGCTCGCCGAACTCCCTGAGGGTCGTCTCGAAGGCCCCGGCGTCGAGCGTTCCCTGGGTCTTGGCGTAGTAGTGGAGCTCGTCGATCCGCCCGACACGGGCGGCGTCGGCGGGCACGGGCAGTCCCATGTGTGCGAGAACGACCACGAGCGCGAGCAGGTCCAGGGTCGAGGTCTTCCCGCCGCTGTTGACGCCCGACAGCAACGCGACGCCGTCGACGTGGTAGTCGATCGGCTCGACCTCGGCGAAGGGGACGTCCAAGAGCGGCGAGCCGCCCCTCTCGATAGCGACGCCCCTGGCCGCCCGCGAACCGTCGGAGGCTTCAATCGAACCGACGGCGGGCAGCGTACAGTCGAAATCCTCGGCGAAGCGGGCGACTGCGAGTTCCATGTCGAGTTCCAGCGCCGCGTCCACGAGCGTCTCGGCATCCTCCCGGAGGTCCGCGAGGTCGCCGGCCAGTTCGCGCTTCAGGTGGGCCGCACGCCGATCGCGGGCCGTTGTCAGTTCCTCTCGCAATCGGGCGATCACGTCCTCGGTGTGTTCGACCGGATAGGTCGGTTCGTCGGGGAACGTCCGGCGGGCGATCGTCTTGGTATCCTCCAGACGTAGCGCATCGATCAGGTGTTCGCGTGCGGCCGCGACCGCCGCGTCGTACTCGTCGGCCAGTTCCCGGGAGAGCAGCGAGTCCACGCCCGCGCCGCGCTCGACCAGCGACAACAAGTCCGTGCCCTCGATAGTAACATCGCGTTCTTCGATAGCCCCCCGGAGGTGGTCGTTGGCGACCGATTCGGCGGTCGAGACCGCGGCGTCGAGATCGTCCACGGCGGCCGAGAGCCGTTCGAGTTCGTCGTCGCCACGGGGTGTGCCGTCGTCGTCTAACGTCGCCAGGGCAGATTCGAGGGTGTCCAGATCACAGGCTGGATCGAGGTCGGCCACACGGTGGACGGCGGCAGCGGCCTGCAGCGGCTTACGGTTGGCCGCGAAGAAGGCGAGCGGCCGCTCGGGGACGACTTCCGCGGGCCGCTCCAGGGCGTCGGGTTCGACCCGGACGTCGCCCTCGACGTCGACGCCCGCGAACTGTTCGTCCAATACGACGACGGTCGCGTAGCTGCGCGCGAGTTCGGCGACCTGTCGGGTGTCTTCGACGACTTCGACGCTGATCTCTGGGATCGCCTCTCTGGCTTCGGCGTAGCGTTCGGCATCGCTCGTGGCGAGACAGCGATCCCGGACCCGCACGTCGCCGGGCGCGGAGAGCGGTTCGACCCCGACGAGAGCTTCGAGCACCTCTGGGCCAGGGTCGCGTTCCATCGCGCCGCGAGAGAACGACCGTACTTCCCGAATCCGGCTCTCGGCAGCGCTGGGATAGAACGTCTCCAGGCGGGCGGCCGCGTCGTCGGTGACGGTTCGTTCTTTGAGGAGCGCGAGCGCGTCCTGGTAGAGTTCGCGGGCGCGATCGGTCGCCAGGAAGTCGCCGTGATCGTCATGGCGCTGTCGGATCGCGCCGCGTGCGATGCGGGCGGCTCGTCCTTCGCTGATCCCCGGGGCGCGGGCGAGCGCGGCGACGTCACCCGCTTCGAGCGCGCGCTCGGCGTCGTCGAGACTCGAAAGCGCCTCGGCCGTCTTGGCCCCGATGCCGGGCACCGACTCCAGATCCATTATCGACTCTGTATGTGGGCTCCCCCAATACACTTTTTCGGTGTGCAGGCTATCGTCCGCTCAGAAGATCGAGGCCTGCTGATAGACGTCGATGCCGTCGAGAGTGATGTCGTAGGGTTTGGTCGCACGGGAGTGGTTGGCGTTGCGGATCTTCTGGATCTCCACTGCCAGTCGGGTCTCCTGAGCGTCCCCGCGGATGTACTGCAGGATGAACACGGCGTCGGTAAGGTATTCGATGATGCCATACCGGGAGGCGTAAGGATTGTCCTCGCTGGCCTCACTGGTGAGCATCGTCGTGACTCCTGCCGCTTTGAGCGACCGGGTAAAATCGAATACTTCCGTCCGGCGCTTGGCCTGATCGTCGTACATCATCTCAAGCAGCGACACCGAGTCCAGCACGAGTCGCTCGGCGTCGAACTCCCGGATGAGCTGTGGTAACTCTCCGCGGATGTTGTCCAGGCTGTTAGCCATCTCGACTGGATCGAGATCGACGATCGCGAGGTCGTCTTCTGCCTCGTAGCGATCGAATTCCCAGCCGCGTTCGTTGGCGGTATCGAGGATGGCTTCACGGCTCTGTTCGAGCGTGATGAACACGGCGTTGTCGCCCTGCTGCAGTCCGTGGTAGAGGAACTGTAACCCGAAGGTGGTTTTCCCCGTACCGGGCGAGCCGATCGTGACCATCAGGTGTCGCTCGGGGACGCCACCCTGTATCATGTCATCGAGGCCGGAGATTCCCATATCGATCCGCGGCATCTCGGACTCGAAATCCTCGTCCTCGAAGTCGTCCGAACTCGCCTCGGCACCCGGTCCGGCACTGCTCATCGCACTACCGAAGTCGTCGTCGAACAACGGTCCCCCTTCGTCGGAAGACTCTTCAGCAGCGAACAGGTCATCACCCGACCCGCTTTCCTCACCGAACAGCTCTCCTTCGTTTTCTCTGGACGGCTCACCCTCCCTTTCTCCACCAAATGGCTGCGATTCGCCGGCTCCGAACGGCGCTTCGGCGTCGCTGCCAGTCCCGAACGGATCTGACGCCTCGGCTCCTTCCTCGTCGGCTTCTTCGGCCGCTGATTCCTTGTCCCCCTCGTTGAGAGCACTCTCGAACCAGTCGTCGTCGGCACGCTCGTCGTCGCTCATCGACACACACCACGGCCGTTCGGGCTGGCCATGCCTACGGGTTTAGGCCTCATCGGATTAAGTTTGTCCGTCGAATGCACTGCTGAGGTAGTGGTTTCCCGCCGCGCCGTCGAAATATCGGGGTATGATACCATTGTACGTGCTTTCGGGCAAGGTTCGCCTGGCTTTATTGGCAGGGGCGAACAATTTCCGGGGTATGAAAATTGCGCTCGTCGGTCAGAAAGGCAATCCGCGCGCACGCTCGCTCGTTGAAGCCATCGGACGAAGCTTTCGAGACAGTGACGTGTCTGTCCGCGCCGATCAGGTAACGGTCGATGAACTGGCCGCCGATCAGGGACGTGACTACAGGACGAATGATCGCGGTGCTCGTTCGGACCTACGACCGATTGCGATCCAGGATCTGGACACCTGCGATCTGGTCGTGAGCATTGGCGGTGACGGGACCTTCCTCTACGCTGCTCGCGGCGTCGGTGACACGCCGATCATGGGCGTTAATCTGGGGGAAGTCGGCTTCCTGAACGCCGTCGCACCCGACGACGCAATCGAGACGATCCACGAGGTCGTCGCCGACATGCAGGAAGACGGCGAGACACCGACACGAGAGATGCCCCGCGTCAAGGCCAGCGGAGAGGGCTGGGAGCTGCCGCCGGCGCTCAATGAGGTCGTCATCCAGGGCCCTCAGCGCGGACACGGCAACGGCGTCGGGGTCACCGTCCGCGTCGACGGGTCACTGTACACCAGCGGCCAGGCTGATGGCGTCCTCGTCGCGACGCCGACAGGCAGCACGGCGTACAATCTCAGCGAGGCGGGCCCGCTCGTACACCCGTCGGTTCCGGGACTGGTGGTCACGGAGATGGCCGCCGAACTGGAGATGCCGCCGCTGGTCGTCGACGACGATACCGAGATCACCGTCCGCGTCGAGGAGGCCGAACACGCGACGGTCGTCAGCGACGGCCGGGTGTCTCAGGAGGTCGAGACGCCGTCGCAGGCGACGCTTCGACGCGCCGACAACGACGTCCGGGTGGCGGGGCCGCCGCTCGACTTCTTTACTGCGCTCGGAAAGCTCGAGTAATCACCGTTTGGCCGTCGCGTACAGGATCGGTCCTGCGAGCACAAGCACGAGGCCAAAGAACTTGTACGCGAGCGGCTCGCTCAACAGGCTGTTCTCGTCCGCCACGAGCATCGATGCGGGGGTCGCCACAAAGATGAAACCGAAAAGCCCCGACTGCAGCGCCAGCACTTTCCGGGACCGTATTACGAGCGCGGCGACGACGGCCAGACCGAAAACCAGCAGAAACGCGTCCCCGACGTTGTATTTCAGTAGAAAGCTATCGATCAATTGCAGGGGAACTGACATCGCCATTCCTGTGTTTCAGTGGCCGTGTCCCAGTCTTTAAACTCTCGCTACCGGCAATCGATGGACGCTTACGTCCGGCTGCCGATCCGGGAGGTGAGATATGGGATCCGATGACGCGACCGTCCTCATCGTCGACGACGAGCAGGCGGTCGCTGACGTATATGCGCTTCGGCTCCGCGACCGCTACGAGACCCGGACCGCTTACGGCGGCCGGGACGCTCTGGATGCGATCGACGGGACCGTCGACGTAGTGTTACTCGATCGCCGGATGCCGGCGCTCTCGGGCGACGACGTTCTGACCGAAATCCGCGACCGCGATCTCAATTGTCGGGTCGTCATGCTCACGGCGGTCGATCCGGATATCGACATTCTGGAGTTGCCCTTCGACGACTACCTCTGCAAGCCCGTCGAGAAGTCAGATCTAGTGGATGTGATCGACCAGCAACTGGCCGCCCGCCAGTACGGCGATCGTCTCTCGGAGTACATGCACGTCACCTCGAAACTCGCCCTTCTCGAAGCTGGGGCGGACGCCGACCACGACGAGGTCAAGTCGCTCCGCGAGCGGGCCGACGAACTGCAGGGCGAACTAGACGATTCTCTGGAGTCCTTCGAGGACATCGACGCTGCGTTCCGGGAGATCGAGCGGATGCCGGACTAGAGACCGAATCACGTCGATGCGACCGAGTCGTCTTCGTCGTTGGCGGGCATGAGGTGGTCCTGTCCCCACGTGCGCATCTCGGCGATCAGTGGTTCGAGCGACTCGCCCTGGGCAGTCAGCGAGTAGGCTACCCGGAACGGCTTCTCGCTAACGATCTCTCGATCGACTGATAGTGATTACTGTAGGTCTGTTCCACATCGACCGCACGCAGTCGTGCGGTCGTAGCGGTAAATCGCTACAGTAATCACTATGATAGTGATTCCTGTAAGTCTGTTCCGGGTCGGCCGCACGACGCCGTGCGGTCGCACCGGTAAATCGTTACAGTAATCACTATGAAGCAGTATCAAAAGTTACGTCCGTCGGTATACAGCAGTCACTATCAGGCTCTCGACTCGGTCGCGACGGCCGCGTCCGACTGGACCCACGCCGACGGGTTCCGCGGATCGTAGATGACTACGGACCCGTCTTCGAGTGCCAGGTCGGCGTACCGATCGTCGTCGGTGGGCTGTGAGGTGACTGACATGGGTGGACCCCCTATAGTTGGATATTCGGCCTCTAGTATGTTAAGTCATAGCTTACCATCCAGTAAGTTCCGGTATCGCCGTCTTCACCACGAGGCGAATTCGACGCCCTCGACCTCGAACTGGGCCCCGCCTGCTTCGGATACTGTGACCTGCAGCCTCCAGGAGTGTGCGCTCGCGATCTGCTTGACTATCGTCAGTCCGAGTCCCGTCCCATCCTCGTTCATCGAATAGCCGCTCTTGAGCACCGATTCTCGCTGATCGGCCGGGATCCCCGGGCCGTCGTCGGCGACGTAGAACCCGTCGTCGTGCGTCCCGACGGTGATCGTGACGTCCTTGCCGGCGTGATCGATCGCGTTACGGAAGAGGTTCCCGAACAGTTGCCGGAGCCGGGACTCGTCAGCTCTGATGGTGCACTCCGGTTCGACTTCGACGCGCAACGTCGCCTTCCGGGCGGGTGTCGTCGCCCAGCACTCTTCGATGAGTTCGCGTAGTGATACCTCGTCGGGTTCCTGGACGACAGCGCCCTCCCGAGCCAGACTGAGGAGGTCGTCGATCAGGCGTTCCATCCGGCTGTGCGCCTGTTCGATCTGATCCAGCGTTTCGTCGTCACACTCCCCACGTAACATCTCCAGGCGACCGCTCGCGACCGCGAGCGGACTCCGAAGGTCGTGGCTGACGACGCTGGCGAATTCATCGAGGCGCTGTTTCTGCTCGCGTAGCTCGCGTCGGCGCTGCCGCTGTTCGGTGATGTCGTGCGTGACGAGCACGACTCCAACGAGACTGCCGTAGCGCTCGATCCGTTCGATCCGGACTTCAAGCGTCCGCTCCACCTCGGTGTCCACGTCGACGATAGCCCGGTCGTCCGTCCACGGATTGACTGTCGGGAACACGGTGTCGACTCTATCGCCGACTGCAGTGTCCAGCGAATCGAGAAGCGTTTCGCCGGACGTGTTCGCGTGCACGATCCGCTCGTTCTGGTCGACCACGAATACCCCGTACGGTGCGTCCTCGAGCACCGTCGTGTAGGCGATGGGTGGCAGATCGAACCACCGGTAGCGGAACGTCGCGATGCCGAACGCGACCGCGCTGATAGCCGCCGACGTGGGGACCAGGTTGACGTTGCTCCGGTCGAACGGGGGGACCTCGAGGGCGGTGAGCGCGCTGAACACGATCGCGATCAGGACTGCGACCGTTAGTAGCGCTGCCTGGGGCAGGTAGGCCCGGCCAAGACGGAGCGATTCGTATCCGACGATCCCGACCGCGGTCAGACCCAGTAGCGGCGTGTACAGCTGCATCACCAGCAGGTGTGCCGGCCCGGTCTCGGTCCGCAGCACGACGAGGTCGCCGACCTCGATGTACTGTGTCGATTGGATGGCTAACCCGCCCGGATCGGTGAACAGTATCAGCAGATACGCTGCCGGCGCGACCGAGAGCCCGAGGACGACCGACGGACGGAGCCAATCGGTTCGATCAGTGTACGCGAGCGCAAAGAGCACTGACAGCACACCGGTCGGAGCGATACCGAGATAGAGGAGCCGGTAGAACTGCAGCTTGAGTCCCGGATCCGTCTGGAGGAGCTTGAGCGCGGAAAAACCGGCCCACAGCGACATTGTAACTGCGATCGCCAAGAATATCGATCGGACCGGGTCCGCCCCGTGTTCGTATAGATGTCTGGCGGTGTACACCGCGAGGCCAGTCGCGACGAACGCCGCGAAGACTGTGGGATAGACGTACGCCGTGTATTGCCATCCCATCCGTCTACCGTACTCTTGACGTGTTGTGCCATATAATAATGGGTAACGGTAACATCCGTGCGATGGACAGACCCGTCGCTCGCCGGGACGACCGACCCGAGCGCAACGAGTATGTCCCCCCGACCGATACATCGGCCGTGGACGAGACGATCGCCTGGCTTCGTGACCGGCCGTACTACGAGGGTCAGATCGCCGCCGAGCGGGTTCTTTCGGGTCGAGAGGCCACGTTCGCTGACCTCGATATGGATTCACGGGTCGCGGACGCCCTTGCCGAGGACGGCATCGATTCGCTGTACGGTCACCAGATTGAGGCCATCGAGTCCGTCCGCGACGGCGGCCACGTCATCTTGGCGACCCCAACCGCCAGCGGCAAGAGCCTCGCCTACACCGTCCCGGCTTTCGAACGGGCGCTGGACGACCGCCGGACGACCCTCTATATCGCCCCGCAGGTCGCGCTGATCAACGACCAGGCCGAGACGCTCTCGGATCTCGCAGGGCGGCTCGGGTTCGCTTCGGGGGTCAGCGTCGATCGCTACACCGGCCGTCTCGACAGAAACGAGAAGGAAGCCGTCCGCGAGCGCCAGCCTACGGTCCTGTTGACGACGCCCGACATGCTCCATTACGGGATCTTACCCCACGCTCACCGGCTGTGGGACTGGTTTTTCGAGCGGCTGGATACCGTCGTCGTCGACGAGGTTCACGAGTATCGCGGGGTCTTCGGCAGTCAGGTTTCGCTGGTCTTGCGCCGGTTGAACCGCATCGCCGAGCGATTTCAGAGCACACCGCAGTACGTCTGCTGCTCGGCTACCATCGGTAACCCGATCGAGCACGCCGCGACCGTCACTGGTCGCACCGAGCGGGAGTTCACGCTCGTCTCCGAGAGCACTGCGTCGACAGGACCGACCCACTGGCTGTTGTGGAACCCCCCCGAGTACGAGGGCGGCGGTGGCTGGGGTAGCGGTCGCCGCAAATCCAGTCATCCGGAGGCCAAGCGGTTGTTCGTCGACCTGCTGCAGCGCGACCTCCAGACGGTGGTATTCACCACCTCGCGGCAGGTCGCGGAGCGCTACGCGACCGAGAGTGCCGAGACCCTTCGCGAGCGCGGCGAGCACGACCTGGCGACGCAGGTGGGTGCCTATCAGGCCGCCCTCGACAGCGACCGGCGGCGCGAACTGGAGGCAGGGTTGCAGGACGGCTCTCTCCGCGGCGTCTGGAGCACGAACGCACTCGAACTCGGGGTCGATATCGGCGGGCTGGACGCCGTCGTACTCGACGGCTATCCAGGCACGCGAATGGCTGCCTTCCAGCAGGCCGGCCGCGCCGGTCGCGGGGTCGACCCCTCGCTCGTGACGCTGGTCGCCGGCGAGGACCAGCTCGACCAGTACGTGATGTCGAATCCGGACGCGCTGTTCGAACGCGACCCCGAGCGGGCTATCGCCAACCCGGGGAACGACCACCTCTTGCCGGATCACGTCCGTGCGGCGGCACGGGAGAACTGGCTCAAACACGACGACGACCGCCACTTCGGTGAGACCTTCCCCGACGTCGTGAGCGATCTCGAATCCCGCGGTGATCTCGACCGGCGGGAGACTCGAAACGGGATCCGCTGGACCTTCTCGGGGGAGGGAAGCCCGCAACACGAGATGAACCTCCGGACAGTCGAGGATCGGACGGTCAAACTCACGGTCCACGGACGCGATGAGGTGATCGCTACGCTCCCGTTCGGCGACGCCCTGCGGGACGCCCATCCGGGAGCGATCTACCACCACCAGGGATCGGGCTATGAGGTGACCGACCTGGACCTGCACCACGACGTGGCGACACTCCAGCGGACCTACGCCGACTACTACACCAAGGTGTTACACGACAAGGAGATCACCGTCGAGCGCGACCGCGAAGAAAAACCGTTTCCGACCAGCGACGAGACGCCGAGCGTCTCGGATAGTCGAGCGGGGAGGGAAGCGCTCCGCGAGAGCGTGACTGTCCGATTCGCGGACGTGACCATGCGAAAGCAGATCACTGGTTTCGAGCGCCGGGACGGCTCTTCGGGGGAAGTGCTGGCCCGTGAGCAGCTGGACCTGCCCGAGACCAGCCTGGAGACGACGGCGCTGTACTACACGCTGCCGCCCGAGTTGACCCGACGGCTGGAGGAGTCGGGCGATTTCGCTGGCGGGATCCACGCCGCCGAGCACGCCATGATCTCGCTGTTCCCCTTCGAATATCTCTGTGACCGCCGGGACGTCGGTGGCCTCTCGACGCCCATGCACCCTCACACCGACCGGAGTACGATTTTCATCTATGACGGCTACCCCGGCGGGGTCGGTCTCGCCCGGAACGGCTACGAGGAGATCAGCGATCTGGCGGCGACCACGCTGGAGATGCTGCGCTCCTGTGGCTGTGAAGACGGTTGTCCGGCCTGCGTGCAGTCGCCTCACTGTGGCAACGCCAACGACCCGCTGGATAAGGGCGTCGCGATCGAGTTGCTGGCCACGATAGTCGAGTAACTGTCGCTCGATCCGCTACCGCGTCACCAGGAGAACACCGCCGGCCGCTAGTGCCCCGGCACCGCCGCCGCTCGCCAGCGCGATAGAAAGTCCCCCGCCAGCCGCGAACCCGGCGACGAACACGCCGAGGAAGGTTACACCGAAGGCCCCGCTAGCAAAGGCGACGCGGAATTCCGGAGTTCCGGGCGGCTGGGCTAACCCGATGTACGTTCCAGTCATCGCCGCCATCCCGATCCCGAGAGCGAACGGCATCCCTATCTGCTGTGGGTTCGGCAGTACCCTCGCGATCGCGGCTACGGCGGCCCCGAATGAGAGCGCGAACGCGGCGACTCCAGATGCGGTCGCCATGAACGCGTCCGAGTATCCCATCGCTGGCGTTTCTCGGCCCAGCGCCGTAGACCTACCGCCGAAGCTGTCCCAGGATCGGGATCTCCGCGATCGCGTCCTCTTCGAAGGTGTCTCATAGGGATTAGCGTAGAAATCCATAGATTCCGCCCGGGAACAGCGATCCGGTCGTCCGATCGGAGTGAGAATTCCTCCGATCGGCTACGCTAACCCCTATCAGTTGATCTCCGTCGATAATTGTTGGCTTCCGAAGGTGTTCTTCAGTCTGGATACTCGTCTCGAACTCACCAGTCTCGGTGTCGATCGCGACTAACCCTCCTCGCTCGCCCTCGCGTGCGATACTGGTGTAGACGGTCCCGTCAACGATGAGCGGATAGTAATGTAATTGGTCGTCCCAGTAGCTCCCACCGGCGTCGAACGTCCAGCGAACGGTGGGGTTGTTCGACGGTCCGTCAGCGTGTGGATTGTGGAACTTGCGACCAACTGATTGGAGGGCATACGTTTCGGATAGGTTCGGAATTTCGGATGATGGATAAAACGCTACTGAAGTGGAGACACTCTCACTCCAGTGCCCA
>JAZKRQ010000063.1:0-14508 GCA_036628575.1 Halapricum sp.
GACTCGATGGAAGGATCTCCTGGAGTCGGCAGGCTTCGACGCGCCCGAGTGGTGACCAGACTGCCGACTCTTACGTCGTGACGGTCTCACTATCTGAGCGTCGAGATCAGTTACGTGGTAACAGCTGGCGGTCTCACTCCTCGATGGGTGCGCGACCGTCCCGATCCGGCGTCGGATTGCCGTGTTCGTCGATCTCGCCCCGGATGATCCGCGTACTCGAAATGATTTCCCCGTCTTCGGCGTAGACGTGATCGACAACTTCGATTTCGAGGAGATCGTAGCCCTCCTCCCGGCGGATCTCGTTGATCCGCCGACCCCCGGTCTCGGTCTCGGGGGAGACGATGAGGACGTCGAACTGCGGCTCCGTCGCGATCCCCGTCGGCTCGGTCAGTTCGCGGATCTCGTACTCGCAGTCGTACTCGTCCGCGTACGCAGCGAGTTCCGAATCGAGGTCGCGCTTTCGCTCCTCGTAGCTCCGGATGTACCGGTTCTCGTGGCGAGTACGCGGTGCCAGCTCGTCGCTCGTCAGTCCGACGGTGACGTCACCGAGTTCGAACGCGCGCTCGAACAGCGCCCGGTGGCCGTCGTGGATCGGATCGAACGTCCCGCCCAGCGCGACCTTCATATTCGGACTCAGGGAGGCTCCCGATAAAGTGGCTTCGCTTCCGTCGATTCCTATGGATCGTCGCTGAAGGTCCTACGCTGCGTCTTCATTGTCCTCTTCGTCGTCTCCATCGGCGTCCTCGACGGAGATCGTTACCGGTTCGCTGGTCTCGGTTTCGTCCGTCTCCGAGAGGTACGAATCCAGATTGAAGACGGTGTTCAGTTGCTCCTGTACGTCCCCGACTGCTGCTGAGACGAGTTCACTCGGAGCGATCGCGGCGTATTCGTAAGGGTTGTTTCCGGCCCCATCGCTCTCGCGCTTGCGCCGGGTGACCTTCTCCTCGTCGTGGAGTTCCGCCAGCGCTTCACGGACTGTGCTAGGATAGAGTCCAGTCCCCTCGGCGATCTCCTCGCTCGTGCTGTGGGGGTGCTGGCGGAGGTGGACGTAGATTCGGGCCCGCGTCTCGGTGTCGAGCAGCCACGCCAGCAG
Source organism: Halapricum sp. (assembly GCA_036628575.1). Taxonomy (GTDB): domain Archaea; phylum Halobacteriota; class Halobacteria; order Halobacteriales; family Haloarculaceae; genus Halapricum. The sequence continues at coordinate 1,094 of JAZKRQ010000063.1, forward strand.
GTCCACTAGCCGTTCGTCAAACCCCTCGACGGCCCTGTCGGCCTCCTCTTCGAGGCGCTCGCGGACGTCGCCGTCCTCGTTCTCTCCCCCGTCGTCGACCATTACGTCGATCTCTTCACCGTCGTCTGTCTGATCCTCTGGAGACATGCGTCGTTTCTACGAGGACAAAAGTGACACCCGGGTAAAAATCCTTGGCTACTGGCGTTCGAGACGCAGTGCCTCACAGAGCGCGTCCGCACCCTTCTGGGATCGAAGCCGTCGTTGGCGTTGTGCGCCGCTGCCGGACTCGTAGATCTCCCTGATGCCGTCGACACCCAGTCGATCGGCTTCTCGGGTGACGACTTCGCCGAGTCCGACCGTTCTCTCCCCGTCCCGTGTCATGAAGGACGCGTCGTGGCCGTGACGGATCGCGCGCCACTTGTTCTCGTCGAGGGCCTCGCGTCGCAGGTCAGTAGATGATTCACCATCTTCGTATCGTTCGGCCAGATCGAGTACGAGTGCATGGGAGTACTCTACGAACGCCATCGTCCGTTCAGGGTCGGCCTGGCCGTCTGGGGCTCGTATTTCAACGGTCCCGTATTCGGTGTGCGGTCGCACGTCGTACCAGAGTTCACCCCTGTCCTCTATCGATCCAGTCTCGAGCATCCGGCGTTCGAACGCCCGGTATTCGTCGATGGAGTCGAACGCGGTCGGCATCCCGGTATTGGGCAAGCCTTCGAAGATCTTCGCCCGCGCCGAGGCCAGGCCGGTGTCGTATCCGTTCCAGTAGGGAGAGTTGGCCGATAACGCCAGCATGACGGGCAAGTACCAACGGAGTTCGTTGGCGATCCACATGGCCTTCTCGCCGTCGTCGACGCCGACGTGGACGTGGACGCCGGCGGTCGTGTTGCGGTGCTGGGGATACTGGATGCGGTCGAGTTGTTTCCGGTAGCGCGGCTTCTCGGCGTGTTCGAGCTCCCGCCATTTCGCCAGCGGATGCAGTCCCGCACCCGCTATTCCGAACCCGTGCTTGCGGGCGTGTCGGACAAGAGCGTTCCTGACTTCCAGTAGCGCTTCACGGGCGTTTTCGGGATCCTCGATCAGCCGGGTCCGGATCTCTATCACCGTCTTGAACAACTCGTGATCCAGTCGGTCTTCGAGGACAGTTGGTGGGTCGGTCTCGTAGACCAGCGTGTCCGATCCGGCGGTCGGCCGACCTGCGTCGTCGACGACGTAGAACTCTTCCTCGATGCCCAGCGTTCCCAGGCGCGTGAACGGCGACTCCGAGCCCGTTTCCATCGCTATCACGCGTTTGAGTCCGGTCCGCTAAAACGTTCCCCTTACTACCGAGTTACTCTCTCGGCGTGGCGACCACGCCCAGGTGATCGTCGTGATACGGTTCCAGACGCTGCCGATCGAGGATCTCGTAGCCCGACGACAGCGTATCACAGACCTCGTCGAAGACATCCTCTGGATCGGCCGTCACGTCCTCGCTTCGGGCCTTGATCGCCAGCAGGAGACGCCCGTCAGTGTCGAGGAACTGCCGGTTCGCGAGCGCGACGTCGGCCTGACCCCGCGTGGCGACGTCTTGGACTAGCACCTCGACGGGCTCGACGACGTGAGCGTAGGTTTCGGGTTTCCGGGCGTCTTTCAACAGCGGGAACAGTCGCTCGCGGTCCTCGGCCACAGTGAGGAGGTCCCGCATCGGCCGGGCAGCGAACTCGACGGCGTAGGTCGGTCCCGCAAAGTCCGCAACGTGGCTCACAGTCGTCCCGCTGGCGGCACCGAGATACAGGACTGTTTCTCCCCCGGCCAGACCGTGGTCCATTCCGCTTTCGATCATCGCCCCCAGTTTCGAGCGGTGTGGATCCCAACGCCGCCAGCCTTCCGCGACCGGTTCGTCCGACACCCGCGGCCCCTGCGTCGCAAGTGACTCCTGCCCATCGAAGGCCCGCCGGGACACGCCGTCGAGCAGGCTCATTCGTCCTCACCTCGTGCGCGGATCGTCGCAATGCGATTATCTAGCTCGGCATCGAGTTCTTGTCTGCGATCGCCGCTGTAGTAGTCGACGCGCGCCGCGATTGTCAGTTTCCCTGCGAGAGCCCGGGCCGCCGAACCACGGTGTTCGGGATCGGTCCCGCGGACGTACTCGTGAGTGTAGATGATCCCGTGCTTGGGCGAGGGGGCGTTGCCCTTGAGGTGGGCGAACAGGGCATCTTCGGCTCCCAGCACCTGTACAGTCCCACTGGTCGAGCGAGCGAGCTCCTTCAACCCGCCCGACAGCGAGAGTAGCCGAGCGGCCAGTACCGGGCCGGCCATCGCCGCGAGGTTCGGAGCGACCTCGTGTGCCATCCGTTCGATCGACTCTCTGAGCGACTGGGTCTCCCGATCGAGTTCGACGACTTCCTCGGCGAGCGTGCGTAGCCGTTCGTCGAGTTCGTTCTCGGGTTCCCGCTCGGCGATCTCGCGGGCGAACGCGACGCCACCGCCGGACTCACCGACCCGGCTGCCGCCCCACTCGGCGACCCGCTCGGCCAATTCGTTGGCGGTGCGCTCACAATCGTCCATCGCTCGCACCGCATGGACGAGCTGCTGGTCGTCGGCCCGCTCGCGGTCGGCGACGGCTTCACGGGCTGCCTTGATCGTCGCCTCGCGAAGCCGGTCGTAGTATTCGTCGGTTGACGCGACCAGCCCCGCCTCGACGGCTTTCTCCGGCCAGTCAGCCGGTTCGGCCGCCGATCCCGCCCGGATCCGTGTTGACGGATCTCCGTCGAGCCAGCTCTCGGTCATGGACCCGAGTACCCGGCCGACGACCAAAAAGGAGACGCACCCGGCCCGCTTCGAAAACTCTCTGATTGTTTCTCGTTTTGCCAGTTCCCTATCTATTATTGATGGGTAATGAGAACGCTCCACTATGGCTACAGCGAGCTGGCGGGACGCCGAACGGGAGTATACGGACGAGGTAATCGGGAAAGACACACTCCCGGAGATGTTCGAGGCGACGGCGGACCGCAACGCCGACGTCGATGCGCAGCTGTACAAGGTCGGCTGTTACGAACGGACGCTGCCGGCGACTGAGACGCCGGGTGCAGACTCGGGCCGGTACCGGGCGCTCACGTACGCGGAGATGCGTGAGAGCGTCCGTCATCTGGCAGCCGGCTTCCGGGAACTGGGGGTGACCGAAAACGATCGGATCGGCATCTTCGCGAGCACTCGGATGGAGTGGGCACAGACTGACTTCGCGCTGCTTGCCGCCGGCGCGGTGGTCACGACAGTCTACACCGAATCTACTCCCGACCAGGTCCGGTACCTGCTCGACGATCCGGACGCGTCGGGCGTCGTCGTCGGGAACGGAACCCTGCTCGACCGGGTCCTCGAAGTCGAGGACGAACTCGATCTGGAGTTCATCGTCACGTTTGACGAGGTCTACGGGCACGGCGACCGCGATGATATCTACACTCTGGGTGAGGTCGCACAGCTCGGGGCCGAGGCCTTCGATCAGGAAACCTATCGAGGGTGGCTTGACGAACGCGATCCCGAGGATCTGGCCACGTTGATCTACACCTCGGGCACAACGGGTCAGCCCAAGGGGGTAAAACTCACACACTGGAACCTCAGGGCGAACGTCAACCAGACCCGCAAGCGTATCGGCCCCCGCCCGGACAAATCCGATGACGTACCAGTACTGGATAGCGACAGCCGGACCATCTCCTTTCTGCCGTTAGCGCACGTTTTCGAGCGGACCGCCGGCCACTACCTGATGTTCGCCTCCGGGGCCACTATCGGCTACGCGGAGAGCCCCGATACCATCCCCGAGGACATCAACAAGATCGAGCCGCACACGGGTGCGAGCGTGCCGCGGATCTACGAGCGGATCTTCGATCGGATGCGGGACACCGCCGGCGACTCGGCCGCGAAACAGCGGATCTTCGGGTGGGCGGTCGAGGTAGCCAAACAGTACGCCCGCGCAGATTCGCCCGGTCCCTGGCTCCGGACGAAACACGCGGTCGCCGACCGGTTGGTCTACGACAGCGTCCGGAGCCGGCTCGGGGGCAACGTCGAGTTCATGGTGAGTGGTGGCGGCAGCCTGAGCAAGGACCTGGCGGAGCTGTTCCTGGGGATGGGGGTCCCCATTCTGGAAGGGTACGGCCTGACCGAGACTGCACCCGTCGTGTCGGTGAATCCGCCCGAGGACGTCCGGCCCGGGACGCTCGGCCCGCCGGTAACTGACGTGGACGTGCGGATTGAGGCGGATATCGTCACGGAGAGTCAGTTCCCTGACGCCGAGGGTAAGGTCGGTGAACTCCAGGTCAGGGGGCCGAACGTCTACCCCGGGTACTGGAAACTCCCGGAGGACACTGAAAGGGTGTTCACCGACGACGGTTGGTTCCGAACCGGCGACATCATTGAGCGGACTGACGACGAGTACCTCATCTACCGCGACCGGATGAAACAGATCCTCGTGTTGGATACGGGCAAGAACGTCGCGCCGGGCCGCATCGAGAACCAGTTCGCCACAAGCGAGCGGATCGAGCAGATCATGGCGATCGGCGACGGACAGAAGTTCGTCAGCGCACTCATCGCACCGAACTTCCACCGGCTCCACGCGTGGGCTGACGAGGAGGGGATCGACCTGCCCGACGACCGTCAGGAACTCTGCCGGGACGAACGTGTCCGGGAGTGGATCGGCGAGGAGGTCGAACGGATCAACGAGAACCTCGAACCGGTCGAACAGGTCAAGCAGTTCCGTCTCACCCCTGAGGAGTGGACACCCGAGAACGAACTGTTGACGCCCTCCATGAAGAAGAAACGGCGGACGATCCTCCAGCGATTCGAGAACCAGATCGAAGACATCTACGCCGAGGAGTGATAGTGGCTACTGTACCGATTTGCCGGTGCGACCGCACGCCGGGAGATGTCCATCTCCCGAGCCCCGGCTCGCGTCACTCGCCCGGACACTGCCATGCGGTCGATCCCGAACAGACCTACAGGAGTCACTATGAGGGGGACCGATGCCGTGGATCCGGCAACGCGTCGCTGTCCGTCAACGGTGTGGCGGCACAGACGACGCGATCCTAGCCGCCCGACGACCCCTCGAAGTGGGCGTCGGGATCGACCATTGGCTCCGGATAATCGCTACCAATTTCGATCCCATAGCGGGCTGCTACCTCGGCATCCAGCCGCCAGGGCTCGTGGGCGTACCGCGGTGGCAGGGCCGCGAGTTCCGGCAGCCAGTGAGTGACGTACTCGGCGTCCGGATCGTAGTTGTGCGCCTGCCAGAGCACGTCGAACGCCCGGTCCCTGGAGTCGGTGCCGACGCCCGCGATGTACGCCCAGTTGCCGTAGTTCGAGGCGACGTCGTAATCGAGCAGATGGGTCTCGTAGTGGGCAGCGCCCCACCGCCAGTCGATCCGGAGGGTATTCGCCAGAAACGAGGCGGCGTTCTGGCGGGCGCGGTTGCTCTGATAGCCCGTCGCCGCCAGTTCCCGCATTGCCGCGTCCACGAACGGGAACCCGGTCTCGCCATCGACCCACCGCCGGAATGCGTCCTCGTCGCGCTGCCAGGCGATCTCCCGACCCTTGATCCCGCCGGGCCGGAAGTAGGCTGAACCGTGTTTCTCGAACTGGAACTGGAAGAAATCGCGCCACCGCAGTTCGAACAGCAGCCAGTACGTCGAGTCGTTGGCGATCCGTTCGCGCTCGTAGCGCTTCACTTCCCGGTGGACCCGCCGTGGCGAGAGACAGCCCTGCGCCAGCCAGGGCGAGAGCTTCGACGAAAAAGCCATCCCCAGAAGGCCGTTTCGCGTCTCCCGGTACTCCCGCAGACGGTCTTGCTCCCAGACGTACGTTTCGAGCCGATCCAGCGCGGTCGATTCACCGCCGGAAACGAGCATCGACGACTGATCGCTCCCTGTATCGGCTGGCGCCTGATCGTACCCCATCTTCTCTAGCGGCGGCACCGTCACGTCATCTATCTCCGGAGTCGGGACCGTTTCCGGTGTTTCGACCGGACCCTCGACGGTGGCGGCCGCCTCTACGCTGTCTTTCCAGGGCGTGAACGTATCCTGTACTTCTGTAATCGACATCGGCAGCTCCTCGGGTGAGTAGAGGGTGTGCGTCCAGTGGGTAGCCAGGTCGACAGCTTGGGACTCCAGATTCGCCTCGATGGATGCCGTGGTGTCGCGTTCCTCGGGCCCGGGGAGGTGCTGAGCGTGGACGACGTCGGCGCCGAAGGACTCGGCGACGGCCGGGACGATTTCCCTTGGGTCGCCGTGACGCACGAGTAGTGTGCCGCTGCGCTCCCGGAGCCGATCTTGGAGATCGCGGACGCTCTCGCGGACGAACCGCGCCCGGATCGGACCCGTACGCGGCTGGTCCAGCCACCGCCCCGCCGTTCCGAAGGTACGCGAATCGAAACAGTACAACGGGACGACGCGATCCGCTGCATCGAGTGCCTGCCGAAGCGTATCGTTGTCGTGGACCCGGAGGTCCCGCCGGAACCAGACGATAGCTGTCTCTGTCATACCTTTCCTGTGGGCCGCAGCTACCTCAACCGGAGGGCTAGCTATGTTGACCGCCGGTCGTTCGGACCTGTATCGTCCGGGTTCGCGGCCCGTCGCACTCGACTAAGAGGATGGACTGCCAGGTCCCCATCTCCGGCCGGCCGTCGCTGACGGGGACGGTCACGCTCGGCCCGACGAGCGTCGCCCGGACGTGTCCGTCGGCGTTGTCGTCGATTTCGTCGTGGCCCCATCCGGTATCGGGAACGAGCCCGTCCAGCGCGTCCGAGAGATCCTCCAGCAGGCGCGATTCTGCCTCGTTGACGGTCATTGCGGCGGTCGTGTGCCTGACGAAGATTGTGGCTATCCCGTCGGCGTCGTCCGGGATCGCCTGCGTGATTTCGCCGGTTACGTCCAGTACTTCCGAGCGGGCGTTCGTCGAGATGGAAACGGTCGCCATGGCTGTTCGATGGAAAGGCGAGCAGAAAAACACAGTCGACGAACGAAAATTCTAAATTATTAATAAGAATATATATTTCCCTATGGGTACTACATCCACGTATGGCGCCTCTAACGATCCTTATCGCTGTCGGGCGTGAGGACAGGGACCGCGTCGAAGGGATCGCCGACACCGTCCGCAAGATCGTCGGCGACAGGGAGTCGCGCGTGGTCGTCAGTCACGTACTCACCGAGAGCGAGTACGAGGACGCGATCGAGGCGCTGGTGCCGCAGGTAGACACCAGTAGGGAACCGATGTCCGCGGTACGGCCAGAGACGAGCGCGGCCCATTCGGGTTCGTCCGGCAAGTCGTCGACATCTACCGAATCACAAATCTCTCCGGAGGCTGCCGTCCAGCGCGCTGTCAGCCAGCAGACAGTCGTCAGGGATCTGGTCGGGGCGCTTCGAGAGGTGGATATCAATCCCGAAATACTGGGACGTGTTGGCGACCCGTCCCAACGCATTGTCGCGATGACAGAGGAACTCGATGCCGACTTCGTGGTGATCGGCGGTCGCGATCGGTCGCCGACCACTCAGGCTGTGTTCGGGAGCGTCTCTCAGGAGATCCTCCGGTCGGCGGCGTGTCCAGCCATTTCGGTTCGAGGAGGAGTGGACGAGTCCTGATCTAGCTCAGCCACTCGTCCGGTTTCGTGTCGTAGTCGATATCTGTCGCCGCGAGGTGCTCGACATCTTCCCAGGGGACGTCCTCGACGGTGACGTGTTCGCCGTCATAGCGTAGCCGGCGGCCGACTTCGGTCGGCTCGGGTTCTCGGTCCCGTCGCCGGGCGACCTCGATGTCACTCTCGTCGTACTCCTTGTCGATGGTGAGCAGGTTCACAGGCCGTCCCCAGAGTTCGAACACCCGCTTGAGGACTTCCGTCGCCTGTTGGGCATCGAGGACGACGCCGTTGTACCGGTGGGTCAACAGGAGTTCGCCGGCGTTGTCGTAGTTGCCGTCCTCGGCGACTATCGTCGGTTTCCCGAAGTTGGTGAACTGCAACAGTAGTTTCTTCTTGACGTCCTCGTGATCGGTCGAGGAGACGCGGTAATTCCCTGTCTTCCGGGAGTGCTCGTAGGCGAAGTAGTCGTTCTCCTCGACGAACTCCTCGGTGAGGAACGCTTCGAGGAACGTTACGTCGTTGTGACTCTGACGGATCTCGCGCATCCGGTCCCAGCCGCGGGCGTACTCGACGTCCGCAAGTGCCGTATCGACGCTTCCGTAGCGGCTGTCGTCGAAGAGATAGCGGCTGATCCGCTCTAATTCTTCCAGGCCGATCCGCCCCAGGAACCCTCGGTTCTGGGGCTGGACCAGCGAGTAGTGCCGCTGGACGAGTCCCTCGTAGGCGAGGACTGTCCAGGGATAGGTCTCGACATCGGTATCGCCCTTGCGAGCCCGTTCGAGTGCCTCCGCATCGATCCGGGGATCGTCCGGATCGAGATCGTCAAGGTGGCCCGGCACGTCTTCGAGCCATTCCGGCGGCTCTAGCGTCGCCAGTACCTCTTCGAAGTCGACGGTATCGCGGAAGTTCCGCCAGGTAACTCCCTCGACCCGCAGGAGCCGCTCGACGACTTCCCGGCGATTGGCGGTGTTCTCGACGTACTGCCACAGTTCCAGGCCGAGTTTGTAGGGGTTGAGTCCGCCCGAGCCGAGCACCTTCGACATGTGATCGGCATAGGTGACGAACTCGTCGTCGTCGGCGAACCCCTCGCCGACCATCATGACAGACTCCCAATAGCTTGCCCACCCCTCGTTGAGAACCTTCGTCATCTTCTGGGGGGCGAAATAATAGGATTCGCGGCGGATGATCTCCAGAATGTCCTTCTGCCAGTCGGCCATCTCGGTGGCTTTGCCGGAGCCTTCGTCGTACTGCTTGCCGTACTTGCGGAGGAAGCCGACGACGTCCTTCTCAGGGGTGTCCGGGAACGAGACCGACCCGTCGTCATCGGCCTGGATATCGAGCCACTCTTCGTCGAAAACCTGCCGGCGCACCTCCTCGGAGAGGTCCAGATCCTCCAGGTGGTCGGCCACGTCGGCGGTGTCGAGATCCTCTTCCCTCTCGTCGGTCGCGACGGGCGCGTACGGGCGGTGCTGGTCGATGTTGTCCTCCAGACAGAGGACGTGATCTATCCACTTCTCGACCTCTCCCCGGTCGATTTCGGGATCGGTCATATACTCCCCGATCGTCTCGGCGTGGCGGGCGAGCATCGCCGTGGCGTCCGGTCCCGTGTCCGGCAGGCGTTCGGACCGTTCGCCCGGCGCTTCGTCCCGGTCGGTGAACAGTCCGAACCACTCGTTGTTCGCGAAGAAATCGCTGTGGGCCTCGACGTGGGTGATGACGGCCTTCTGGTCGGCCAGCGCGTTGGACTCCTGGAGGAACGCGTGGGCGGGATTGTCGTTGTTGACGATTTCGAAGGCCTTCCCGCCGAGGAACTGGCTCTGCTTTCGCTGGCGGTCGTACTGCATGCCCCACCGCCAGTGTGGGTACCGTTCCTGGAAACCGCCGTATGCGATCAGCTCGTTCATCTCGTCGTAGTCGACGATCCAGTAGTTGACCGGGTACGGCGTCAGGCCGAGCTTCCGGGCGAGTTCGCCCGCTCGCTCGACCGGCTCTTCCAGGTTGTCCGCGATCCGTTGTGCTTCGATTCGCTCGTCGATCATGACTCTTCCTCCGTGCTGAGGATCTCGTAGATGGCGTCGACCACGTCCCCGGGTCCGTTGACGTAGGCCACGGCGACGTCGTCGGCGTCTCGGAAGTGGCGTTCGACCTCCTCGGCGTGGGTCGCGTTGATCGCGTTACCCGACGGCTGGGTCTCGACGTAGGCATGGAGGTTCGCCGGGATCTCTTCCATTAGCGGGATCACCTTGTCCTCGGTGTCGTTGCTGGAATTCTCGCTGTCGCCAGCGGCGAAGACGTAGCGGTTCCACTCGCTCCAGGGATAGGCTTCTTTGAGGGCTGTCTTCGCCAGATCGTATGCGCTGGAGATTCGGGTCCCGCCGCCACTGCGGATGCCGAAGAACTCCTCGCGGTCCACCTGCCAGGCCTCGGCATCGTGGGCGATGTAGACGAACTCGGCGTTGTCGTACTTGCCCTGGAGGTACCAGTCCAGCGGGGTGAAGGTCCGCTCGACAAGCTCGCGTTTCTTCTGACGCATACTCCCGGAGACGTCGCGGATGTTGACCACGACGACGTTACGCTCTTTCTCCTCGATTATCTCCGGGTACCGGTAGCGTTCGTCCTGTCGCCGGAAGGGAATCTCGTCGATCCCTTCACGGCGAATGCGCTGGGCGGCCGTTTCGTGCTCGACGCTCTCGGTCATCTCCTCGATGGAGGTCCACCGGTCGCGCTCGTCAGCAGGTATCTCCTCGTAGGCGTCCTCGATCCATGCTCTGGAAACGGGGATGTTCTCGCCGCGGGCCCACTCGTAGACCGTCGCTGGCCCCCATCCAGCAACACGCAAGGCCTCACGGACGTACTCTTCGTCGAAGTCCATCGCCATCTTCCGTTTGAGACCTTCCTTGAACAGCCGCTCGAAGTCCAGCGTCGAGGACGGTCCAGTCCGGGTGATGTCGGTAAACTCCCCCTCTGTCTCCTCGATGACTTTCTTGCCCTTCGGATCGAGATCCAGCCCGAGCTGTTCGTCCAGTTCCTGGGCGAACTCCTCGGGATCCATCTCGTAATACTCGTGGTCACCGCCTTCCTCCCCGGGGTCGCCGTCCTCGTCACCGTCGTCCGGCTGGGGCTGTTCGACGGGGTCACCTTCTTCGGCACCCTCTCCCTGGCCGACCCCGCCCTGGTCGCGCTGGTCGTAGACGAACTCCGGCAGGTCGACTATCTTGATCGGGATCCGTACCGAGTCCGCCCGGGACCTCCCGAGATCGCCGTACTGAATGAACTCCGAGAGGTCCTGACGGCGCTTCTCGCCGACCTCGCGGTAGCGTTCGAGGTCGTCTCTCAGTCCCATCGCTCGATCACCACCGTCGGATCACTCAGTCCCATCTGTAGCTCACCTGTCCCATGATGTGTCGGCTGGTCAGCTCGGCGGCGGCCTCGCTGTACTCGAACAGATCGGTCATGTTCTCGATCGTCCGTGCTTTGACCCGTGCGGTTTCGGTGTCCGTCGGCGGGTTGTCCCACTGTCGCGGATTGAAATCTTCGTGGGTCCGTCTGACGTCGGCCCAGTCGTGGCTGCCCAGCACGGTTCGAATCACCGGTATCTCCTTCGGATTGACGTCCTCGACCCGGAACTCCTCGTCGCGGTTGTGCCAGGCGTAGCGGTTCAACGCGGTGATGATCCTGTCCGTGCGGAACTGCTCGACGTCCCGTGTGGGCTCGTTGCCGTGATAGTCGCCCTCTTCGAAGCGGCCGAGATGCTCTATCTCGAAGACCTTCATCTTTAGCGGGTCCGGTTCGACGCGTTCGCCCCGCTCGTTTTCGATTCGTTCGTCGGTCGCCCACGCGTAAACGTGCTCGATGTACTCCTCGACAGTAGACTCCTCGACGCGCTTCTCGCGCATGATCGCCGCCAGCACGTCCTCTTCTTGCCGATCGAAGAGGTGGTTTTTCACGGGAACGACCCGTTCCTCGAACTCCGCGGCTTCGTTCGTCGTGAAGACCGGAGCCGTCCGGAGTCCGGAAGCCATCGCGTCCAGCACGTCCCGGGGCATGATGACGTCCTCGACGGGTAACTTGGTGTGATAGCGTTCGGTCTCGGTCTGGAGGAGATCGGCGATGACGTCTCTGGTATAGGTCACTGGGATACCGTGTTCGCCGTCGGTCGCAGCGTCGGCGAACTCGAAGGCGTCGATCTCGCGGCGTTCGTCGCCGTCCTGAAGGTATCCGCGGTCGAACAGCAGCGCTTTCTCGACCAGATCCAGCTCGCTCGGCAGGTCGCTTCCGTCTAGCCGCGAGACGACGTCGTACAGCGCAGCTGCTTCCAGCGTGTGCGGCGCGAGTTCGCGCTCGCGAACACCGCGTTCCCGTCGCACGTCTACCCCGACAGGGCTGCGGATCCGCTCGTCCAGTTCCGTCCAGGACTCGGCCTGCCAGACCGTCGTGTCGTTGGTCAGTTCCCGCCGGAGGAGTTGGGTCTCGAGCGAGAGGTTCGTCAGGTAGCCGAACCGGTGTTTGTTCAGCCGCCGTTTGAGCGCCTTTAGGGGGTCCTGGCCCTCGCGGTCGGCGTGCTGGTTCAGCGTCGCCTCCAGATCCGGATTGGAGATAATGACCAGCTGAGTGTCGACGTCCATCCCGATCCCTTTGTCCAGCTTTACCGCTCCTTCGTCGGGGACGTTCAGCAGCTTCTGCAGGAGGTCGGCGTGCTGGGCGGCGTCTTCGACGATAGTCAGCAGGCCGTTGCCCTGGCTCAACACGCCGTCGTAGGAGAACGCCTGGGGGTTCTTCCGGCCGCGGGAGTCCAGTTCCCGCAGCATGCCGGCCATCCAGGAGCCGACGAGCCGTTCCTTGGGGCTGCCTTCGTCCTCGCTGTGGAGGACGCCGATCCCCTGTCCCACGTCGACGACGTAGTTTTTCACCCGGAGATGGCGCGGGCTCGTCACCGCCGAGAAGAGGTCCTCGACGCCGTCACGGCGGTACTGCTCTTCGAGGTACTCGTAGGCTTCCCTGGAGAACGGATCCAGGTTGCCTTCGACGTAGACGCCATCGTGATCGTCCAGCCGATCGTTGATCGCTTCGAGGAGATCCGCACGGACCGCCTCCGGGAAGACCGTTAGTGGATGGACCTGTACAGGACTCTCGTACCAGTCGTCCTCGTCGCTGACCTTCCGATCGCCGTAGGTGAGGCCGCTTGCTTCTCCGTCGGTCCCGGCGACGTTCCATTCGACGGTGTATCGCCGGCCCCCGTCGGTCCTGGAGTAGGCCCGTAGCCCGTTGATGAGACAGCGCTTGAGTTCGGATTTGCCGGTTGCTGTCGGTCCCTCGAGCCAGACGATCTTCTCGTCTTTCCCGCGGCGGGCAGCGATCGACCGCAAGTCGTCTACCAGTCCATTCAGAACCTCCGTGTTGCCGAGTATCGCGTGTTCCCCGTCGTTGTGCGGGTCGTCGAAGAACCGGTAGCGCTCGCGTTCTTCGCCCTCTTCGATGACCGTGCGGGTCCCGGCGTCCTCGATGGCGTCCAGCAGGTACTTCGAAGCGTGGGCGGCCAGTCCCGGACGATCGAGCAGCAGATCGACGTACCCCGACAGCGACATCGGTTCCTGATAGGTCGCGTCCAGTTCCCGGTCGGCCGCAGTGATGAATTCCTCCCCGTCCATCAGTCTTCCATCTCGCTTTTGGCGACTTCAGCGCCGGCGAACTCCAGCACCTCCCTGGCACCTTCGTGGCTGTAGCCCTGATCGATCAGCGCCTCGATCCAGGCCGATCGCTCGTCGTCGTCCATCTCTCCGGACGACACCAGCGCTGAGAAGTTGATGTTGTGTTTCTT
>JAZKRQ010000064.1:0-14239 GCA_036628575.1 Halapricum sp.
GTAGTCGTCCGGTGATGATCGACGCCCCGAGCAGTGGACTCGTACAGAGTCAATTCGCCTTTCATATCGAGGTGCGCACCGCCCTCGGTCCCGCGGATACGGAACGCCTTCTCGTCAGGCCTGTTAGTTGCCCACGCGACGTCGACAGAGACGGTCGCGTCCTCGTCAGTCCGAAGCTGTGCCGTCACCGAATCCTCGACGCTAACGTCGCCGTTTTCGACGCCCCAGCCGTCGACGTCAACGTAGTCGGATCGCGGTCCGAACGTCGAGCGGGTCACGCCACTGACTTCCGTGACCGTCGGGAAGTCCATGATCGAGAGCACGAGATCGATTGCGTGGACGCCGATATCGATCAACGCGCCGCCGCCGGCGATGTCTGCATCGGTGAACCACGACCCCTGACCAGGAATACCGCGACGGCGAACGTAGGTGGCGTCAACGTGTTGAATAGTCCCGAAGAAACCGTCATTACGGTAGGCAGCCAGCGCTTCCGCGCGCGGGTCAAACCGGTTGTGGAATCCGACCAGACAGATCCCGTCGGCTGACTCGGCGACAGCGGCGATCCGTTCGGCGCTTTCCAGCGTGTGTGCGAGCGGTTTCTCGACAAGTACCGACAGACCGGCCTTCAGCGCACCGACAGCGTACTCTTCGTGATAGGCGTTGGGTGTCGTCACGATCACAGCGTCGACGGCTTCGTAAAAGGACGACCGGTCGGTGTATATTTCGGCGTCGTACTCGGAGGCAAAGCTGTCACGTGCCGCGGGGTCGATATCCAGACCAGCGACGAGGTCGGCATCGTTGTCCAGCAAACAATCGGCGTGATACGTGCCGATACCGCCGAGTCCAACGATACCGATGCGTGGTGAGGAGACAGGATCTGCCATATCCGTTGTGGGACGGGCGGCGACCAAATGCGTACCGGTGGGGCCTACAGCAGTCGTCTGCGGAGACGGTGACGGTTCCGAACAGGTCGTCATACTGCCGGCTATAACTTTTCGCAAGTATTTCGGCATCCCGGGGTGCCGAAAATCTTCACGAACGTATAGCCGGCAGTATCAGTCGTATTTGATGTCCTCGAGGATAATCCGGGTCGCCTCGTAGTCCTCGAGGACAGCCCCCCAGCCGCCGACTTCGACGACTCCATCGTCAGTCTCGACGATGATCGTGGCCTGACCACCGAGATACGAGAACGGCGGCTCCAGACCGGCGGCTTCGAGACTGGGATAGCTAGCGTCGACGATAGTTCCTTCGAGGGTGACTTCGGAGCCGGATGCGACGTCGATTCCCTCTATGGTCGCTGTGATCGTCGCCCCGTCGTCCAGAAGGGGCGCGATGTCACGGATGCACTTGCGGATGTTCACGTACGTCTTCGGCAAGGAGTCCTCCTCGTCCTCGAAGATAGGTTCTGTCGACTCCCAGAGACCGGCCATGAAGAACCAGTGGAAGACGTAGGCATGGGTCCGGTCTTCGACGATTATGCCGTAACGGTTCGTCGAGAGGTTATGCGGCGCGAAACAGGTCGCGGTCCGATCGACGAGCACGATCAACGGCATCGGGACCGAGCGGAATCGGGCCTCCGTCGCAACTTCTCTGAGATCCGATTTCGAGGGAAGCGAGTGGTTAGAATCCTTGCCGAGGTACATCGCGAGACTGATGTGGACGCCGCGATCGTGAGCCTCTTTCAGTGCCGACCTGAGCCGAACGAACTGGTCACGGCTGACGGCGACCTGAATCTGGTTTTCCGCCGCGCGGATCTTCTCCTCCGCCTTGTCGAGGACCGTATCGATCCGCTTGACGAAACTCACCGTATGAGTGTCCATCGTTGGCGCTTCCCATCGATTCTCAATCTCCTCGGCGGCGTCCTCGAACCTCTCGGCTCGCTCCCTGAGATCTTCGAGTACTGACTCGGGACTATACGCCCTGGCTTGAAGACTGTCCTGTTCGAAAGTCTCGACGTAGCCACGTTGTTCCAGATCCCTGAGTACGTCGTAGATCCGCGGATCGGGAACTTCGCTCTCTTCGGCGACATCAGTCGCCGACGCAGAACCCAGTTCGAGTACTGTCACGTACGCCTCCGCCTGATAGGGTGAGAGTCCGGCGTCCTCGAGAACCGTCGTGAGAGTTGTTTTATTCATTGTTGCTATCGTTGTGTCGTCGGCGTTGTAAACTGTCTGTTTCAGTATCTCTGTTCGTCATGTGGAGGCAGCTCGGACCCCGAAATCAGTCTTTCCCCTCCCGGGGCCACTGCGGGGACTTCGGCTCGGCGATCCGCTGGACCTCCTCGGCGGACAGGGTGATATTGACGGCCTCGACGTTCTCTTCGAGGTGGTCGATGCGACGTGGTCCGATAATTGGAGCGGTCACGACATCCTGTTCAAGCAGCCAGGCGAGACTGATCTGTGCCGGGGTCGCGCCCTTCTCGTCGGCTATCGTCCGGATCTCATCGAGGACGGCCCAGTTCTCCTCAGTGAACCGACCCTGGGTATACTCATCGGTCGCGGCTCTGGTGTCTTCGGGCGGTTCGTCGCCGCGCTCGTATTTGCCGGTGAGGAACCCGCCCGCCAGTGGCGACCACGGGATCACGCCGACGCCCTGGTCCTCACAGATCGGCAGGAGGTTCGCCTCCTCGTGGCGGTCGACGGCATTGTACTCCGGTTGCATCGAGACGAACCGCTCGTAACCCTCGATGTCGGCGGTGTACAGTGCCTTCGAGAACCGCCAGCCGGCCATCGTCGAGGCTCCGATATACCGGACCAGCCCCTCGTCGACGAGATATGTCAACGCAGATAGAGTTTCTTCGATGGGGGTGTTCTCGTCCCACCGGTGAATCTGATAGAGATCGATGTAGTCCACCCCGAGGCGGTCGAGACTAGCATGGGCCTGATCGATAATGTGTTTGCGCGACAGCCCCTGTCCGTTCGGTCCGTCGTGCATCTCGCCGAAGACCTTTGTGGCAATCACCAGCTCGTCCCGACGGTAGCTCGCGATGGCCTCGCCGACGATCTCCTCGCTTTCGCCCGTTGAATAGACGTTTGCAGTGTCGAGAAAGTTAATCCCCAGATCGATCGATCGGTCGATAATCTCGTGACTGCGCTCGCGATCACCGATCATCCAGTCGGCCTCGCTGCCGAAGTTCATACACCCGAGTGCCAGTCGGGACACTTCCAAGCCCGTCGACCCGAGTGTCGTATATGGTACCGTATCACTCGCCATATCTCCTGTTTTAATCCGCGTTGTAAAAAGGTTGGCGCGGACTGACAATCGACTGTCGCTGTCAGGGGGAGATATTAGGAAAGGGTGTGGGGGATGGGAGGGGTGTCGGAGATTCTCTGTGGCACAACCCATAGAGAGATCGAGTCACGACGGTGTACTCACAGACTAATCCAGTGTACATCTCAGATTTTGAAATCCATTTCGAAACGGGAACTGATAGAGATTACTGTAAGTCTGTTCCGGGTCGACTGCACAGCGTCGTGGGGTCGCACCGGTAGATCGTTACAGTAATCACTAGTAGTACGGACTCTCGCGTGGCTCTAGGGCCGTCGGGTCCAGACGACGGCCTGGCCGTTGTCTAGCGAGAGGGCATCCAGGTCGGGCGTGGTTTCCGGTGAAGCCAGTGCAACCTCCCATCCCTCGTCCGGAATCGACTCGTCGAGTCCGGTGGGATCGACCTGCGTTTCGGGGCCTTCCATATTACCCACGAACAGCACCTGTTCGTCCGCGTCCGGGGACTCCCGGAAACCGTAGTAGACGACCGTACCGTCGACAGGATGGACGTAATCGAACACCTCCGAACCGTCGACATCGATGTCGTCCCGCAGCCACAGACGGTCCTGTCGGAACTCTCGAACTCGCTGCATGAACTCGGCCCGGTCTTCGTCGAGGGTATCCAACCAGTTTGAGAGGTTGGCGAATTCGTTGACGTCTGCCATCCAGTTCTCGCCGAACCGTTCGAGGTCCGCGGCTGTTACCGTCTCACCGTCCAGCGGCGATCCCAGCGCTTCGATCGTCGAGGCCATCGCCTCCAGTTCCCACTCGGTGGCCTCGCCGACGTCCCGCAGGACGTGAACGAAGTGGTCCAGGTCGTCCCGCTCGTCGAGACCCATCTCCTTCAGACGACCGAAGAATCGGTCGTCATCGTACAGTTCCGGGGGAACGTGCCAATCCAGGAAGTTGTCCTCCTCGGCGACGACCTTGACGCTCCACTCGTCGTCGGTGTCGCGCATGAACGACCAGGGCGCGTGGGCATTGGCGTTGAGGAAGTCCATGGGCACGCCCGGCAGGAAACAGTGCAACAGCATGTTCGTCGAGGGCTGATCGTAGGCCTCGTCGATGATCTCCGGGCCGTCGTCGCCCAGATAGGGGTTGATCGGGTCTTCCTCCCAGCCTTTCGGGAGTGGCTGCTGGGTGCCGCGACGGAGCGTGTCATGATTTGCGACGCCCGTGATCCAGTTACTTCCGAAGTCCGCCACCTCGAAGACGCGCCACCACTTGCTCGCCCAGAAGGTCAGCAGTGCGGGCTTGTTGTGCGCGAAGGTGATCGGCGACCACTGGAACGAATGGGGATGCTGTTTGATCAGCTCTCGATACGTCGAGGCCAGCTCCCAGTCTCCCCGGGGCCACGGCCGACCGTCCTCGTAGATCATCCAGGGGCGGTACTCCGTCCCGGCGACTTCTTGGGTGACCTCGTCCATCTCCGCGAGGAACTCATCGTCGTGGACCAGTTCGTCCCGGTCGGGATCGTAATACTTGAAATCCTGTGCACCGTCGACGCGGATACCGTCTGCGCCGAAGTCCATCTTCCGGCGCTGGAGTTCGAGCACCGTCGCCCGGACGACCGGATGCTGGTAATCCAGTTCTAGACCGTACATCCCCGGCCCTTCGATGAACTCCGCATCGAGCAGTTCGTCGGCACGGCCCTCAGCATGACCCAGCGCGATGTCGAAGACGATCCGGATCGGGTCAGGCAGATCGTGACAGGCCGCGATGAGATCGACAAGCTCGTGCGGGCGACCGGTCTCCAGGATCGCGGGATTGGGTGCCGAGAACGCTCGGATTACGATATCATAGCCCCAGTTAATCAGGTCGGGCTGTTCGGCGACGAGTTCGACCGTATCGCCGTCCTTCGGTGCGACGCGCTCACCCTCGATCGTCCAGAAGTCGTGGTTGTCGCGGTGTTCGGTGATCGGCTCGATGGGCATCAGCTGGATGGCGTCGTATCCAAGGTGGATCTGTTCGCCCGCGGCCAGTTCATCGCCGGCGCGGAGCTTCTCGCCGATCCGCTCGTACCGGCGTGCCAGTCCTCCCAGCGACCCGTTCTCGGTTGCCGTCCCGGGATGGATCTCGACCATGCTCGTTGCGGGATCGATCCGGGGCAAGCCGTCGTCCTCGCTGGTCGGGATCGGTTCCGCGTCGGTTCCCAGCTGCTGGAAGTACTCGCGGTCGTCACGCTCGGCGTCGAGACCGCCCATATCGACCAGTTCGGCAGGGCCGAACACGCCGAACGGCACCGAGTACGCCAGCGGGTCCTGAACCGTGTGCCATTCGCCGTCTTGCCGGTAAACAAGCTGGTAGAGGGATCCGAACTGCTCGCGGGTTCCCGGGCGCATTCCCTCGACGACCGCCCAGTGGTACTCGCCCTCGCGATGGATTGAGAGTAGGTCACGCCGCATCTCGATCGCCTGCTGGTCGACGCCGTCCTCGAACACTCTGACGTCTTCCGTCGGAGTCAAAACTTCCAGATAGACGTCACCGGAGGGGACGCCCGCATCGATGATCTCGGGCGTCCAGAAGCCGATCTCTGCCAGTTCGTCCTCGTAATGCGCCCCCAGGCGGGTGACGATATCTTTGGCCGCCTCGAAGTCGTCGTCGTGATCCTCTCTACGCTCTCGATGCCACTCGCGCAGATCCTCGGTAGGGCCTTCCAGCAGTCGAATATCGGTTGTCATGTGAGTACAACTCTTGTAGTAATCATCTACACCCACCGGCTTAAAATCACGGTACATTATCCGGAGTGGACACGCACCGGTCGATATCTGGGTAAACCACACCTGTTGTAAAGAATTTTGGTCCAGGGGACGAAACAATCGGATATGATCGAGAGCGTCCACATTTCACGGCACGGGGGGTACCGATGACAGGGACGATCGACGGCCGATACGATGTCCCCGTCGAGGGCTGGCCACCGGAGGATCCCGTCAGAACGCTACGGGAATTCCTGGCCGAACGCTACGCGGACCATCCCGAAAGCGAAGTACTGCTCGACCGTCTCGACGAGCAACTGCCGGCTCTCTGGACGGCTTTCACCGAGGTCTACGGAGACGACCGGGAAAGTGTCATGTGGCTGCTGGAAGCGGTAG
This sequence comes from Halapricum sp., assembly GCA_036628575.1. Lineage (GTDB taxonomy): Archaea > Halobacteriota > Halobacteria > Halobacteriales > Haloarculaceae > Halapricum. Next base: position 6,360 of record JAZKRQ010000064.1, read on the forward strand.
AGGCAGCCGTCGAGGCGTTCGAATCCCGCCCAGAACGCCTCCGGTCGCTCGATCGGTCCCGCAAGGGCGTCGACGACTGGTTCCAGGGACCGGGAGAAGTCGGCTACATGTGTTACGTGGATCTGTTCGCCGGCGACCTCCAGGGAGTCCGCGAGAAGATACCCTATCTGAAGGAACTGGGCGTGACCTATCTGCATCTCATGCCGCTGCTGGAGCCCCGCGAGGGGCGCAACGACGGTGGCTACGCTGTCAAGGACTACCGCTCGGTCGACCCGGACTTGGGGGCGATGGACGACCTCCGGGAACTGGCCACGGATCTCCAGGAAGAGGGGATTCGACTCGCCCTGGACTTCGTGATGAACCATACCGCCCGCGAACACGAGTGGGCCCAGGCCGCGATCAATGGTGACGACCGGTTCCAGGACTTCTATCTCACCTACGAGGATCGTGAGTTACCCGACCAGTACGAACAGACCGTCCCGGAAGTGTTCCCGGACTTCGCGCCGGGGAACTTCACGTACGTCGACGAACTGGAGCAGTGGGTCTGGACGAGTTTCTACGACTTCCAATGGGATCTCGACTACACGAACCCGGACGTGTTCGTCCAGATGTTTCGCGAGATGGCGTTTCTCGCGAACGTCGGTACCGACATCCTGCGACTCGACGCCGTCCCCTTCCTCTGGAAGGAACTGGGTACCGACTGCCGGAACCTGGACGAAGCCCACTGGATCTTGCGTGCCTATCGGGCGTTGATGCGGATCGCCGCGCCGGGCGTGCTTTTCAAGGCCGAGGCTATCGTGGCCCCCGAGGAGACGATCAAGTACCTGGGGACGGGCGGCCACGAGGGCGAGGAGTGTGACATCGCATACAACGCGCCGCTGATGGCCCATCTCTGGCACGCGCTGGCCAGCGAGAACACCCAACTGCTGGAGCGAGCGCTGGAAGAGTTACCGCCGACACCCGAGGAAGCCTCCTGGCTAAACTACGTCCGCTGTCACGACGACATCGGCTGGGGACTGGACGACGAAGACGTCCGGGCAGTCGGCCAGGACCCCGTCAGCACGCGCAAGTTCTGCTCGGACTTTTACGCTGGCGACCACCCCGACAGCTACGCCGAGGGCTACCGGTTCCAGGAGGAACCCACTGGCGTGGCTCGCACCTCCGGGACGGCAGCGGCGCTGACTGGCGTCCAGAAGGCTCGTGTCTCCGGCGACCAGGCGGAGGTGGACACAGCAGTCCAGCGGTTCCTGCTCATGCACGCAGCGGTCTTCGCGATGCAGGGGATGCCACTGCTGTACAGCGGCGACGAGATAGGACAGCTCAACGACTTCTCGTACCTGAACAACCCGATCAAAGAGGACGACAACCGCTGGATCCACCGCTCGCCGATGGACTGGGAGGCCGCCGAGCGCCGCTCGTTGCCGGGGTCAATCGAACAGCGGATCTTCGACGGGATCAGCCGGCTCACGGAAGTCCGGAGTGGTCGCGAGCCGCTACATCACCGGGCTGCGGAGAACGTTCTTGACATCGACAACGATCAGGTGTTCGCCGTCGAACGAGTCCGCGGCGAGGACCACCTGTTGGCCGTGTCGAACTTCTCGGATGAGACGCAAGCGATCCCCTTCTCGGATCTCCCCGAACCCTGGGGAGCGGGAGGCTACCACGAGGTACTCCGAGACGAGCCCGCCTTTTACCCCGATGGCCGACTCTTGCTGGAGCCGTACGGCTACCGGTGGCTCGAACCCGACCCCGACTCGACGCCCGGCGAGACGCTGACGACTCACGTCGAGATCGACGTCGAAGCCGAATGGGGTCAGGAGTTGTTCCTGACGGGCGACCACGAAGCGCTGGGTAACTGGGACGTCGGACAGGCGGTTCCCCTATCCGGAGCGGACTACCCCACCTGGAAGACTGACTTCGACCTTCAGGAGGGCACCTACGTCGAGTTCGAGTGGCTCAAAAAGCGGGACAACGAACCGGTCGAGTGGTCCGGACACCGCTACTTCACGAAAGCCGGCTGGGATCAGGCCTGGCTGCTCTGAGCCGCATCGGAGTCAAGCGGTTCGAGAGCCGGAGGGTATCGTCGTCACGGGTATCGGATATTTCGGGACGACTCCAGGTATGGCTGTTGTGAAGCCGGACGAGTCCAGGTATGGCTGTTGTGAAACTCATCGAGGTGCGGGACGGCACCGACTGATCGGGGCGAGACCACAGGTGGTTTTATCCTCGGCGACCGAACGGGGTGACGAATGAAGTCCACCGACGAACTCATCGAAAGTGCGGGCGAACTCGCCGACAGAGGCCTCTCGAAGGGCGAGATCGCCGACGAGCTGAACGTCTCGCGGGAGACGGCGAGCTGGCTCGTCGAACAGAGCGGGCAGGGGAGCGTCGAGACAGCAGAGACGGCCAGCCCCACGGACGTCCACGTCGACTGGAGCGCTATCGGCCGCGACAGCAACCGGCTGACCCACGTCGGGATCGCGATGGCGGACCTGATGGCTGACGACAGCGAGGACGTCGATCTGACGGTCGGGATCGGCAAATCCGGCGGTCCGCTGGCGACTGTCATCGGCCGGGAACTGGATACCGACCTCAGCGTCTATCTGCCCAGCAAGTACCAGTGGGATGACGAGGATGACAGCGGATCCGGATCGTTCTCCCGGAACTTCGCGTCGATCCGCGACCGCAGTTGCTACGTCGTCGACGACAACATCGACACGGGCCAGACGATGACCGAGACGATCAAGGCCATCCGCAACCGCGGCGGGACGGTCGAAGCTGCGGTCGTACTCACCGACAAGCGCGGCGAGGGCGAGATCCTCGGCGTACCGGTGTACTCGATGGTCGAGATCGTCCAGATGCAGGACTAGAATCGATACACTCGTGCTTCGTAGGGACGTAGCGTCGTCGCTTCGAGATCGCCGGCGTCCTCGTAGTTCGAGAGCGTCAGCGTCGCGTCCCCGATCGATAGCGTCGACGGCGGCGCGAACGACTCCAGTCCGTCACTCCAGTTCAGTACCACCAGTACACGTTCCTCACCGAGCGTCCGCGTGAAGACGTACAGCGGGTCGGGCGTGTCGAGGAGTTCGTACTCGCCGTAGACTAACACGTCCGACTCCGATCGGAGATCGATCAGCTCGCGATAATAGTCCCGGACGGACCGATCGGCCGCCCGTTCAGCCTCGACGTTGATCTCGGGGTAGCGTGCGTTGACCTTGATCCAGGGTTCGCCGTCGGTGAATCCGGCCGCCGCTTCGTCGGACCACTGCATCGGCGTCCGGGCGTGGTCACGCGAGCGATAGTTCACGGCTTCGCGGATCTCCTCGTAGCTGTCGATCTCGCCCTCTTCGAGCATCAACTCGACCGGTTGGCGCGTGTCGACGTCCCGCACCTCGGAGAGTGACTCGAAGTCAGCGTTAGTCATCCCGATCTCCTGACCTTGGTAGACGAACGGCGTCCCCTTGAGAGTGAACAGGAGCGTTCCGAGCATCGTTGCCGACTCGTAGCGGTAGTTCTCGTCGTCGCCGAACCGGGAGACGACCCGCGGCTGGTCGTGGTTCTCCCAGTAGAGGCCGTCCCAGCTGGTCTCGTCGAGGCCGGTCTGCCACTCGGTGAAGATCTCCTCGAAGTCCGAGACAGACCAATCGCCGATGTCCCATCGACCCTCTGGGCCGAAGTCCAGGAACATGTGGTCGAAGTGGAACACCATGTCCAGGCCGTCGCCGTCTTCGCCGAGGTACTCGTTGGCCGTCTCGACGTCGAGACCGACCATCTCGGCGACGGTCATCACGTCGTAGTTCGCGAACGTCTCCTCGTAGAGTTCCCGCAGGTACTCGTGAATACGCGGGCCGTTGACGAAGTGTTCGGAACCAGTCGGATAGGTGTCGACCTCACCGTCGGGATACCCCTCAGGCTTCGACGGGAGGTTGATTACGTCCAGCCGAAATCCGTCAATACCCCGATCGAGCCACCAGTTCACTGTCTCGTGGATCGACTCGCGGACCTCGGGGTTGCGCCAGTTGAGATCCGGCTGTTTCTCGTCGAACAGGTGGAGATACCACGCCTCGCGTTCCTCGTCGTAGCTCCATGCGGGGCCGCCGAAAAAGGACTCCCAGTTGTTCGGTGGTTCGTCGGGCTCGCCCTCGACCCAGTGATAGAAGTCCTCGTAGCCGTCCTCCCCGCGGCGTGACCGCCGGAACCACTCGTGTTCGTCGGAGGTGTGGTTGACGACCATGTCCATCACGAGTTTGATGTCGCGGGCGTGGAGTTCATCCAGCAGCCGTTCCCAGTCAGCCATCGTCCCCATCTCGTCCATGATGGAACGGTAGTCACGGATATCGTAGCCGTTGTCGGCGTTCGGGGAATCGTAGACCGGACAGAGCCAGACGACGTCGATACCCAAGTCCTCGAGATAGTCGACTTTCTCGATGATCCCGGGGATGTCCCCGATCCCGTCACCGTCGCTATCGTTGAAACTGCGCGGGTAGATCTGGTAGACGATCGCTTCCTTCCACCACGTCCGATCGATCTCGTCGTCAGTGCCCATAGAACGAACTGAGAATTTACAACACTTGTAGTTTACCCCGCAAGCGGAATTAATGAAGCCGGTACACCCGCGCCTCATAGGGTCGCAGGGCGAGTGATCCAAGGTCCGTCCCGGGGTCTTCATAGTTGCAGGCGAGTACCGACTCGACGGTGCCCGAATCGGCGAGGTCAACACGAGAGGTTCGGCCGGCCCAGTTGAGTGCGACCAGAAGTGTTTCCTCGTCAAGCGTCCGCTCGTACGCCCATACCCGCGGGTGCTCGTCGGTCAGTAGATCGTAGACGCCGTAGACGAGCGCGTCCTCGTCGTGGTGGAGGTCGATCAGCTCTCGATAGTACGCCAGGATCGAGTCAGAACGATCGCGCTGGTCGACGACGTTGATTTCCTCGCTGGCCGGATTGACTGCGATCCAGGGTTCGCCGTCGGTGAAGCCGGCGTTTTCGCCGTCAGACCACTGCACCGGCGTGCGAGCGTTGTCCCGCGAGCGATAGCGGACGACGTCCTGCACGTCCGAAAAGTCCTCGGCGCGCCCCTCCTCGAAGGCCATCTCGACGCGGTTCGTGGCGTCGGCGTCACGCATTTCGTCGCGCGAGGACCACGGGTAGTTGGTCATGCCGATCTCGTCGCCCTGGAAGCAGAACGGCGTCGCCGGGAACGTCAGAAGCAATGTCGCCATCATCGTCGCCGACTCGTAGTGGTATCGGTCGTCGTTGCCGAACCGCGAGGCGATCCGCGGCGTGTCGTGGGTCCCCAGGTAGACGGTGTTCCAGGCGTCGGTCACTTCCAGCTGGTGGACCCACTCCGTCAGCGCCGACCGGATTTCCTCGACTTCCCAATCGACGATATCCCACCAACCGTCCTCCCCGAAGTCTAGCATTGTATGATCGTAGTGATACACCATGTTCAGGCCGTCTCCGGAGGGACCGCAGTATCGCTTCGCCTCTCTCGGAGAGATATCCATCCCCTCGCCGACGGTCATGCAGTCGTACTCAGAGAGAACCTCGTCGTAGAGCTCGCGGTAGTACTCGTGGATGTTGGGGCCGTCCGCGAACTGTTCCATCCCGATCCAGCTTCCGTCGGGATCGCCGTCGGGATATCCCTCGGGCTTGGACATGATATTGAACACGTCCAGCCGGAAGCCGTCGATCCCCTTCTCGAGCCAGAACTCGACGATGTCGTGCATCTCCCGTCGTACCAATGGGTTGCGCCAGTTGAGATCCGGCTGTTTTTCGTGGAAGAGATGTAGATACCACGCCTCGCGTTCCTCGTCGTAGCTCCAGGCCGACCCGCCGAACCCGGAGGTCCAGTTGTTCGGCGGTTCGTCCGGCTCGCCCTCTACCCAGTGGTAGTAGTCCTCGTAGCCGTCCTCCCCGCGGCGTGAGCGCTGGAACCACTCGTGTTCGTCGGAGGTGTGATTCAGGACGAGATCGAGGATCAACCGAATGTCACGCTCGTGGAGTTCTGACAGGAGGCGTTCGAAGTCGGCCATGTCGCCAAAGTCATCGAGGATCGAGCGGTAGTCGCGAACGTCGTATCCGTTGTCCGCGTGCGGAGAGTCATAGGGCGGTGTCAGCCAGACGACGTCGATCCCCAGCTCGTCGAGATAGTCCGCCTTTTCGATAATTCCGGGGATATCGCCGATCCCGTCGCCGTCGCTGTCGTTGAAACTCTGCGGGTAAATCTCGTAGACGACCGCTTCCTTCCACCAGGCCTGCTCGCCGTCGCCAATCGTTGCCGCATACGATGCGCACATGTCGGAGGCGTCACGGGGACCGAACAAAGGAGTTTTGGGAGGTGTGCGTGATAATCACTGACGTTATATACATCGATTCCATAGGACTGCTACTCAGCCGTCTGCCGGAGGCAATCCGATGCGCTTGGACAGACTCATAGTGATTACTGTAGGTCTGTTCCGGGTCGACCGCACGACTGAGTGCGGTCGTACCGGTAAATCGCTACAGTAATCACTATCAAACGGCAGCTATGGACGATGGGAAAGACGATCCACTCGGACGTCAGGGTAGCTGCGTTTCTCCGTGCGCTCGCAGTGGTCGGGATGTACAGTGGCCTCACCGCGTTCGTCATCGGTGTCAACCCGTTGATCACACCCCACGTCGTGGAGGCCGTCGGTCATAGTGGCAACACGATCGGTATGATCGGCATGGCCGGCCTGTTCGTCCACGTCGCAAGCATTGGATACTACCTGGCGACAGAGCCGGAACATCTGGACGATGGCTTGATACGGTACTAGCTACTCGACTGGTAGCCGTTCGCCACGTTCGTCGCTGTCTTGGATCGCTGCCATTACGCGTTGGACCGCCGCTCCGTCTGCGAAGTTCGGGTGATACTTGCTACCGTCTTCGACCGCCCCGAGGAACGCGGCGTTCTCGTGGACGAACGTGTGCTCCCACCCGAGGACATGTCCCGGCGGCCACCAACGGTCACCGTAGGGATCGTCCTCCCCTGTCACGAGTACTGTCCGGTATCCGCGGTCGTGTTCGGATTTGATCTCGAGTTCGTTCAGCCGCTCCAGGCCGAACCGGAGACTCCCCTGCGAACCGTGAATCTCGATCGTGTGATCGTTCTTGTGGCCCGTTGCGAACCGCGATGCCTCGAACGTACCGATGGCACCGCTCTCGAAGGTCGCCTGCGCGCTGTAGGCGTCGTCGACGGTCACCGCTCTCGTCCCGCCGTCCGGATCGGGCCGCTCGTCGACGAAGGTCTTCAACTGGCCGCTGATGGACGCGATGTCACCGACGAGATGCCGTGCCAGGTCAATCGTGTGCGCGCCCAGATCCCCGAGAGCGCCGCTTCCGGCGAGGTCCGCATCCAGTCGCCAGGACCAGGGGGCGTTGGGATCGACCAGCCAGTCCTGCAGATACCGACCCCGGAAGTGGTGGATCTCGCCGATGTCGCCGTCCTCGATCAACCGCTTTGCGTACTGTATTGCCGGGACGTACCGGTAATTGAACGCTGCTGCCGTCGGTACGTCGGCGGCCGCTGCGGCGTCTGCCATCCGCTCGGCGTCCTCGTCGCTAGCGGCGAGGGGCTTCTCACAGAGGACCGGCACGCCGGCTTCGAGGGCCGCGATCGAGGGTTCGGCATGGAGGTGGTTCGGCCCGAGATTGTAGAAAACGTCGACGTCTTCGACCACGTCGCGCCAGTCGGTCGCGGTTCGTTCGAACCCCAGCCGATCGGCCGCGTCGGCGAGTGCCGATTCGTCACGTCCGATCAAGACGTCCCGCTCTACCGCGGGAACCTCGGGGAAAAACATCGGAAGCCGTGCGAGCGCGTTCGCGTGAGCGCGGCCCATGAAACGGTAGCCGAGCATGCCGAT
>JAZKRQ010000065.1:0-14083 GCA_036628575.1 Halapricum sp.
TGCTGGAGTTTGTCCAGCAGTTCGTCCTGATCGGCTTCGGATTCGAAGTCCACACTGCCGTCGTGATCGTTGTCGTGGACGTTGACGGCGTCGTCTTCATCGTAGTCGGACTCGTTCTGCTGGTTCTCCTGCTCGGATTCGTCGTAGCTACCAAAGCCCATTGTACTAGGACATGCGTTCCCCTGCTTGAAAAGCCGTGTGAATACGGAAGCTGCGTGGGTCGTGTTGACTTGGGGGACACACAGAGCGTCGTGAATCATGTCCGATGTGGATAACGACCGCCACCTTGTCGGGTTCCCAAGGACTGAATTCGCTCCCCTGCGAGCTACCGCATATGGAGCAGACCCTGACCACACTACTGGAACGGAACCTCGATCACGCACGCGAGTTCGACGACCGCTTCGACGACGTACAGGACGGCCAACGGCCCGACGCAGTCACTGTTTGCTGTTCGGACTCGCGCGTCCTGCAGGACCACATTTGGAGAAACGACCAGCCGGGACAGGTGTTCACCTGCGGGAATATCGGCAACCGTGTCATCCAGCGGACTGACGGGGGTGAAGTAATCTCCGGCGATGTCCTCTACCCGATCGCTCACACTGGAACTGAGACGGCGGTAGTCGTCGGTCACACCGGCTGTGGGGCTGTCACCGCGACTTACGACAACCTGACGGACGGGCTCGACGAACCAGCCGGGATCGAGCACAGCATCGACCTGCTGGCATCACACCTCGAAGCCGGTGTCGACGCTCTGCCAGCGGATATCGACCGTGGCGAAGCGATCAACCGACTCGTCGAGTACAACGTCGACCAGCAGGTCGCAGCACTACGAGAGAGTGGTGACGTCCCCGACGACGTTACCGCGGTCGGCGTCGTCTATGACTTTCAGGATGTCTACTCGGGACGCCGCGGAGAAGTCCACGTGATCAACGTCGACGGAACCCGAACGGTCGAAGAACTCATAGATTCCTATCCGGAGATCGACGACCGCATCGAACGACTCTGGGAGTACTAGTCGTCCGCCTTCTCACGGGACTTCAGCCAGCGGTCGAGACACTCCCGGATCGCGGCGTCGCGGTTTCCGCGGTGCTCCGTGAACGCGACGTCGTCCAGCGCTTCCAGCGTCTCCTCGTCGAACTCGATGGTGACCGCCTCCATGTCGAGAAACGTCTTGTCCATCACCATGAAACGAGGTCCCATAGGGACAAATAGATGCGTCAGACGCGCGTCAGGCGCTCGTCCGCCGGGACGTGACCTACCCGTCTGGCTACTCGTCGATCAGTTCCTCGAACTCAGGCAGCACGTCGTCACCGGCCGTCTCCGACTGGTCGTCTTGAGTCGATTCGTCCGTCTCTAACTCCTCGTCTTCAGTCTCGTCTTCCGGTTCCTCGATCTCTTCGATCTCGAGGACCTCCAGCGGGATGTTCTCCAGTCGCTGTCCGATCTCCTTGCGGGCGATCCGGGCGGCGTGTTCGTCGCGTTCGACGTTGAACACCGTCATTTCCAGTTCGAGAGCGACCAGACTCTCGTCGGCGGCGATGAATGCGGGTTCGAGCTCCTCGCCACAGTGTGGACAGGACCGCTCGCCCATGTTGATCTCGACGTAGTTGAGGTCAGGGTTCAGCATCTCGCCGGTCTTCGAGATGGCGATCCGAACCGCTTCGTCGGCCGTTTCGACGTCGTAGACGGGTACGGCGGCCTCGACGACAACTCGACAGTTCATATATACTTGTTGCCGTCCCTCCGATATGAAGGTTGGCCACGGGTCCACGAGCCGAAACGAAAAAACGTCCCCATCCCGGAACCCGACCGAATGAAATCCGGACGGATCGACGTGTCGGAACTGGCGGGCGGGCTCGACCTCCAGGCGACGCTCGAAAGCGGACAGTCGTACCTCTGGCGACGCACGGACGGGAATATGTACGAGGATGACGACCAGTTCGGGGGGGACGCCTGGTATGAGACGGTGGTTCGCGCCGACGACGGCGATGAGGCCCGGCTCGACGATGGCGAGCTGGTCGTCCTGCGTGTCCGACAGCGGGACGGTCACCTGGAGTGGGAAGGGTCGCCGAACACCGAGGGCATCGTCCGATCACTGCTCCGTCTCGAGGATGACCTGCCGACGATCCGGGCGGCAACGCCCGACGACTCACTGCTCGAAGATGCCTTCGACCGCTACTGGGGCATGCGCCTCGTTCGTGACCCGCCGTTCGAGACGCTGATCTCTTTTATTTGCTCAGCGCAAATGCGCGTCTCCCGTATCCATGGGATGCAGGTCGCGCTGGCGGAAGCCTTCGGTGACACAATCGACTTCGACGGCCGGACCTATCACGCGTTCCCGACGCCCGAGCAGCTGGCGGCGACCAGCGAGGCCGACTTGCGGGATCTGGGATTGGGGTACCGTGCGCCCTACGTCCAGCGAAGCGCCGAGATGGTCGCGACCGGCGAGGCCCACCCGGCCGACGCCCGTGGAATGGAATACGAGGACGCCCGCGAGTATCTGACACAGTTCGTCGGCGTCGGCGAGAAGGTCGCCGACTGCGTTCTGTTGTTCTCGCTCGACTTCCTGGAAGCCGTGCCCCTCGATACGTGGATCAGAAAGACCATCGCCGAGTACTACCCCGACTGCGAACGGGACGGCTACGCCGAAACATCGCGGGCGATCCGCGAGCGCCTCGGCGGCGAGTACGCCGGCTACGCCCAGACGTACGTCTTCCATCACCTCCGGAACGGAGGCGAGGACTAGGGTTTTGAGGGTGGCAGACGGACGTTCGACTATGAGCGAGCGAATCCGCGCACACGTGTTCGTCTCCGGTCGCGTCCAGGGTGTGTTCTTCCGGGCAACGACCCGTAATACCGCCCGCGAGCAGGGCGTCGACGGGTGGGTGAAGAACCTGAACGACGGCCGCGTCGAGGCGGTCTTCGAGGGACCTGAGGAAGACGTCGAGGCAATGGTAGAGTTCTGTCACGAAGGGAGTACGCAGGCCCGCGTCGAAGACGTCGACGTCGAGTACGAGGAGCCGAAGGGTCTGAACGGCTTCGAGATCCGGTACTGATACTGCCGGCTGTAACGTTTCGAATGAATTCGACCACCCGATGGGTCCAATATCTTCACGAACTTACAGCCGGCAGTATACCGACGGACGTAAGCCCTGATACTTTCAGTCGTGACCGGTTCGACTGATAGTGATTACTGTAGCGATTTACCGCTACGACCGCACGACTGCGTGCGGTCGATGTGGAACAGACCTACAGTAATCACTATGAAGCAGTATCAAAAGTTACGTCCGTCGGTATATGACCGGGACTACTGGAGACGCGACCCGGCGTTGGTCGACCTCACACGACACGATCCGAGACGGTTCGTCACCCCCGCGTTTTTGCTCCGTCCTGCCGAAGGCAGACATATGAGTCTCGGCGAAGTCATAACGGGCGAGCAGATGGCGGTCATCGACGCCAACAGCGCCGCCCTGGGGGTCCCGCCCAAACAACTGATGGAGTCGGCTGGTAACGCCGTCGCCCACGCGGTCCGAACGGTCGTCGATCCGGCCGGAAAAGTAGTCATCGTCGCCGGTCGCGGCAACAACGGCGGCGATGCTTTCGTCGCGGCCCGGTTCCTCGACGAGTACGACGTCCGCGTGCGGTTGCTCGGGCGGGCGGGGACGATCACCACCGACATCGCCCGGGCGAACTGGGACGCATTGCGGGAGAGCGAAATCGACGCTCGTGAGGTGCCGGATTCGACGGCATTGGATTTCGGTGAGCCGGACCTGTTCGTCGACGCGATGCTCGGGACGGGTATCAGCGGCGCACTGCGGGAGCCGATGGCCACGGCAGCCGAACGCATGAACCAGAGCGAGACACCCGTACTTTCGGTGGATGTTCCCTCAGGGTTGGATGGGACGACCGGCGCACTCGCGGAGAACGCCGTGGAGGCCGACCACGTCGTCACCTTCCACAAACCCAAACCCGGGCTGGACGCGCTGGACGCACCGGTCACAGTAGCAGACATCGGCATCCCCGAGGGAGCCGAGCAGTTCGTCGAGCGGGGGGACTTACTGCGACTCTTCCGACCTGCCGACAGCCACAAGGGCGACTTCGGCGAGGTGCTGGTGGTCGGGGGTGGACCCTACACCGGCGCTCCGGCACTGTCAGCACAGGCCGCACTCCGGGCGGGTGCCGATCTGGTCAGGGTCGCCTGTCCTCGATCCGTGGCAGACGAGATCCAGGGCTACAGCGAGAACTTGATCGTCCGACCGTTTGACGGCGAACGGTTCACGCCGAACTCGGTCGCTGAAGTACGGGAACTGGCAGCCGGACACGATAGCGTCGTTCTGGGCCCCGGCCTCGGGGACAGGGAGAACACGCTCGTGGCCGTCCAGGAATTTCTCGGCGGCTACGACGGCGTCGCGGTGGTCGACGCCGACGCATTGCAGGTCGTCCCGGACATCGAGACCGATGCGTCGCTGATCGCTACGCCCCATCAGGGCGAACTCCGGGATATGGGGGGCGAGACGGCAGAGAACTGGCGTGATCGCGCCGGGCTGGTCGAGAATTTCGCGGCCAAACTCGATCACACGTTTCTCGTCAAGGGGCAGTACGACGTGCTCTCGGACGGGAAGCGAACGCGGATCAACCGTACCGGAAACCCCGGGATGACTGTCGGCGGAACCGGCGACGTCCTGGCTGGGGCAGTCGGAGCGCTGGCCGCGACCCAGGATCCGCTGGCAGCGGCCGCGATCGGTGCATACGTCACCGGTGCTGCCGGCGACCGCGTCGTCGACGAACAGGGTTACGGCCTCGTGGCGACGGACCTTCTCGACGCGATTCCGACGGTGATGTGGGGGGAACAAAAATGAGTGAGGACGTCGACGGACCGACGGATCACGACCGTGAGGAGTTGACCCATGTCGACGAGTCCGGTGAGGCCCAGATGGTCGACGTCGGCGACAAACCCGACAGCCAGCGTCGAGCCGTTGCCCAGGGAACGATCCACCTACAGGAGTCGACGGTGGCGGCGATCCGCGACAGCGAGCTGGAGAAGGGAGACGTCCTTGCCACGGCCCGTATCGGCGCGATCCAGGCCGTCAAACACACCTGGGAGACGATCCCGATGTGTCACCAGATCCCGATCACGAACGTCGAGACCGACTTCGAGGTCGGTGAGACCGAAGTAACGCTGACAGTCGCCGTCGAGACGACCGGAAAGACCGGCTGCGAGATGGAAGCCCTGGAAGGGGTCACGTCTGGACTAAACGTCGTCTGGGACATGGTCAAGGCCGCCGAGAAAGACAAGAACGGTCAGTACCCGGAGACGAAACTCTCAGATGTGCGTGTGATCGAGAAGCGGAAAAACTTCTGAACGACTTATAGTGATTGCTGTAACGATTTACCGCTACGACCGCACGGCTGCGTGCGGTCGATGTGGAACAGACTGACAGTAATCACTATCAGGCGAAACCTTCTACGGCCGGCATTGCTCCGACGACGACCGGTTTGCCTCGCGCTTCATCGAGGGGAAGGGGGTCAAAATATGAGTGTTTTCCCAGGAATCCGTCCAGGTTTGAAGAAAGTCGTTCCACTTCGGGTAGAGTTGCGTTATGTCCGGCATCATCCGTGACGGCCGATGCGGATAGGATTGTTCCAGGATCACCGTCGAACAATCCGGGCAGCGATAGCGTTCTGTCTTGCCGATATTCGTCGTAATCCAATCGCCGTCATCGGCAGGGCTTTCGTGACCGCATTCACAGAAGAGTGTGCTGAGTCGCCGTTGGGGGCGTGTTGTATCAGATGGTGGTGTGCTCATTGTGATTGGGTGGATGGAGAGGGTGTGTTCCGATCGGTTTCTTGCACGTGAATATCTACCGCGGCCTCTTAAAACTATTCGCAAGGTATGGATGTCGAACCAATCTCAAGTGATCTGGCTATTCAGATTGCACATTGATCTCACTCTCCCTTGTCATCTTCCCGTAGCTATATTATCTCTGGCGTGAGCATTTATTGACAGATGTATCGGGTGTTGATGCCAATTGACGGGAGCGAGTCACGCGGAGAGGCACAGGCCGAGACAGTCGTTGCGTTTCCTGACGCGGCAGAGAGCGTCAAAGTAACACTGCTGTACGTGCTTGATGACGAAGACCAGAAAGAGACGACCGCTCCCGAAGATATCGGCGGCGGACGGGTGGCAGCGAGTCGATTACGGGACGCGGGCATCACGGTTGAGCAATCCTCTCACGTGGGCGATCCGGCGACGGAGATCCTTGCTGCAGCCGACGAGATTGACGCCGACCAAATTGTTCTTGGGGGCCGCAAGCGATCCCCGGTCGGCGCGATTCTCTTCGGCAGCGTCAGCCAGAGCGTTATCGTTGAAGCCGATCGACCCGTCACTATTACAGGCGGGACCACGTGACAGTCCCCTCAACATACCCGTTGAGAACCTCACCACCGCATGTTGGGATCTGGGTTGATCTACGGAACGACCGGCCCTCTCGTCCCTAACGTCAGCCTCACAAAGTCGCACAGGTGGACCACCCGGAAACAGCTCGGTAGCTGATTATCAGCAGTGATTCCTCAAGTGGAACGTATATCATTCCGGATGAATAATCTCCTGTCATCGACGGGTTCCCATGGCTTGGCAACTCACCGGACACGTGGTTGTGATATTTCTCGCAGCGGTCGTCTCTGCTGGGTGGGCACTCTACGCAGTCGTCTCTCAAACTGGGAGAAAGTGGCGGTCGCACGTCATCTCGTTCGTTGTGCTAAATCTGGGAGTCGCACAGTGGACGCTCTTCTATGCCTTCGAAGTGGCGAGTACGGCTACCGCGACCAAGTTGGCGGCCTACAAACTCCTTCACATCGGGGGCGTAGTCGTGCCAGTCGCGTGGTTTCTCTTCGCTCTGACGTACACGGACAACGATCGGTGGGTCACACCGGCCTCGATCGGCGCGCTATCTGTGGTTCCTGTGGCGTTCTTGGCTACCCTCACTACCAATCCCGCCTCGCTCGCGCTGGCAGAGGTTAACACTATCTCATCTGGCGGAATCGAATTATTGACCGTCGAACAAGGGCCCATGTACGCCCTGTTCCTCATCTACTCGTACGTGTTGCTACTCGCTGGCGGATTCGTGCTCGTTCGAGGAGCGATCGGACAGAACGAACTGTTCAAGCGGGCTACAGGCCTCTTGATACTCGGCACAGCCGTTCCGTTCGTTGTGAATATCCTAACAGTTACAGAAGTGTTCTCCATCGGACAGAATGGTCTCAATTATACGCCGGTGTCGTTATCACTGTCGGCGTTCCTGTTCGGTATCGTTATCTTCAGGTATCGGATCTTCAGTCTGACTCCGATCGCCCGGGAAACAACCATGGAGAACATGCGCGAGGGTGTCGTCGTCCTCAGCAAGGACGCACACGTTGTCGACATCAACCCCGCAGCACGGGATCTCCTCGATATCGATATGGCGGCTGTCGGCGAAGTAGCCGGCGAAGTGCTCCCACAGTACGAGACGCTACCCGACAGTGCCGACGACCATCTTGATGTGACGATCGACCACGGTGACGACAAACGATTCTTGCGGATGAGCCGGTCGCCAATCACGACCGGCGAGGTCCGTGGATGGGTTGTCATTCTCCACGACGTCACGGCACGCGAACGACGAGCCCGCGAGATCGAGCGACAGAACAAGCGGTTGGACGCGTTCACCGACATCGTTGCCCATGATATCCGTAATCCTCTCACGACGATCACCAGCCACACAGAGTTGGCCCGGGAAACCGGTGATCCCGAACACCTGGAAGCCATCGAAGACAGTGCGACCCGGATAGAAGACCTCATTGACGGGCTATTGACCCTCGCTAGGGAGGGGAAAATGATCGACGAACGGGAACCCGTCTCAATTGGCGATATCGCAGCCGATGGGTGGTCATTCGTCGAGACGACTGAGGCGACGCTTGAGATGGAGACGGAAATGCGTCTCGAGGCCGATCCCGACCGGCTCCAGCAAGTGTTCGAGAACCTCTTTCGTAATGCGATCGAACACGCGGGCCCGGACGTTCACGTGAGCGTTGGTGAAATTGAGGGCACACCCGGGTTCTATGTCGAAGACGACGGACCGGGCATGTCCCGGTCGGAGCGTGCCCGTGTTTTCGACGCCGGGTTCTCTACCGGTGGAACGGGAACTGGTCTCGGCCTCAACATCGTTCAGGAGGTTGTCAAAGCCCATGGGTGGTCGATCGATGTGATGACCTCCGCGGGAGCCGGTGCCCGCTTCGAGATTACTGGCGTCGACATCGTCCGCTAAAGCAGGCTCATAGCGCCCGGTTAGACATGCTACTTCCTGTCAACGGTAGGTGAGCGAGCCTGCGACTGACCAATGCCCAACGTTGATTACTCCAGTGTAATGATTTATGTCTCTGTCAATATTAGACGCATCTGCTGTAACTTCCCGCGGTAGGTCCGCACTCGTATCTAATGGATGTTTCATCCGATCCGGACTGATAGTGATTACTGTAACGATTTACCGGTGCGGCCGCACGACGCCGTGCGGTCGACCCGGAACAGACTTACAGTAATTACTATGAACCGAACAAAGCTCGCGTGCTGCATCAATTCTCTAAGTCTCACACGCCAGTACTGTCAACCGCTGAGGTTTCAACAGAGCCGTTTAAACTGATATTTTCACGCGGATCCCGCGTCAGCGAAGACATACTCACTGTCTGATCCCAGCGGGTCGTTAACCGTCCGCGTTCGGACGTTCTCGAAACCAGCATCGGACAGCTGTTCAAGTGTCCGGTCGCGACCTGGGGCAGAGAAAAACATCTCGCCGTCCATCCAGCCGCGTCGGATCGTCTCGAAACGCCCGCCAGGGAGGGTCATCAGCAATGTTCCGCCCTGCTTCAGGGCGCGAGCGAACTCGTGGTAAACCGCAGGCTGCTGTGTTCTGGGTACGTGGAAGACGGCGTGGTAGGCCGTGATAGCGTCGACACTAGCAGTGTCCACAGGGAGCGCTGTCATGTCAGCCTGGAGCAGTCGCGCCGCCGGCACCGTATCCTCGGCCAGGGTGAGCGCTTCTCGTGAAAAGTCCAGCCCGACACTGTCCGAAGGGAGATTCGAGAGCGTTCGGGCCCCGTCCCCACAGCCCACGTCTACGATCACTGGATCCGGCGGGCACATACGGAGTAAGTCGTCGATCAACTCGGCGTCCGAGCCCTCGGGGTCGCGCCGTTCGGCGTAGGTCCGGGAGACCTCCTCCCACGCTCGGCGGACTTCGTTTCGATCCATGCCCATCATAGGGGTTTCGTCACTATCAGCGCTCGCCTTCATAGTGACTGCTGTACCGATTTACCGGTACGATCGCCTGCTATCGGGCGATAGATCCGGAACAGACGTACAGCAGTCACTATCAGTCGCCCGGGTCAGGCGATCGCTTCTTCCAGCAGTTCCATCGGGTGTTTGACCTCGTAGCCGGTGCCGTGCTCGATCTGGGCGCTACACATCGGACACTCCGTCAGCGCGACTTCGCCGGGGGCTTCCTCGAAGGCCTCGAACATCTCCGCGCCGATCTCCATCGAGTCCTCGTACTTCTCGTCCTTCCAACCGTAGGTTCCGGCCAGGCCACAGCAGACGTCACCCGTGTCTTCGAGTTCGACGCCGTCGACGTCATCGAGGAGTTCGATGATGATCCCCTCGACGCCCATGGCCTCGCCGTGACACGGTGCGTGGTAGGTCATCGCCGGGAAGTCGACGACGGCCGCTTCGAGTTCGGCTTCGAGATCTTCGTTGATCCGAAGGTACTCGACCGCGTCGAACATGTGCGAGGAGACATCCTCGATCCCGTCGATGTCGAACAGCTCGGGGTACTCTTTGCGTAACGCCATCGAGCAAGAGGTACAGGTCGATATCAGGTCGTAGCCGTCCTCGACGAGCGAGCTGAATGTGTCGACGTTCTTCTCTGCGACTCGGTGAGCGTCGTCGAGCATCCCGTTGGCGAACATCGGCGTCCCACAGCAGCTCTGCTCGGGTACCGCGACCTCGTACCCTAGTCCCTCGTACAGCCTGACCATCGACTTGGCGACCTCGGTCTGATGGTAATTGGCGTAACAGCCGTGGAAGAACGCGACGCGTTTGTCTTCGCGGTCGACGTCTTCGTCACGCTCTGCGCGGGCCTCCCGCGCTCGCTCGACCGATGTGGCATCGCCGCCGCGGCCGCTCCACCAGCCACGGAACGTTTCCGTAGCGAAGTCCGGGAACGAGCGCTCACTCGGGAACCCGAGCAGTTTCTCGTTCAGCCAGCGAGTCGCCTTGAGACCGAAGATGGCGTTCGAGAGCCGCGGGAGCATGCTCCCGAGTTTCCCCAGCGTCCCGTAATTGGCGAGCATCCGGTTGCGGAGGTACTCCTGGGACGCGTGGCTCATCTGGTTCTCGACGTAGTTCGCCCGGGCGACGTTGTGCATCTGCCCCAGCGGGACGCCCGTCGTACAGGCGGTATCACACCGCATGCAGTTCAGACACTTGTCGACCGAGTCGTCGAACTCCACGTCGCCCTTTCGTGTGAGTCGCCACTGTTCGGGACCCTGGAACTTCGGCCCCGGAAAGTCCTCGTTGACCTCTGCGACCGGACAGACGGTCTCGCAGTTGCTGTTCTTGTCGCACTTGTCGGCCCCCGGCCGGAGGTCCATCTCCGTCGCTTCGGGGAATACGTTTACTGGGTCGAACGTCTCAGATTCCTCTGGTTTACTCATCTTAGCTCACCTCTCCTGCTTCGGTGCCGGCCACGTACCCCGTGGCCAGGGAGACGCCACAGCCTGATTTCTCGGTGGCGAAGTCGTAGCCGCCGATCACGTTGCCGGCGGCGCGCACGTTCTCGAACTGTACGTCCTCACCCGCGACCGGGCGCAGATCGTCGTCGACGGAGATACCGAACTCCGTATACGGGTGGTCACCCCAGACGTCGTCTTCGAACCAGTCGTAGCGGTCGTCGGGGTAATCGACCGGCAGGCCGAAGATCGCCTCTTCGACGACGTCGCGGTCGGACTCGATCCCGCCGCCGATAGCGCCGCCCGTCGCGAGGACGTACTGCTCGGCCTCGTAGGGAACCTTCGATCCCATCCGGTCCATGATCACATGCTCGACCCGACCGTTCTCGGCGTCGTAGTCCACGATCGGATTCCCGGAGGTGATCCGGACGCCGGCGTCCTCTGCCGCGTCGTAGAGGGCGTCCTCCAGCCGAAGCCCTGGCAGGCTCGGCGGCCCCGTCGGGACCTCGAAGACGTCGACGCCGAGTCGGTCCTGCAGTTCCGTCCGGACGTCCTGGTGGCGGGAATCGCCAAGCAGCGCCGGGAAGCCGACGCGCGCCTCGTCCTCGTAAACGTCCTCGACTCGGGATGCCAGCACCTTACGGACGGTCCCGTCCCCGGTCGGTTCGTTCCGATCGAGCGCCCGGGCGTAGCGGGTCACGTCCGCGTCCTGCGGGAACGACTTGGGGAAGCGGACGGTCTCGCCGCGCACGTCGAAGGGGACGCCGACCGCATCGAGATGTTCGGCGGCCATCGGCGCGTCGAAGCCGGTGACGCTGTCGATGCCGATCAACAGCATGTCGCGGTCGTCGCTGACGAGTCCCGGGGCGGTCGAACGTGGGTACCGCGCCGTCGGTTTGATAGATCCAGAGTGTGTCGGGACCAGCGCGTTTGCCTCGGAATGAGCACCGAGATAGTGGTCCCCGACGGCGTCGTCGAACAGTGACATGCCCTCACGGACGGCCTCCGGCCCGACCTTGCTGTATGGGTGGGCGTCCGGAAGTTCCTCGAACCCGTCGTAGGGGTCCGAAAGCGGTGCGTCGTCGCCGGGGGCGTAACCCAGGACGTCGACGAGACCGCTCGAATTCCCGAGGGTGCTCTCCTTGTACGTCACCAGTCGCGTGCGTGCACCCGCATCGGCGGCGGCGATGGCGCTTGCGACGCCGGCGATTCCACCGCCGATCACCAGCACGTCGTCTTCAATCGCCATCGCGATCACCTCCGTCGGCGACGGCACGACCAGAATCAAACGCGTCGAAGTCGATGCTGACGTCGACAGCCGGATCTCTGTCCCGGTTCATCGTGCTCGCGTGCAGCGCATGATTCAGCGTCGCCTGGGTCAACTGTTCGCCCCAGAGAGCGTGGCGCTGTCCCTTCCAGCGTTCCTGGTACAGTTCTTCGAGAGCGTCACGGGCTGTCTCCTCGTCGTACTCGGGATGGAGTTCGGCTGCCAGACGGTGTGCACAGTTCCCACCCTGACAGGTCCCCATCGACGCACGAGTCTGCTGGCGTATCGAGTTGAGGTCGGTGCCCGCACTCTCGATAGCGTCCTGGACTTCAGCACGGGTCACGCCCTCGCAGTCACAGACGACGGGATTGGGGTCAACCCCCGAGAGGACCTCGTCGTATCGGCTACCGAGCCGTTGCTTGTTCCGACGAGCCAGCGGCGAGCGGAGGCCGTAGCGGTCCATCGCGTCGGACAGTACGGCCTCGTCCTCACTGCCCGGGAGCGGTTCCTCGGCCGTCCGACATTCGGCGTCGATGCCCAGCAGATCACAGACGTGGTCGGCGCAGGCCTCGGCCATCTTCCGGTAGGTGACGAACTTCCCGCCGACGATCGTCGAGAACCCGTCCAGATCGTCGCGTTCGCTGTGGTCGAGCAGGAAGTAGTCCCGCGTGACCTTTTCGGTGTCCTCGGTTCCCGTGCCCGGCGGTTCGTACAGCGGGCGGACACCCCAGTACGAGCGCAGCGTCCGGGCGTCCTTGAGGATGGGGGCCATCTTGGACATCTCCTCGATGAGGAAGTCCACCTCCTCTTTCTCTTCAGGGAAGTCCTCGGGGTCGTCGACCTCTTCGTCGGTCGTCCCGAGGATCGCCGTCGTCTCGTGGGGGACGATGATGTCGGCGTTGCCCCGAGGCTTGCAGCGGTTGATCACCATGTCCACCTGCCGGACGTTCATGATCGTCATGACGCCTTTCGCCGGGATGACCTCCACGTCGATCCCGGCCATGTTACCGATCTGTCCGGCCCACGCCCCCGCGGCGTTGACGACGTGGTCGGCGTAAATCTCCTCCGTTTCCCCTGCGGCTCCGTGGACGCGACTCCCCGATCCTGACTTGTGTTCGACCTCGACGCCGACGACTTCGCCGTCCTCGACGAGCAGATCGGTCACTTCCGAGTGGGTCTCGATGCGTGCGCCGTGGTTCTCCGCACTGACGGCGTTGGCGACACAGAGCCGGAAGGGATCGATCGCCCCATCAGGGACTTCTATCGCCCGTTCGAGGTCGTCCGAGAGGTACGGCTCCCTCTCCAGGACCTCCTCGGCGGACAACTCCTCGGCCGGGATCCCACACTCCCGACACCCTTCCAGCTTCTTCTGGAAGTACTCGTCGTCGTCCTCGGGCATCTGAACGAACAGCCCCCCTGTCATCTCGACGCAGTGTGAGGCGATGTCCCGGAGGATCCGGTTCTCGTTCATGCAGTCTTCGGCACTGTGCTGGTCAGTGACCGCGTACCGACCGCCGCTGTGGAGCATCCCGTGCATCCGTCCCGACGTGCCGTGAGTCAGGTTCCCCTTCTCCAGAAGGGTCACGTCTACCCCACGCATCGCGAGGTCTCGCGCGATCCCGACGCCGGTCGCGCCACCTCCTATCACGATAGTTGATGATTTACTCATCGGATCTCAGTGAGGGATTGGTGACGAGGCCTATTTAATTGACGGGCGCTCCCCCAGTTACTGATAAAGAATAGTACTGGCAGTTATCAGCCGTGTTAAGGCATGTGTCGACTGTTTTCTCGATCGTCAACGACTAGCCACGGGTTATATCAGTGTCGATATCCTATCATTGCTCGATCATTAATTCTGGTAGCCGAGGTCAGAGAGGGTCGCCGCGTGAAACGCTCCTCCGTACTCGCGTGGGATGGTCACCAAGGGGGTCGATACTCGGAGCGACTCGGCAGCGTCATAGTGACTGCTGTAACTATTTGATTTCGAGCCATGTTCTTGAGACGTCGTCCACGTCTGGTGTTTGGAAGTATTGTTCAAATATCAGCTATACGTTTTCAGGC
>JAZKRQ010000066.1:0-14049 GCA_036628575.1 Halapricum sp.
TCCTGGGACGAATCGGTGTTCCGGGACGAGCACGTCTTCGAGATCGACTACGTGCCCGAGACCTTCCACCACCGCGAGAGTCAGATGGAGAGTCTCAAGTACGCCCTCCGGCCGGCGGTTCGTGGATCGCGACCGCTGAACGTGATCGCGCGCGGCCCGCCAGGCACGGGCAAGACCACCGCCGTCCAGAAGCTATTCTCCGAGCTCCGGGCCCAGACTGACGTCAACGTCGCGCGAGTGAACTGCCAGGTCGATTCGACGCGCTATTCGGTCTTCTCGCGGCTGTTCGAGCATGTCTTCGAGTACGAGCCACCCGCCAGCGGAATCTCCTTCAAGAAGCTGTTCGGGCAGATCACCGACCGGCTCGTCGAGGAAGACGAGGTTCTCGCGGTCGCGCTGGACGACGTGAACTACCTCTTTTACGAAGGAGAGGCCAGCGAAACGCTGTACTCGCTACTGCGGGCACACGAGGCCCACAGCGGCGCGAAGATCGGCGTCATCTGTATCTCCTCGGATATGGACCTGGACGTGATCGAGGAACTCGACAGCCGGGTCCAGAGCGTCTTCCGTCCCGAGGAAGTCTACTTCAACAAATACGGGGAGCGCGAGATCGTCGACATCCTGGAAGAACGCGTCGAACGCGGCTTCCACGAGGACGCCGTCGGGCCAACGGTTCTGGATCGGGTAGGCGAACTGACGGCCGAGCAGGGCGGTGACCTCCGGGTCGGGATCGACCTCCTCCGGCGGGCCGGCATGAACGCCGAGATGCGCGCCAGTCGGACGGTCGAGGTCCAGGACGTCGAGGAAGCCTACGACAAATCGAAGTACGTCCACCTCTCGCGGCACCTCCGCGGGCTGTCCGACTCGGAACAGGCGCTGGTCGAGGTGATTGCCGAGGAGGGCGGCGGGCGGGCCGGCGACGTCTACGAGGCCTTTAATGACCGCTCTGATCTGGGTTACACCCGCTACTCGGAGATCATCAACAAGCTCGACCAACTCGATATCATCGACGCGGAATACGTCAGCGTCGACGGCCGGGGTCGCTCACGTGAGTTGACATTGAACTACGACGCCGACGCGGTGCTGGAACGCTTGTAACCACGATCAGGTTCGCGAGCCAGTTGGCGACGTTGACTTCCTCTCCGCCCTGAAGGGCGAAGATTCCTCCGTGGGTAATCCAACCAGTCGATTACCCCGGCTGTGAACTTGCGGGTTTGCTGATGCTGGTTTGGTCACCTGGCCACGACTGTTCCCCAAAATCTGTGGGTGTCCAGTCGTGTCCGTTCCACTCCCAGTACGCCCCCTCCGTAGGTGCGTCCCTGCCGCGTTCAGCAGACAGGGCAGCAGGCCGAGCCATCGGCCCACCTTCCGACTGTAGCATATTCCAGGCCCCAACGATATCGCTGTGTCCCTCGAGACCGCAGTCGTGACACCAGAAGTCATCACCGTCTCGGTCAACACTTGTGGATCCGCACGCTGGACACGCACTACTCGTGTCGAACTCCGGCACTGTCACCACGTCGATGCCGACATCACCAAACGTCAGCTCGATCCGGTCGAGCAACTGCCGGTGCGACCAGAACGCGTGCGTCTTCTCGTTCACATCAGTACTCCAGTGTGTGTCCAGGACGTCCGTGAGATCACCGACGTACACGGTGTCAACGTTCCGGTCGAGCAACCACTCGGCAGCATGTTTCACCGCTGCGTCCCGGCTGTGGTCACGCTTCCGCGACCGATTGTCGTAGAGACGACGAATGCGGTCACTCGTCCACTGGTCATCTGGAAGCTGTGATTGGAGTGTTGCGATGCGATTGGACTGCGTCTGGAACCGTTCAAACTCCGGGCGTGCGTGGTAGACGGTAGTATCGCCGTCTTTCGTGACGATAGCGAGGGTGTTGTTTGCGCCGACATCGATGGCTGCTGACTGTGTCGTGTTCTCGGAATCGAGTGTATGAGTGAATGCAGCCTGCCGCTGTTCTTGGACGTCGTCTGGGTGAATGCGGACAGGATGCTGGACACGAAGCGTCTCAGCGTGTTCATCGTAGATGAGTTCGAGTCGGCTATCGTCGCCACGCCACTGCGGATTGCCACGAACCTGCAGTGTGACGCGCTCGTTATGCTCGAAGTCATATCGGTCTTCGAGCACGTCACCGACGCCGAATTCGAGTGTGCTCTCGCTCTCGTTCCAGTCGAACGTGTACAGGTCGTTCCGGACGAGGCCATGCAACTCGTAGCCGTCGTCGCGGGTGCCCCAATACCCGGGTGGTGACGGTCGCTCCGTCACGGCTTTATTCGATGAGTCTCTGTATTGGGAGAGCAACTCGAAGTGACTGCGCCAGGCCTCGCTGTTTTTGCGGGCGAGTTGCTGGCAGGTGGCTTTCCCAAGCAGCGGTGCGTATTTCTCGTAGAGGTCAGTGTAGTCGGCGTCCCACACGTCCCCATCTTCGTCGAAGTACTGTTGGCGGCGACGGTAGGTGATCTGGTTCCAAAGTGGGGCGTGTGCGGCCAGCCAGTCGAACAGACACTGCCGATATCGATCACTGATCGGGGCAGCAGTGTACGTATTCGTTCGTTGTGGCCGGTCGCTCACACGCAGAAATACAGTATCTATTAGTATAAACGTATGGATTACGAGTATTCTCAGTCTGGTGGTTTGGTGCATGTCACGTCGGATTCATCCCCGCGCTCAAGCGCGAGGCTTTCTCCGCATACTTCCGTAACCAGCCCCATCGCGCTTCCACGGACCGCCAGAGGATATATCCCGGAGATCAGCAGCCAGAACACCGGGCATTAAATTGATTTTCGAAATCCAGCCAAATAGTCAGTCAGACAGAACACTTCCAGTCCACTTCAATGCATAGTCCGGTCCGTACTCCTGGTAGGCGCTGGTATCGAGCGCCCCGAACGGCGTCGGTATCTCGACACCGTGTTTGATCGCGCTGCAGGCCAGCTCCGCCGCGTCGCCGAAGTCCGTCCGCCCGCTTGCGACGTCACTCGAGAGGTCGGCCAGCCGGGGTTGCAGGCGCTGGCCGGCGTCTTCCCAGGCGTCGTACAGTTCCGGATGGTCGTCGTCCCAATCACTGAAAAGGGGACGAGTGTGCAGGCCCAGGTACGCCTCGTACAGCGCTGCCGCGAGCTGGTATGTGCCCGCAGGATCGAGCCGCCCCGAGGCCGCCTCGGCCAGGTCCGTGTACCGGTCCTCAAAGAACCCGAGGAACTGCTCGGGAACGTCCAGTCCGATCTGGACCAAGGCCTCGGCGATCAGGAACTGCACGAACGAGTCTGGCGAACCCGCCAACCGAGGTTTGACAAACACGGCCGGTGGATCGGTCTGGTGCGTCCAGGCCACGCCGCCGTCACCCGGCGCACCGATCGTGAACGTCTCGCTCGCGTATTCGACGAGCAGTTCGGGGGCGTCCGCGGGCAGCCACGACCGTGGGTAGGTCGCCGGGTCCAGCGAGTCGACGACCAGCCCGAGTTGCTCGGCGGTTGCGGGCGGCAGCGTCTCGAAGTCCTGTTCGGTATCGAGGACGATCGCGTCGGGTGCATGTTCGGCCCGGATGCGCTCGACGGGATCGGACAGTGATCGCTCCGCGAACATCAGGCCGCCAGGGCGATGTTGACGATCAGGGCCACGGCCAGCAGCGCCGAGATGCCGATCGTTCCCAGGACGATCTTCGTCGCGTTACTCATACAGACCGGTTCCGGGGCGGGCACATTAAACTCATCGCAGCTTCTGGTACGTCTCCCTGATCGTCGCCGCCGAAACGTCCGCAGCAGTCGCGGCTTCCCGCTGAGTGAGGTCAGCGTCAGCCTCGTTGGCGGCCGTGTACAGGCAGGCCGCGGCCACGCCCGCCGGGTTGCGCCCGCTCGCGATACCGTCCTCAACTGCCCGGCCGGCCAGCTTCCGGGCCCGCCGCTCTATATCGGTGTCGAGACCCAGTTCGGTCGCGAAGCGTGGCAGGTACTCCGCGGGATCGACCGGCCCCGTTTCCAGGCCGAGGCGACGGTTGAGCACGCCGTAGCAGTTCTTGAGCCGCTCGCGGCTGATACGGGAGACCGCGGCGACCTCCGCCAGCGTCCGGGAGATCCCAGCCGTCCGGCAGGTCGCGTAGACCGCAGCCGTCGCGATCCCCTCGATCGAGCGACCGCGGACGATGTCCTCGTCCTGTGCATTCGCGAACAGCACACAGGCTCGATCACGGATCGCCGTCGGCAGCGATAATCGGCCGGCCATCCGCCGTATCTCGACGAACGCCGCCCGCCTGTTGCGGGCCACCTTCGAGGGAGCGTTCGCCCGCCGGTGGTGAGTCCGCATCCGCGCGAGTTGTCGTCTTCGACCGGCTGACGCCGACCGGTCGCGGCCGATCTCCGTCGAAAGGCCATCGTCGTGGCGGGCCGGCGTCAGCGGCGCGCCGGTCCGCTCGCGCCCCTCGTCGTCGAAGGGTCGCCACTCCGGTCCGCGATCGATTCGGTCGGCCCCGGTGACCAGTCCGCAGTCCGTACAGATCGTCTCCTGTTCCCCTTCCCGGAGCGTACCCCCACACTCCGGACACGTCTGCTCGCTTCGCGCGTCCATCACTCCAGGTGGATAGATGAGTCTACTTAAGTGTCGAGTCGGTCCGGGAGGGCCGGCACCGATCAGAGCCGGTCGCCGATCGCCGCCGCGATGTCGTCGAGTGCTGCGTCGTCAAGATCGGGCCGAGAGCCGAACAGCGCGTGGATCGGGCCGGCACCGTCGCCCTCCGACCGGGGGACGACGTGAGCGTGGACGTGGGGTACCTCCTGGCCTGCGGCCTCGCCGTTGTTGAACGCGACTGTCGAGGCGGGCGCGTCCACGGCGTCCTCGACAGCCGGGACGACCTCGTGCAGCGCGGCGTAGAGGTCGGGTGCGACGTCGCCAGGCACGTCGTCGAGCCGCTCGTAGTGGTCTTTCGGGACGACGAGCGTGTGTCCCTCCGTCAGCGGGTTGGCGTCGAGAAACGCCATGACGGCGTCGTCTTCGTAGACGGTCCGGCTCGGGATGTCGCCGTCGGCGATGCGACAGAAGATGCAATCCTCGCTCATGTACGTGTGTGTGAGTGCGATCCAAATAACGGTTCGGCGTTTTTGATAGTGACTGCTGTAAGTCAATGCCACATCGACCGCCCGCGTCGGGCGGTCGTACCGGTACATAGTTACAGCAGTCACTATGACAGTTTGCGGTGAGATAGGAGCCGCCGGCAGTGTGTACCCGTCCACACTAGTCCCCGGGCGGCTACCGACGGTCAGGGGGATGGGCTGCCCGATCGATCCGAACCGTGTCCTCGTCAAACATGAAGTGGATGAACGGCTGGGGCTTCCCGTTCGGCAGTTCGAAGGCCGTCTCCAGCGGGACGCGCCTGGGGCCGTCGTCCGTTTCCTTGATCGGCGGGAGGAATACGTGCGTCTGTGAGTGGCTGCCGAGGTACGGGTCGGGGTTGCCATCTTCACCCAGCGGGAGTTCCCCGTCGATGGCGAGTTTGTAGTCCGCAGTGCGGACAGTCTGGGTGGTCATCAGGTGGATCGTACGGTCTCTGTTCTGTTCGGAGGTCACCTCGCCGTTGACCAGGAGGTCGCCCACGGCCCAGAGGGAGCCGAAGGCGTACTGTGTCGGCATGAGCGGCGTGCCGATGCTGGTGATCCCGTGCATGTACGCCCCCGTCACGACCCCTCGCCCGTGGAGGTGCGCCCCGTCGTGCCGTTCGAGATGGTGGATGTCGAACTCGTAATAGTTCCCTTCCGGGTCGGTAAACCAGATGTCGAGATCGATCTCGTCCTCGCCGGTTCCCTGTCCCTCGAATCCCGTCCTGTCGATGTATGTCAGGTCCAGCGCACCGTCGAGTGCGGGCGCTTCACTCGAACCTACCACGTTGTCACCGAACGGGACGGGTATTTTCGTCGCCGTGTATCGATCGCCGTCTTCGTTCGTCCCCCTGGCCATCTCGGGTAACCCCACCGGCAGCGGCAGGGGATCGTGATCATCGTCTCCCGCTAACAACCCGGCGACGTCGGGTCGATGTTGGTTGAAGTACCAAATCTTGTGCGCGATGTGATCGTCGCCACGTTGCGGGGTGCTTGGGCCCTCGGACGGAGTCCCGAACACATATGGGTCGATCCGTCGCGGCCCGGGCAGGATCCAGTGGACGCTGTTGCCGGCGGACTGGGTGGTTGTGACCGCGAACTGTTCGTTGGCACGTTTGAGCTTCGCAACTCGCTTCGCCTTGGCGGCCGCCGGACTCGCGCCGAGCAAACCGGCCAGACCTGCCGATCCGGCACCGAGGAGTACCGATCGACGGGATATCTTTGTCATGGTGTGATACACCATGCCACTATTGGAAGTCCACACACATATTAATATAAGCAACCTGATAGTTATCCAGTAACCGTCGAGTTATCCGGAAGGAATTCTGTCAGATATCGACACGGAGTGTGGCTATTCGAACGGACCAAACACCGATAGCGGACATCGGAACCCGGCGATGCGAGAGTCGGGGGCGTTGAAACTCTCCCGGAATACTCACCAGCCGAGGGACCGCATCGGGGTCACTCGGTCAGCGGCAGCGCGATCCCAAAGGTCACCGGCGCGAACAGTCCGACGAGGATGCCGAGCGCTTCGAGATCGACGAATAGCGTGTGTAGTTGGCCGGGCATCGATCCGACGACCAGCGGTCCGGCGAACTCACCGAGCACGCCGACCGCGAGTAACGCGACACCGAGGAAGAATCCTCGACGCGCCAGTCTCGGGTAATCGAGATCTCCGTAACGTCCCATATCGTTTCGGGAACGGGACACGAATAAAAACGTTTCTACTGCCGTCCGTGACGCCACAGCACCACGCCGGAATGGAAAGAATCATAGCGACCGGGGAGGGAGGGACGAGCATGATCGAAGGACTCACCGAAATCGTTCCGGAAGTGCTGTACACAGCTCTGGCCGGCGGTCTGACTGTACTCGGCTTGATCGCCGAGAGCGCAGGGATGCAGACGTTGTCCGCCGGTGAGACAACGGTCGGGCTCTGGATGGCGTTCGTCGGGATCGTCGCGCTGTACGCCGGTCTCAAGGTCGCTCGCGAGAAGGCCCTTCCCGGCCTGCGGTAGGGACGCGACGGTCTTTTGCGCTCCCGGACGTATCCAAGTGTATGTCCGCGGGCCTCGAAGACGGCGTCGCAGCCAAACTCGATGCGGCCATCGACGACCTGTCCGGCCGCGACAGCGCGCTGATCGCTTTCTCCGGTGGCGTCGACTCCAGCGTCGTCGCTGCGATCGCCCACGACGCGCTCGGCGAGGACGCAGTCGCCTGTACGGCCCGCAGCGAGACCCTCCCAGAGGCGGAGCTGGACGACGCCAGGCGCATCGCCGACGAGATCGGCATCCGTCACGAAGAGGTAGCGTTCTCGGAACTGGACAGCGACGCATTCGTCGAAAACGACGACGAGCGCTGTTATCACTGCCGGTCGATGCGACTGGCTGCGATGTTCGATCGCGCCCACGAACTCGGTATCGAGACCGTCTGTGACGGCACCAACGCCGACGATCCCGGCGCGGGTCACCGGCCCGGTCTGCAGGCAGTCGAAGAATTGGACGCCTACTCACCGCTTCTCGAACACGACATCTCCAAGCCGGAGGTCCGTGCGATCGCTCGATACTACGGCCTCTCGGTGGCTGACAAACCCTCGATGGCCTGCCTATCCTCGCGTATCCCGACAGGTCTCGAAGTGACCGACGAACGCCTCACCCGTATCGAGAAGGCCGAGCAACTCCTGCGGACCTGGGGCTTCGAGCAGTTCCGGGTGCGAGACCACGACGGTCTGGCCCGGATCGAGGTCGGAGAAGACGAGCTCGATGCCGCGCTCGATCCAGACTTCGTGCGGGCGGCCCGCGAACACGTCGTCGACTGTGGGTTCGAGCACGTCACGCTGGATCTGCACGGCTATCAGACGGGTAGCGTCAGCCCCGGAGGCAGCGAGCCGGACGATGAGGACGTTTTCGACGCCGAATATTCGAGCTATAGGGGTCAGTAATCGGGCCGCCGCCAGCGCCAGACGGCCAGTCCCAGTTCGTAGATTGCGACGACCCCGAGTACGCCCGCCGCGACCTGAGCGGTCGGCAGTCCGATCGCCTCGGCTTCGGCGACCAGCGGCGGGCTGGGGTTGGCAAAGTAGCCGATCGCGACCGCGCCTACCCAGATCGGGATCCGGGCCCGACGGAACCGCAGGAGCGTCTGGTAACTCCGTCTGGTCGCCCGGCGCTTGAGTACGAGCAACGCGATCTCGTAGAGGCCGACGAACACCAGCGCGACGAGCGCGGGGAGGTACCCAAGCAGGCCGACGGTATCGACGACGTCGATGACAGCGGGTGGGATCGCCCCGTAGTAACTATCCGGCATCGGGAGGTCGCTGAGTACGTAGCCAGCGACGGCGGTCACGCCCCAGACGTACGGACGCGCGGCAGTAGCGTTCTCAAGCGTCGGCGCGAGCGATCCCTCACCGGTCCAGTACAGCAGGGCGAGCGTTCCCTCGAACAGCGCGATCATCGTCGCCGTGACGATGAACGGGGCCATCCCGGTCGGATCAGGGTTGAAGATGAACGCGACCGTCGCGAACCCGGCCCAGAAGTACAGCCGCCGGCTCGCCAGCCACTGCCGAGAGGTGACGCCCATCATGATCGCGAGCATGATGAAAAGCGGGATCTGGAAAATAAAAGCGAAGAAACCGAGCATCAACACCATCAGTTCGAACGTCTGACCGAGGCTGAAAGCGATCTCAGCGGCCCCCTCGGAGTAAAACAGGAAGTACGTGAAGATCGCCGGCAGGACGATAACGTGCGCGAACAGCAGCCCGACGATCGCTAGCACCAGGCTCGTCGGGACAGAGGCCAGGTAATAGCGTCGCTCCCGGGGGTAGAGACCGGGACGCATGAACAGGTAACTCTCGTAGACGAGTACCGGCAGCGCGATGACGAACCCGGCCAGGGTCGCAACTTTCAGCCGCGCCAGGATCAACCCGAGTGGGTGATACACCCGCGGACAGCCGCTGGTTTTGGCCTGTTCGACGCCCAGCGCACACGCCTCGGCCGTCGCCGGCTCCAGATACGCGTACCACAGGAAGTTGATGATCTGCTCGGCGAAGGGGAAGACGATTCCGCTCACCACCGCCATCACGACGAGGACGCGCAACAGACGACCGAACATCTCCTCGATGTGTTCGGTCAGCGGGAGTTCCTCGTCGTCGGGTGCGCCTTCCAGCCCGCCTGGCGGGCCAGGATCGGGGTCGTAGGGCTCGGCGGGGACTGCGGGCTCATCGGCCACGTCGGCACCGCCGGTTTCACCCTCGCCCATAGTGGACGGCGGTTTGTCCCCGCCTATTGTAAGCCTTCTTTTCTAGACGGGGGACTGATGCTACTGCTGTAACCTCGTGGGTAATCTTCGTCGCCCAGGGGGCGAGATACGTCACGTGACTGCAGCCGTCAATGAGGATGAAACGGTATCGACGGCCGTCGGGGATGAATAAATTGATAACACCGAGTCGGTAAATGCCCTCGAAGAGTTATGTCCGGCGCACTCGACGAGGACACACGCCAAACCCTCGCTGGCGGCCGCGAAGCGTTCGGGCAGATCCTTCGCGCCGTCCAGCGGAACCTCCAGACGGTTTTTATCGTCTTCGTCGTCTCGCTGGTCGGGACGATCATTCTCCTGCAGAACTACATCTGGGACGCACTCAAGCAGGACCTCCTCATCGAAGGGGCCGAAGTCGTCACGATCACACCATTCGAAGTCATCCTCCTGCAGTTCAAGATCGGGCTCATTGTTGGAGCTATCATTTCAGTCCCCGTGCTGCTGTATCTCTCACGGGACGGGCTACGTCGCCGGGGCTGGCTGCCACGGGCACCGGTCGCCCGCTGGAAGCTCGTTCTGATCGGCGGCGGTGTCCTCGTGTTGTTCGTTCTGGGGATCGCCTACGCCTACCTGTTCTTCTTCCCGCTGATGTTCGAGTTCCTCATCAACACGGCGACGAACTCGGGATTCAAGCCGACCTACTCCATCACGATGTGGGTGGAGTTCATCGTGTTGCTGTCGCTATCCTTTGGCATCGCGGCCCAGCTCCCGCTCGTGATGAGCACGCTCGCGTACGCCGAAATCGTCCCCTACGAGACCTTCCGTGACAAGTGGAAACACGCTATCTTCGGGCTGTACGCCGGCGGTGCGCTGTTCACTCCACCGGACCCGATCACGCAGCTGATGTGGGCGACGCCGCTGGTCGCGCTGTACGCGGCCAGCCTGAAGTTCACGCGGATCGTCGTGACGGTCAAACGCAGCAGCGAACAACTGAATCTCGGCGAAGTCGCTCGATCTAACTGGAACCGGATCGCCGGTGCGACACTGCTCGCGTTCGTCGCGGTCTACGCCTTTTTCACAACCGGTGGCGTCGAGACGCTGAACGACCTGTTCGGGTCGTCGTCGTATTGGCCGACGCTCACGCCGCTGGGTGAATCGATAGGGGTCCCACAACAGGCGATTGCGGTGCTCCTCGGGGTCGCCATCGCCGGTCTAGTCGCGGTGACGGTCCTCTACCGGATCATCGCGAGGGAGCTTGCGGGACTCGATCCGTCTACCCTCGCCAGCGTCGGCGATCCCTCTGCGATCGACGTGGGCGAGCTCGACGCGGCGGGCGTGCGCGCGGCCCCACCCGAAGTCTTCGAAGAGATGAGCGAGGACGAAGTGATGCGGTTAGCTTCGGCCGCTATCGACGAGAACGATCCCGACCGTGCAGAAGCGCTGCTGGACAGGTTCGATGAAACCCAGGAACAGGACGAGTCGAGCGAAGACGGATCGGAAGACGAAGCGGTCAACCAGTCCTACCAGGCAGCCAGAGAGCGACCTACGAGAGGGGGTCCACCCCCGAAATACGAGGGAGACGAGGAGACCTCGGCGGATGACAGCGGCGACGGAGGAGATGGCGACGCCGACGGTGAAGAGGGCGACGGAGACGACGAAGACGAAGGATCCATCACGGAGACGACCGCGGACGTGGTCGACGCGTTCACCGAGGAAGAGACCACCGAGGACGATATCGGTGGGTACTACTACGACATCACGTTCATCCTGGAGTCGCTGACCTCCAAGGCGTTCCGTATCGTCGGGCTGTTCATGGCCGTGCTGGGTGGGCTGTTCTTCTACCTCTACCGCCGCGGAATCAGAGACATCAACGCAGACTTTCTGTCGCGGCTCCCAGCCGGGATGAGCGCCGAAGACGTCGAACCCGTCGCCCTCCATCCGGTCGAGCACCTGATCTTCGAGATCAAGTTCAGCGCGCTGGTCGCCGTGATCGTGACCCTGCCGTTGGTCATCTATTACGCCTGGCCGGCCCTCGAAGATCGCGGGTTCGTCACCGGGGACCGCCGTGTGCTCGTGATCTGGGGCGGTTCGCTACTGGCCGGCGTCGGGATCGGTAGCGCAATCGGGTACTCACTGGTCGCCCCGGCCGTGATCTCCTGGCTCGCCCAGGACGCACTCGGGGCGAACATGATCATCGCCTACCGGATCAAACACTACGGCTGGATGATCGTCTATACCACCATCGGGATCGGCCTGCTCGCGGAGGTACCGGTGACGATGTTCCTGTTTTACTTCGGCGGGCTCGTCCCCTTCCAGGCGATGTTGCGACGCTGGCGGGAGATCACAATCGCCATCTTCGCGTTCGCCATGTTCGTCACCCCGAGCGGAATGTTCACGATGCTGCTGGTCGCGATCCCGATCACGCTTGCCTTCTACTTCGGGCTGAGCGTCCTGTGGGTGGTCACCCTCGGCGGCCGTCGCGGCGGAGGCGGCGGCATCGCCGACGAGGCGGTCGAGGAAGCAGCATAGCGGTTCGATAGGGTTTTAATAATCCCTGAGGAACCTCCAGATATGCCCAAGATAAGCGTCGAGGTGCCACAGGAGTTGCTGGAGGACATCGACAGACACGTCGGCGAGGACGGGAAGTTCGTCAATCGCAGTGAGGCAATCCGTGCGTCGGTGCGGAAGACGCTGGACATACTCGACGAAATAGACGCCCGTCACAACCGTCTGAACGATGACGAGGAATAGCTCTCACCTGGCCGTTCCCCAGGTCGCGTTGCTCGCACTATTTGTCACGGCGCTGATCACCGCCCAGGTGACCGCCGCGAAGGTACTTGCGTTCGATCTTCCCGTCTCGATCCCGATCGCAGGTGAGACGCTGTTGCTGCCGGGCGCAGCACTGGCGTACGCGCTGACGTTCTTCGCCTCGGACTGTTACGCCGAGCTGTACGGCCGCCGTGCAGCCCAGGTCATGGTCAACGTCGCGTTCGCGATGAATTTCGTCCTGCTGGCACTGGTCTGGAGCACGATCGCCGCACCCATCTCACCAGCCTCGGACGTCGCCCAGGCTCAGTTCGCGGACGTCCTCGGTGCCTCGACCGGCATCGTCGTCGGCAGCCTGGCGGCGTACATCGTCAGCCAGAACTGGGACGTGCTGGTCTTCCACTGGATCCGGGACGCCACCGACGGCAAGCATCTCTGGCTACGCAATCTCGGTTCGACCGCGACCAGCCAGCTCATCGACACGGTGATCTTCGTCGGGGTCGCGTTCTTCCTATTTCAGGGACTACCACTGGACGTCGTGCTCTCGCTGATCGTCGGTCAGTATCTCCTGAAACTCGGGATCGCTGCCCTCGATACCCCCTTCGTCTACATGGTCGTCGGTCTCGTCCGCTCGCGGACGCAGGACTCGATGACGCTGGCGTTCGGCGACTAGAATCGCCCCGGCCAGGCGAAACTGGCGGGGATCCCGAACCGAAGTCGTCTTTTCGCTCGCCGACTGAGCCGAAGACAACATGGGCCGCAGCCGTCCGCTTCGGATCCTCGGGATCGAGGGAACCGCCTGGGCAGCCTCGGCTGCGATCTTCGAGACGGGCGATCCGACCCGGCAGACCGACGACGAGCGGGTCGAGATCCACACCGACGCCTACGCGCCCGACAGTGGCGGGCTCCACCCGAGGGAGGCCGCCGAGCACATGCACGAGGCGATCCCCAAGATGGTCGCGCGGGCACGCGAGACCGCAGTCGAATGGGCAAGGGAGAGAGACGAAGATCCCGAACAGCCTATCGATGCGGTCGCGTTCTCCCGCGGGCCAGGGCTGGGGCCGTGCCTGCGGATCGTCGCCACCGCCGCTCGCGCGACGGCCCAGCGGTTCGACGTGCCGCTGGTCGGCGCCAACCACATGCTCGCACACCTGGAGATTGGCCGCCACCGCTCGGGCTTTGCCTCACCCGTGTGCCTGAACGCCTCAGGTGCGAACGCACACATCCTCGGATATCGAAACGGTCGCTATCGCGTCCTCGGGGAGACGATGGACACGGGCGTGGGCAACGCCATCGACAAGTTTACCCGCCACCTCGGGTGGTCCCATCCCGGCGGCCCGAAGGTCGAGCAGCGTGCGAAAGACGGCGAGTTCGTGGAGTTGCCCTACGTCGTCAAGGGAATGGACTTCTCGTTTTCGGGGATCATGAGCGCGGCCAAGCAGGCCGTCGACGGTCGAGATTCGCGCGGCGATGCCCGAGCACATCAGAACGCGTCGCGTTCTGGGGATGACGGCGAGGCGGTCGAGGACGTCTGTTTCAGTCTGCAAGAGCACATCTTCGCGATGCTGACGGAAGTCAGCGAGCGCGCGCTCTCGCTGACCGGCAGCGGCCAGCTCGTGCTCGGCGGCGGCGTCGCCCAGAACGACCGACTCCGGGAGATGCTCCGCGAGATGGCCGAACAGCGGGGTGCCGAGATCTACGTACCCGAACCGCGGTTCCTTCGTGACAACGCCGGAATGATCGCCGTCCTCGGTGCAAAGATGTACGAGGCGGGGGACACCCTCCCGCTCGGCGAGTCCCGCATCGACTCGAACTTCCGGCCCGACCAGGTGCCAGTCACCTGGCGCGAGGGCGAGTCTTGGACCGCGGATGGGGATAGCGTTCGGGTCGGTACTGACAGCCGAGCCGACGGAGATAGCGTTCGGGTCG
>JAZKRQ010000067.1:0-13931 GCA_036628575.1 Halapricum sp.
GTGTGGACATCGCCGTCGAAACCGCTGCTGAGGTCGGCGTCCCAGCGCGCCGAGAAGGGGAGACAGTCGTCCTGCAAGTCGAAAGCGGAGCGGCGGTAAAACCCGCCACAGACGTCATCGCCGCCGTCGAATCACGGCAGTAACGGCTTGGAAACCAGCGATCGTAGCGACGAGTGCTTACGGAATATTTCACCGGCTGGTAGCTACCGAGGCGGATCTCCGGGTCAGTTTCAAGCCACGGGCAGACAGATATGAGGGCATGACAGCGCCGACCGTTCGGCAGGCTCGGATGGACGATTACGAGGACGTCGTCGCCTTCACTCAGACGACCTGGGACGAGCGGGATGTCGAGGATTACATCCCGGAGGTGTTCGAGGAGTGGGTCGAGACCGACGGACCGGAGCAACACACCGTCGTCGCGGAGACCGACGACGGCGTCGCGGGGGTCTGCCAGGCTGTCGTCCTCTCCGAACACGAAGCCTGGCTCCAGGGGATGCGCGTCGACCCCGAACACCGGGGGGAAGGGTTCGCACTGAAGATGATGGAGCAGTTGCTCACGTGGTGTCGTGACCGAGGAGCGTCAGTCGCTCGCAGTATGGTCTTCTCCTGGAACGACGGCGGACTCGGACTGACCCGTGCGGCCGGGTTCCAAGCGGGAACAGAGGGACGGTGGGCCCAGCCCGATCCGGATCCAGCCGCTCAGCCTGCCCTCGAACTCGTCGAGGATCCCGACGCCGCCTGGACCTGCTGGCAGGGTAGCGACGCCCGTGAGCGGCTGTCGGGACTGGGGATCGACACCGGGGAGGCGTGGGCGCTCTCGGAGGTGACGCGCGAACGCCTGCGTGACGACTGCGAACGCGTCATCGCGCTCCGGGACGAGACGGGGACCCGGGCAGCGACTGCGCGGGTACGCCAGCGCGAGCGCGAGACCGACGACGGGGTCGAAACGTGGGCGGTCTACGGCCACAGCGTCTGGGACGATCCCGATGCCGCCCGCGAACTGCTCGCGGCGGTCGCCGCCGACGCCGATGATCTCGATGTCGACCACACCCGGATCCTCATCCCGGAGACGTGCCGACACGTCTCCGAGGTCGCGGCCGCAAACGGAAACATCTCCGACGAGCCGTTTTTCGTCCTCGAATCGGATCTGACTGGACGAGTGGCCGATTAGTTCGGGGGCGGCGTAACCTATTTCGCCATTGTGGGTGTATTATACAATATAATGGACGACATCGCGCTACTCGACGCTTCAGTCGGGGAGACGCCGGCCCAGCGGAACTTCGAGCGGGAGATCCCCAGTGCCGTGACGACGTTCAAGGTGAGTGAGGGGGAGCTACCGCCGGACCCGAAGGATTTTCCGTACGGCGGCGCGGTGATCAGCGGTTCGCAGGTCTCCGTCTACGACGAACAGTCGTGGATCCGGGACGTCGAGGAGTGGGCAAAAGCGGCTCACGAGGTCGGCGTTCCGCTGCTCGGGGTCTGCTGGGGCCACCAGTTGCTCGCGCGGGCGCTCGGGGGCGAGGTCGCGGACATGGGCGAGTACGAACTCGGGTACCAGACGGTGCGGCGAATCGAAGCGTCACAGCTGTTCAACGGCGTCCCGCGGACGTTCACCGCGTTCGAGACCCACACCGACGCAGTCGTCGAGTTGCCGCCGGACGCACGGGTGACAGCCACGAACGACGTGGCGCTCCAGGGGTTCCAGATCGGGCGAACCTTCGGCGTGCAGTTCCACCCGGAGTACGACCTCGAAACCGCTCGCTGGGTGATCGGAAACAAGGACATCTCCGGGGAGCACAAACAGGAGGTGCTTGCTACCGTCACCGAGGCCAACGATGCCGCGGCCGCACAGGCCCGCAAACTCTTCGAAAACTTCCAGCGAGTGGTCGCCGGCGAGCGGGTGTGTCGGTTCAATCCGGCGGTTGTCGGGTGACGACAGCAGCTATTCAACGCCGGTCACGTCGGTGACGGTTCCGACACCTTTCGAACGCCCCTCGCGGAAGACGAACCGCTGTCCCTCTTCTACGAGATAGGGGCGGAACTTGAACCGGACTCTGGCCCGCCCTTTATCCCCGGGGAGCAACTGTCCGTCTTCGGGGTAGAAGGCGGCGGCCTCGCTGACTGTCTCGAGGTGGACGACCGGTTCGTAGCCGTCGCCGATCCGGGTGGGGTGGTTCAACACCATCACTTCGGCCTCGAACTCCCGAACCGGATCGGGGTCAGCGTCGCGTGGCAACAGGACCATCCCGCGCTCGACGTCGGCCTCGCGGACCCCTTTCAGGGCGATCCCGACGATCCGGCCGGCTTCGGCCTCGTCGACGCGGTGGTAGTGCATCTCGATCGACCGGACCTCGACATCGCGA
Source organism: Halapricum sp. (assembly GCA_036628575.1). GTDB lineage: Archaea > Halobacteriota > Halobacteria > Halobacteriales > Haloarculaceae > Halapricum. The sequence continues at coordinate 2,364 of JAZKRQ010000067.1, forward strand.
AAGCTCCCGTCGGCCATCGGCCCGAGCAGGAGTTCGTCGCCGGCTTCGACCTGGCCGGAGTTGATCGTCCCCGAGGCAACCGCGCCGACGCCGGTAATCTTGTACGTCCGGTCGATATACATCCGGAATTCGCCGTCGGCGGCAGTCTCGATCTTGGGCAGGCGCTCGAACAGTTCGTCCAGTGCGTCCAGTCCAGCCCCGGAGACTGCGGAGGTCCGCAAGACCGGCACAACGGTCTCGGATATCTCATCGAATGCGGCGTCGACACCGTGGCGTTCGATCGGCAGTGGCGTCTTCTCGGCGTCCCGAAGCAGGCGTTCGACCTCGCGTTCGACCTCGACGAGTCGATCCTCGTCGACAAGATCTACCTTTGTGATAGCGACGATAGTCGGGAGTTCGGTCGCCAGCAGGATTCCCAGGTGCTCGCGCGTCGTCTTGGTCGGGCCGTCGTCGGCGGCCACGGTCAACAGTCCGTAGTCGAGTTTCTGGCCGACGATGCCACGGATGGTCGTCCGAAGCCACGGCTCGTGGCCGACGGTGTCGACGAAACTGACGAGTCGATCGGCCTCCTCGACCACGCGGGCACGGTCGGACTTGCGATCGGGGTTGTCCATACGGACCGGGCCGTCGTCGTCAAAGCCGTAGACGCCATAGGAGAGGTCCGCCGAGAGACCGCGCTCGATCTCGTGGGGCTGGACGTCCAGGTACGACCGGGTCCCGCCCTGCCCGTCGTCGGCCTGGCCGGTCACGAGCGAGCCGACGAGCGTGGACTTGCCGTGATCGACGTGGCCCGCCGTCCCGACGACGATGTGCTCGTCATCGTCCATTACTGCGCCCTCACGGATCGTTGCGACGCCGACGATACCGCCCGCCTCGTCGGCACTCCAGGTCTGGACCTCCTCTATGTGCGCGCCGGCCTCCTCGGCAAGAAGCGAGAGAACGTCCATCGACTCCGAGAAAACCTCCGGCTCGATACCCGCGATCCCGCCGTCATCGGTGACGCCGACGACGTACGTGGCCTCGCCATCGCCCGAGAGAACGCGGTGGCGCAACTGTGCCGCGAGGCTCTCGAAGCGCCCTTCCGCCGCGTGGAGATCCTCGGTCAGACGCTCCTTGAACTCGACGCTGCCACCCTCTCGTTCGCCCTGTTCGAGGGCGCGTTCGAGGACGGCCCGGTCCGGGCTCATGGGCGTGGATAATTGGGGCGCTGACATAAGCCTTCCCCGGGTATGGGGACCTTAGACGCCCGTATCGGTATATATCGCTCCCGTGGGATCGGCCCCCACCGCTTCCAGGAAACCGTCGGCGTAGCCCACCTCCGTCACTCGATCGGCCGCCGCCAGGGCCGCGTCGTCGGCGTTGGCGACCGCAACGGCCTCGCCGGCGACTTCGAACGCCGAGACGTCGTTTTGGGAGTCGCCGACGGCCAGGAAATCGTCGGCGGCCAGCCCCAGTTCCCCGGCGACCGTCGCCAGGGCGTTCCCCTTGCTTACGCTCGGATCTTTGACGTGGTAGGCGTAGCCGGTGTCGACGACCTCCAGGCCGTGGTCGGCAGCTATCGACTCCAGAGGTGCCAACGGTTGCTCGTGGGCGACAGCGACCTCGGCTTCGCGCCACTGGTTGACGAAATCAGTTTCCTGCCAACCGAGGCTATAGCCGGCCTCGACATAGGCGTCGGCGACGGCCTGGGCGGCCTCGCGATCCCCTTCGAAACGGAGGTCGTCCGTGTCGGCGATGGCGACGACACCGCCGTTCTCGGCGATCACGCGACTCGGAATCCCGGCGAACTGACAGAGAGAGACCGGATAGGGGAGCGCTTTACCGGTCGCCACGACGACCGGGGCCGGCCAGTCGTGCAGGACTGGCAGGACGCGGGGGTCGATGATTTGCTCTCCGTCGGTCAGCGTCCCGTCGACGTCCACCGCCAGCGGTGGGGCTTCTGGCATACCTCCATCTCGGAAGGGGAGATACATCGGGCTTGCGAGTTACTCTTCGGTCAGGCGCTCGTAGGCGGCTTTGACACGCTTGAACTGTTCCTCGTCGCCGTCTTCGGTGTCCGGATGAACGGACTTGACCTTCTTCCGGTAGGCTCGGGTGATCGCCTCCTGGTCGGCGTCCGGGTCGAGCCCGAGCGTCCGATAGGCCTCGGCGGCCGTCGGGCCGTCGGTACTGCGGGGAGCGCGGTTGCGAGTACGGCGTTGGCGGGGGTCGGCCCGGCGTCGATCGCGTGGATCACCTACTCGTCGCCACCGGCCGCGACCGCCCGGAGGATCCCAGTCGTCACGCGGCCCGGCTCCGAAGCCGCCGCGTTCTGTACGGCCGGTTCTCCGGCGGTCGCCACCGGCATTGCGGGCGGCCTGACGCTGGACCCGCGCGTAGAGGCGGCTCGCCAGCCGGCCGGTGCCGTGCATCCAGAGGACGTAGGTCACCAGCCCGAACATCGCCGCCACCGCGAGGATGATCGGGTTGTAGACGACACCGACCATCCCAAGGAGGGCAGTCATACCCGCAAAGGCGGCTGCCATCCCGATCAGCAGGCGTGACTCGTCCACGGGTCGCTTTCGGTCGGGAGACCCGTAAGCGTCTCGCTGGCAGCAAACCTCGGTTCGTGCGGGCGCAAGCGTGAAACGCTCGGGCGTGGTACATTCACACATGAGCGTCACCGGCCTGTGTGAGATCTGCCAGCGTCCCGATGCCAGGTACACCTGCGATAGGTGTGGCCGGCTGGTCTGTGAGCGACACTTCGACGAAGGGCACGGGATCTGCGTCGAGTGTGCGTCCGAACTCGGCCTCGGGGACGAACACGTCGATCCGGACGATCTCCCCGACGACGTCGACACGTACCGTTTCTAGAGGTGATACAGTCGGCTATTGAAAACGGTACACGTCAGTTACCCACGCTTCAGCGGTGGGCTTGTCGGTGGACTCCCGTTCGACCGACACGTGATCGCTGCTCCGACGGTCAACAGTTGCCTTCGGTTCATATATAACTATTGTTCATTATATACCTATCAAAATACATCAATTATCCTAATATCTGGGAATAGTGATACGGATTTACTCCGCGGGAGAGAGAATGTAGTAATGAAGGACTATGGCTACCACTGCTAGCCGTCCCGACACTGCCAAAGCGGAGGAGACCCAGACCGGTCTCGATGAAAACGTCGCGGCCACTCTCGCGTACGTGCTGGGTTGGGTCACGGGCATCGTCATGTACTTCGTCGAATCGGACAACGACACCGTCCGGTTTCACGCCGCACAGAGTATCGTCGTCTTCGGTGGGGTAACCATCGCGGCGATGGCATTGAACTTCGCTCAACTGATGGTCCAGTTCGGAGACTTCGTCGGATTGATATTGGGTCCGATCTTCGGCCTCCTCGGCCTCGTCATCTGGCTCGGGGCACTGGCCGCCTGGATCTACCTGATCGTCCAGACGTATCAGGGGAATGACCCACGGATCCCGGTTGCGGCAGGTATCGCGGAAGATCTCGTCTGAGTGTGACTGCTGCAACGATTGACCGGTACGGCCGCACGACTCCTCGGTCGATACGGAACAGACGTACAGCAGTCACGTCGAGAAGGGACGGGTGGATCTCGGTCGGAGGACCGCAAGCGGGAAGCATGACCACGTTTGCAACCGCGAGCGAAATACCCTGAAGTCGCCCGTCCGGGTCACCGATGCTGGTTAAGCTGTTCTTTGAGCCGTCTGGCCGACTGACCGGCCGCGCCGAAGTACGCGTCTTCGCCCCCGCGGGCCTCTTCGCCGGCGAAGATTATCCCGCGCGAGGAGTTGACCAGGCCAACGCCAGTCGAGGAGTCGTCAGCTGACGCCCAGCCATCAGTCAGGCCGTGCTCGACGGCCGCCTCGACGTCCCCGCCCTGGGCACCGACACCCGGCACGAGAAACGGGATATCGGGGACGACCTCCCGGATCTCCGCGAGTTCCTCGGGATTGGTCGCGCCGACCACGAGACCGACGTTGCCGTTCTTGTTCCAGAGATCCGCGAGCGCCGCGACACGCTCGTAGAGAGGTTCGCCGGAATCGAGTTCGAGGTCCTGGAGGTCGGCCCCGCCCGGGTTGGAGGTCCGACAGAGCACGAACACGCCCTTCTCGACGCGCTGGAGAAACGGTTCCAGCGAGTCACGGCCCATGTAGGGGTTGACCGTGATGGCGTCGGCGCGGTCCAGGGCAGTGGCGTACTGGCGGGCAGTGTTACCGATGTCGCCCCGTTTTGCGTCCAGAAGGACCGGGATGTCCTTGCCGTGGGCGTAGGCGATCGTCTCTTCCAGGGCGGCCCAGCCGTCGGGTCCCTCGTAGAAGGCCGCGTTGGGCTTGTAGCAGGCGGCGTGTTCGTGGGTCACGTCGATGATACGACGGTTGAACTGCCAGCGCGGCAGATCGGCATCGGCGACGTACTCGGGCAACCGATCCGGGTCGGGGTCGAGGCCCACTGAGACGACGCTATCGACGGCGTCGATGCGGTCCGCGAGCCGATCGAAGAAAGCCATTGGGAACACTCCGGGAAGTGGCTACTCAAAGATTGCCTTCCGTGCCCGGCGATTACGAACTACCGCCGGAGTTCCGTCCAGGTGTCCGACTCGATCCACGCGTCGTCCCCGTCGGGATGGGAAAGTGTGAAAACGCCGTCCTCGACGGACCCGGTGAGGTCTGCGTCGTTGTCGACGAGCCGCAGCGAACGGGTCGGATAGACGACGGGGAACGCGCGGGCAGGCAGATCTTCGACCGCGGGACACCGGGTTGGTTGGACGGCCTGATCGGCGAACGATTCTGCCGGCGTCTCGAGATCCGGGCTGATGAGGCGGTTGAACAACTCGCGTGCCGCCGTCAATCCCGCACGCCACGGCCGACCGAGCGCCCGCTCGAACCCGACGGCCAGCGCCCTGAGTCGTTCAGGCCCCGACAGCGACGACGGCTCGCGCGCCCGTATTTCGTCCGCTCGGCCGTGTGACGACCGTGTTTCCGGATCGTCTCGGGGCGCGAGACCCATGTTTGTGATACGATACCACTCTACAAAATCGTTTCGTCGGGCCCAGTGGCGGTTGTAACGGTAGCCGAAGACGGACGAATCTCGGCGCGGCCACTACCGAAAGGGTTGGCGACGTTACTTTCAGGAATCGTCGTCCGATTTGCGATCGTTTCGCATCCGGATTAGAGTCGTCGCGAGCTGGCGGTATCCGTCCGCGAGTTTGCTGTCGGGGGCTTCCATGACGACCGGTTCGGTCTTTGCAGCCTTCGGATCGTCGGGGAGTAACTCGAGAAGCGGGAGGTCGATCTGTTCGCGGACGCGCTCGAGGTCGGTGTCGTCGGTGACGCGAGTGACGACGACGCCCAGCAGGGTGCCGTCGACTTTCTCGACGACCTCGGCCGTCTTGCGGGTGTCGACGATGGAGGTGTTCTCTGGCGTGGAGACGAGCACGACCCCATCGGCGAGACCGAACGGGACCAGCACCTCGTGGCTCAGTCCAGTCCCGGTGTCGACGACGACCACGTCGTGCTCCTCGGCCAAGGTGTCGATCACCGGACGGAGGTGTGCAGGATCGGCTTCGACCAGATACGTAAGCGAGTCACCGCCGGAGATCACGTCGAGGCCGCCTTCTGTGGTAATTATCGCGGCAGCGACGTCAGCCTCCCCGGCCAGGACCTCGTGGATACTCGTCTCGGGGGTCAGTTCGAGAACGTCGGCGACGTTCGTCGTCCCGAGGTCCGCGTCGACGAGCGCAACCGAGAATCCGACCGATCGAAGCGCCGACGCCACGTTTATCGCTGTAACCGTCTTGCCAGCACCGCCCTTCGCGCCACCGATCGTCAGTACGCTTGCCTCGGACACACCCGAACAATCCCAGCCGGTACGCAAAAATATTCTGTCAATCGCGTGAACTCCCCCGCCTGCTCGCTCCTGCTACCACAGGGCATTCCCCGAAGGAAGGACGTGTCACCCAGGATTACTTACAGTTCGATCCGCTCGACGAGCCGATCGCTTTCCTGACGAGTGTTGACCGCGACGATACGGACGTGTTCTTCCAGACCGGAGTTCCGTAGCTTCGCCTTCAGGAGGTTGTCGACCTGATAGACGCCGGCAGCGTTTGTCATCTCGATCTCGACCAGGACCTCACTGGTCTCGCCTTCCTGCAGTCTGACGGTCTTGATAGCCTGACTGGAAACCGTGTTGATCCCGCGGCCGCCGTGTTCGTACGGGATCCGCGATCGGCCACTCTCCATGTCCAGCGCGTCGGCGACCCTGACCACGCCCGCCTCAGTCGTCAAGGGATCCTCCTCGGTGTGATGACAGAGGATCGCGTGGAGGATCTCGCCTTTCAGTCGAACCGTCTCCGGGAGATCGTAGTAAGGTAGTTCCGTCAGGAAGCGGTCTAGCACGTCTGCCGCCAGCGGGATCGAGTAGTACGGGTGGTCGTCCCGGTGGACGATGTGGCCGACGTCGTGGAGGGTCGCCGCCAGAGCGACGATGACGGGCTCGTCGGCTTCCTCGAGCCCCTGCTCGGTGGCTCCGTTGAACCGTACCTGCCCATGCTTGAGCAGGTCGTACAGACACAGCGCGCGGTTGCGGACGATCGAGACGTGCTTCGTGCCGTGATCGTTGTACTGTTTGCGCTTGACGGGGTTGACGTTCTGTGCCTCCAGCAGCGCCTGGATCTCCTCGTCGTTCTCGATGCGGTCGAGGACGTCGTTGACCCGCGCGTCCGGGAAGGTATGGGCTGCGTCGGGGTCGTAAACCCGACCCTCCGCGACGTTCTCCTGGGTCGGCTCGTCGGTGTCGCTCATACGCTGTCGTTCGCGGCCAGGCAAAAAACGCTGGCGTCCGGGACGACCGATTTTTACGGGCCGGTCGAGACACAACTCATATGGCAACCCCGGACTCCGCGCAGACGGACGGGCAACGCGGCGTTCGTGGACGGCTCCGGACGTGGATGATAAGCGGGCTAGCGATCACAGTCCCGGTGCTGGTGACGCTGTTCGTGTTCAACTTCGCGATGAACCTCCTGCTGAATTCGGTCGGCCCGCTGGCCGAGCTGCTACGGATGGTCGGCGTCGGCGGCGGATACGCTCCGGACGTCGCCGCGCTGGTGACCCTGCTCGCGTTCATCTTCCTCGTGGGCTTTGCGACCGAGAACAGTCGCCTGTCCCGACGACTGGAAAAAGAGGTCACCAACGCGCTGTCGTCGGTTCCGGGTATCGGGGCGGTCTACAGCAGTTTCGACGAGATGAGCCAGCTCCTGCTTGACAAGGACACGCAGAGTTTCCGGGAAGTGAAGCTCGTCGAGTATCCGGTCGAAGGATCCTATTGCGTGGCGTTCGTCACCGCCGAGACGTCCCAGAACATCCGCGACGCCACGGGCAACTCGGAGATGACGACGCTGTATCTCCCGATGGCACCGAACCCAGTCATGGGTGGATTCGTGATCCACGTCCACGACGAGAAGGTCTACGACGTGGACATGAGTGTCGAGGAAGGGATACGGTCGGTCGTCACCAGCGGCGTCGCGGTCAACACCGCCGACGAAGCGCCGGTAGAGGACCTACCACCGGGAGCCGAAGGCGTTTTCCTGTCGGACGACGGCGAAAGGAGCGGGGAGGGGCAAGTATGAGTTTTACTCTGCGGGAACACCCCGCGGACGTCGCCGTCGAGGCCGACGCCGGGAGCCTTGGCCGGGTCTTCGAAGCGGTCGCGGACGGGCTCGCTGCAGCGATGTGCGAGGACGTTCCCGAGAGCGGCGAACGGTTCGAACTGATCCGGACGGCCGAGTCCAGAGAAGCGCTGCTGTTCGATTACCTGGACGAACTCATCTACCAGCGCGACGTCAGGAGCGTCCTCCCGGTCGACAACCAGGCGACGGTCCGGGAGACTGACGACGGCTGGACCGTCGAGGCCAGCGCCCGCGGCGTCCCGCTCCAGAGCATCTCCGCCCGAGAGGTCAAGGCGGTCACCTACTCCGAGATGGCCCTCGGACCAACCGAGTCGGGATGGCACGCCTACGTCGTCTTCGACGTGTGATAGTGACTACTGTACGTCTGTTCCGAAGATAGCCAGGTCACGGGGAATCGTTCCGGATAGATTAGGCGGCCCGTCTTACCGGAAGTGCGTGCTTAACCACGTTCCGGACTATAGGGAACGTAGGATGACTAGACCCCGCGATACACTCCGTCGATCCGGATTTCTACTGGCGGCCGCCGTGTTGCTGTGGACGGCTGTTCGGCCGGCCGCGGCACACGTCAGATACGTCACAGAAGACCCCTCGGCACGGGGGCTCGATTTCTCTATCGCCGTGTTGACCGAACCGGCGAACGCACTGCTGTTCGGCGCGACCGGACTGATCGCAGGCGTCGGCGTCGGCACGTACCTGTGGGTTCGTCCGACGGTCCCTGACTTCGAGGTGTTGCGCTCGGCACTGGCGGAGTATCTCACGTACGTCCCATGGATGCTCCGGTTGAGTCTCGGGCTCCCGCTGATCGGTGCGGGCTTTATCGGTTATCTCTTCAGTCCCAGCGTGCGGACCGGCGAGATCCTCGGAACGGCCGCCCAGGCCGAAGCCCGGGTGTTACTGATCGGACTCGGCTTTTTCCTGCTGTTCGGCCTGGCGACGCGAGTAGTTGCGCTGATCGGGCTGGCGACCTACGCCGTCTCGGTCGCGTTCTTCCCGACGTCGATCCTCGCACTGGAGTACGTCCCTGGCTTCCTCGCGATTTTCCTCCTTGGCAGCGGGCGTCCCAGTGCCGATCACCTGCTCGCTCGGGTCGCCAGCGCGCCGGGGACCTACTACAACCAGATCGACCCGGTCCACGTCCGGGCCAAACGCCTGCAGCGACGGCTCGACCCCTACACCGCCTACGTCCCGACGATACTCCGGATCGGGCTGGGCGTGACGTTCGTCCTGCTTGGGCTGGGCGAGAAACTCCTCAACCCCGGCCCGGGGCTCGAAGTCGTCGCGAAATACGATCTCACGGCGGTCGTCCCGGTCGACCCCGGTGTCTGGGTCGTCGGGGCCGGCCTCGCCGAGATCGCGTTCGGGATCGCGCTGATATTCGGGCTGTTGACCCGTGCGACCGCGGCCGGGGCGTTCGTGCTGTTCACGATCACGCTGTTCGGCCTGCCCGACGATCCCGTGCTGGCACACATCACGATGTTCGGCATCGCCTCGGCGGTGTTCACCCTCGGTGCCGGTCCGCTCTCGATCGACGCCTGGCTCGACCGGGAGGCGACCGACCACCGCGAGGGTGTGCCGGCTTGATAGTGACTGCTGTAAGTCAATGCCACATCGACCGCCCGAAGTCGGGCGGTCGTACCGGGAAATAGTTACAGCAGTCACTATGATACGGGGAGTCGAACCCGTTTTCGGATGCTTCGACCGGGGTAACGTTTCTTGAGGCTGGCTGATCGATATACACGTATGAGCACCTACGAGGCCGGCGATATCACACTCGAGAAGATCCGGGAGTACGTCTGGGAGATGCCCCAGGACGGGGAGATGAACGTCCCCGCACGGGTGCTCGCCAGCGAGTCGCTGCTCGACGAGATCAGCGATGACAAGACTCTCGAGCAGCTCAGGAACACGACCCACCTGCCAGGCATCCGGAAGTACGCCGTCTGCATGCCCGACGGTCACCAGGGGTACGGCTTCCCCGTCGGCGGCGTCGCGGGCATCGACGCCGAAAACGGCTGTATCTCGCCCGGAGCCGTCGGATATGATATAAATTGCGGAGTCAGGATGGTCCGGACCAATTTGACCTACTCCGACGTAGAAGGACGGGAAGAGGAACTCGTCGACGCACTATTTGACGCTATTCCGTCAGGTCTCGGCGGAGGTGGGGTCTTCGAGGGGTCAAGAGACGACATTGAGGAAATCCTCGCAGACGGGGTCGAGTGGGCGCTACGGAACGGCTACGCCGTCCCCGAGGATCTCGCACACTGCGAGGACGAGGGAAAGCGGCCGGATGCGGATCCGAGCGCGATCTCACAGAAGGCCAAGGATCGAGGGAAAGAGCAGGTCGGCTCGCTCGGGTCGGGCAATCACTTCCTGGAAGTCCAGCGCGTGACCGACGTCTTCGACGCCGAGGTTGCCGGGGAGTTCGGCCTTGAGGAGGACCAGGTCGTCGTGCTGATCCACTGTGGCTCCCGGGGCCTGGGCCATCAGGTCTGTACCGACTACCTCCGCGAGATCGAGCAGGCACATCAGGGACTGCTGAACCGGCTGCCGGACAAGGAACTGGCGGCCGCGCCGGCCGGGTCACACCTGGCCGAGGAGTACTACGGGGCGATGTGTGCGGCGATAAACTTCGCATGGGTAAACCGCCAGCTCATCACCCACCGGACCCGGCAGGTCTTCGAGGACGTCTTCGACCGCGAGTGGGAGGACATGGAGATGGAGCTGCTGTACGACGTAGCACACAACATCGCCAAACGGGAGACCCATACCGTCGACGGCGAGGACGTGGACCTGTACGTCCACCGGAAGGGCGCGACGCGTGCGTTCCCGGCTGGTCGGCCCGAACTGCCCACGGCTTACGCCGACGTGGGTCAGCCGATCATCATCCCTGGGAGCATGGGTGCCGGGAGTTACGTGCTCCGCGGTGGCGAGCAGTCGCTCGAAGAGACCTTCGGTTCGACTGCCCACGGCGCGGGAAGGCTGATGTCCCGTACAGAAGCGAAAAACACCTACTGGGGCGAGGACGTCCAGGACGAACTCAGGGACCAGCAGCACGTCTACGTCAAGGCCAACAGCGGCGCGACCGTCGCCGAGGAAGCCCCGGGCGTCTACAAGGACGTCGACGAGGTAGTGAACGTCTCCGACGCTCTGGGTATCGGTGATAAGGTCGTCCGGACGTATCCCGTCTGTAATATCAAAGGCTAGAAGTTGCTCGTCCCGTTCCACTGGGAGAGGACGGTCACCGAGCCGGACACCGGGTCGATATGCACGACTCGGATGGGTTCGCCATCTCTGACCCGGTCGCCGTACGCGTTGTTCGGGCCGATCCGGACGATATCTCCCTTATCGACCAACGAGGACTCATCCATATTGTCATTGAGTTCCGACCACCGGGCTTCCGCTTGCTGTGGACCCTGAATCGAGAGGTTTCCGGCTGCGAAGCTGTCCCCCCCGTCGTGTGTTATTATCAGATGATTGAGATCGTCGTTGTAGTTGAACGAGAACGTCGCCTCCGGTCCCGAAGCCTCCTCTTCGAGAAAGAGGACGTTCAGCCCGATTGCGACCACGATCACAATGGCGATGAGTACAAGGGTCATGACGCTGGCGAGCTCGGAGATCCCTCGTGAATCCGTCTGTGTCTCTCCCATGACCGAATAGCGGCATTTCGCCACCCTGGATTATAAGAGGTCCGCAACCGGGAAGCGTCACTACGAGATGTCGGTGACGTTAAACCCCTAAGAGTAGTACGATGGGGTGAAATGGTCCGTGACCCGTTCGCGGACGAGGACGGTCCTGATCTACAGGACGTCCTCGATGCGCTCGGCGACCCCGAATGTCGGACGATCATCAGTGAACTCGACGAACCGATGACCGCGAGCGAGATCT
>JAZKRQ010000068.1:0-13788 GCA_036628575.1 Halapricum sp.
TTCAGTCGAACCGGTCACGACTGAAAGTATCAGGGCTTACGTCCGTCGGTATACCGGCTGTGAGCTCGTACCGATATCATCGCTCTCAGGATGCCGGATTCTTTCGACCCTTACAGCCGGTAGTATAACACTGCTGGTTGTAATTCCGTGATACCGTTCCCTGAGTGGTACTTCTCAGATCGAACTGTCCGGTAGCAGGAGTGTCCCAGCCGGTGGGATAGCCGTCGTGGCGGCCGGTTCCAAGCCACGTCGCTTATGAAGGAGCAGCCCGTTTCTAATGTCGATGACTGACGCGAATCCCCAGATTGTCCGCCTGTTCGGCGGACCGGGGAGCGGGAAGACCACCGCGCTGCTCGACCGGGTTGAAGCGTTGCTTGAAGAGGACGACGTCGACGTCCGAGACGTGCTAGTGGTGTCCTACACCCGCGCAGCCGCCGCCGAGATCCGCGATCGACTCGCCGAACGCCTCGACATCTCGCCGCGGACGCTGAAGGGCAACGTGAGCACGATGCACGCGAAGGCCTACGAGCTGTTGAACCTTTCTCGTGGAGACGTCGTCGGTGAGAGTGACAAGGAGGAGTTCTGTGATAGCTATGGCCTGGAGTTCGAAGACGAGTATGAGGGGTCGCGTCGCCGGTCGGCCCGCTCGACGACGATGGGTAACAAGATCATCGCCACCAGCCAGTGGCTCCAGCGGACCCGCCGGGACGTCGCCGACTGGTACGACGTACCCTTCCAGTGGAACGACGAGGAGGTCCGACTCCCGCCGGATATCGACGACAACGCCCAGACTGGCAACAAGTACACGCCGACCTGGCCGAGTGACGACGACCGTATCGACGTGCCCGAGGCCATCCGTGCCTGGCGAACTTACAAGGGAGAACACGGCCTGGTCGGGTTCGCCGACATGCTCGAACGGGTCAAGCAGCGATCGCTGCTCCCGCGCGTCGACTACCTGATCATTGACGAGTTCCAGGACATCACGACTCTGCAGTACGACGTCTACGAGGAGTGGAAACCCCACATGGAGAAGGTTCTCATCGCGGGCGACGACGACCAGGTCGTCTACGCCTGGCAGGGCGCTGATCCGGACCTCCTGCTCGACGAGGAGGTCACCGATGACGAGATCCTGCCCAACTCCTACCGTCTCCCCTCCCGCATCCTCGACGTGGTCAACCGCGAGGTCAGCCACATCGACAAGCGACAGGAGAAAGACCTCAACCCCCGTAAGGAGGGCGGGGCCGTCGAGGCCGTCGAGAGTCCCTCGATGCTGGATCTGGCCCGGAACGTCACCGCGACGATTCAGGAGGACGACGACGGGACGGTGATGGTACTGTTCCGGGCGCGCTACCAGATGTTCCAGTTCATCGACGAGTTCATCGACGAGGGAATCCCCTTCCAGTGTCTGACCGATCAGCGGATGTGGACCGACCGGCTTACGCAGTACGTCCGAGGGATCGAAAACTGCGACGCCGGAGAGTCTCTGACGGCGTTGCAAGCCCGAAGGCTGGCGGATATGTTTGCCGATTCGGCCTTCGGCACGGGCGAGCGTGACGATCTGTTCGACGCTATCGACGCCATCACCGAGGACGCCGATACCGACGATCTCCAGGACATCGATATCGACCCGGGCCTGATCGAGGAACACGCACCGTTCGCACCTGGTCCGGTCGCGGCGGCGGACATGCTCCGGAAGGTCACGAGCTTCCAGGAACGGACTGTTGACGCTTACTTCGGCGGCGACTACGAGGGTATGGACCCGAGCCGCCTGCGCGTTGGGACGATCCACTCCGCGAAGGGCCGGGAGGCCGATCACGTCTTCGTGGCGACCGATCTGACCGAGAAAGTCGTCGAGCAGATGGCTGCGACCGTCGAGCAGGAAGGCATCGAGGTGCCTGGCGTCGATGAATTCACCAAACGCACCAGTCCGGTGCCGACGCTGACCGACAACGAACGCCGGGTCTTCTACGTCGGGATGTCGCGGGCACGTGAGCGACTGGTCATCCTGGAGAATCTCGTCGGTGGCGCGCCGACGCTTCCGATCGACGTCCTGCTGAACAACGAGCCTTCCGAGGCCGACGTCGAGGAGCTGCTGGCCGACGCTCAGGGGATCGCACCTGTCCAGTAATTTCCCACACCGTCATCCACTGGCTCTGCCGACGCTTGATTCTCGCGCAATTCGTTTCCACTCGCCGGACCAGAACCGACCGGTGTTTACTGCTGCCTTCGTGTAGAAATCCGCGACTATCGCGACGTATACGGCCGGCAAGCCAAGCCCAAAGCCGAGTGGGACCGAGAGCCCCGCGACGGAGACCGCGAATCCGGCCGGCAGCGCCAGCGCGGCGACCGGTAGTCTGACCAGGTACGTACCCAGTACCGTCCCGTATAGCGGGAAGCGGGTGTCCCCGGCCCCGCGGAGACTGCCGCGCATCGTCCGGGAGACCGAGAAGCCGGCGACGACGACCGCGAACACATGGATAAACGTCACCGTCAGATCGACGTGTTCGGTGCCGAAGGCGATCGCGATCGGGCGGGCAACGACCACGATAGCGACCCCGATCAACAGTTGCAACACGAGCGCGACCCGGAGGGTCTGCCAGCCGTAGTCGGTCGCTTCGTCGTCGTCGCCGGCACCGATCGCCTGCCCGACGAGAGTGCTCGCGGCTGTCGAGAACCCCCAGGCCGGCATCAACGCCAGGAGCATGACCCGGCGACCGATCGCGTAGGCCGCGAGCGCTGGTGTGCCGAACACGCCGAGCACGAACAGAAACGGGAACCGCCCCAGTGACTGCAGGAGTCGCATCCCGGCAAGCGGGCTGGCGACTCGGCCGATCTCGCCGAGTAACTCGAGATCGAATAGTGGCCGCTGTAACCGCAACTGTACTGTAAAACGCCCGGAAACGAGCAGACCGAAGAACACGATTGCGGCAATCACGTTGGCGACGGCAGTCCCGATCGCGGCCCCGGCAATGCCCAGTCTGGGAGCGGGTCCGAGGCCGAAAATAAGTGCGGCGTTGAGAACGACGTTCGTAGGGAGGGTCAGTAGACGGACGTACATCGGCGTGCGCGTGTCCGCACCCCCGGCCAGTGCTCGCGCCGAAACCAGGCTCCAGAACCGGAATGGCAACGAGAGCATGACGATCGCGAGGTAGATGCCGCCGAGTGCGATCGTCTGGGGGTCGTCAGTCAACAGGTCGATCAGCGGTTCGGCGTAGATCCACGACAGCGCCGCCAGGGGCAGTGAGATCGCGAGCGAGAGCCACAGCGACTGCATGACCGCGAGATCCGCTCGGCCGTGCTTGCCAGCCCCCTTGAGCCGGGAGACGACACTGATTGTCCCGCTGGTGACCGCAAGCGAGAGACCGAACCCGACGAAGTAGTACTGGAATGCCAGTTCCAGACCGGCGATGCCGGTGTCCCCAATCGCGATCCCGACCATAACGAAGTCAGCCAGCCGCAAAAGGACGCGCAGGCCGCCTGTGACCATCACCGGCGCGGCTAGATCCAGCGCCTCGATGGCCTTCGTCCGGTCGGCCAGTCCCAGCCGTGCCAGTGCGGTCGGATACACCTTCAGGACGGTCCGAAACGACTGCCGGATGTCCATCTACTCGGAAAACGGACGGGACCATCACGTGTCTTTTGATAGTTAGTTTATAAATGGTGGGAATCGGTCCCGATTTGAGTACCTTCTCTTGAGTATCGCTCGGCTTGCTCGACGAACTCATCGAGCAGGCTGAACGAGATGACACGGACGTGGAGAACGTGGCTGCCGCAAACGGAGAACAGATAATGAGGTCCGCGAAACTTTGCGGCGGCCGAGTGATATCGACGAGCAGGATCACTCGAGACCCTTTTGGGGTTCGGTATACAGTTTACACACGGATGAGCGAGGATCCGGTCGAAGCCGGTACCGTCATTGTCGTCGACTCCGACGGGCAACTCACGCGGGTCGCGGAGGCGATCGAACGCGGCGGGATCGACGATGTGCGGACGGTCGAAGACATTGCCGCCATCGGGACTGATTCGGAGTCGATCGGCTGTGTGCTCGTTCCACATAAGTCGGGGGAGTTCGACGGGATCGCTGCGATGGAGGCCGTGCGGGACCGAGCAGGTGACGTTCCGGTCGGGATCTACACGCGGGAACCGGACCGCGAGACTGTGTTTCATCTGCTCAAAGCGGGTGCTGACACCGTCATCGGCATTCCGCCTGAACGGGATACGGTGCTGGCTGCCCGGATCCGACACCTCGCTGGAGCCACCGATCCCGAGCCCATGCTCCAGCAGTTCGCGTCGTTCCTGGATCACTACCCCGAACGGGTGTTTTTAAAAGACCACTGTGGTCGTTTTCTTAACATTACTCAGGCTGACGGCTACGAAGGCGAAAACATCGACCGAGAGCAGGTGATCGGTCTGACCGACTACGAACTGTATGACCGAGAGCACGCGGACAGACTCTTCGAGGAAGAGCAGGAACTCCTCGCCCGCGAAGAGGCCATCGAGGAGAAGATTGAGCACTATGTCGAGAACGGTGAGGACCAGTGGATCAGTACGACGAAAGTCCCCCGATACGACGAGGACGGTAATCTCTTGGGGCTGGTCGGTAACGTCCGAGACGTGACGGCGATCAAGCGCCAGGAGCGTATGATGACCGCGTTACACGACGCGAGCCAGCGGCTGGTCCGCGCGGGATCGAAGGCAGAAATCGGCCGTGTGGCCGTCGATATCGCGACCGAGATCGACGCGCTGCCGGGCGCACGAGTGGACCTGTTCGATCCTGACACGGGCGCTCTCACGACCGTCGAGACGGTCGAGGACGTCGCCTGGGACGAGCGATCGTTCCAACGCGTGGCCGCCACGAAAGAGCCGGAGTATCAGACAGATACGGGCGAGTTCGTGACGGTCGACGTCGCAGAGCACGATCATAGGGAGTTGGAGTTGCCGGACACTGTCGAGACGGTGAGCGGCATCCGGGTTCCGCTGGGCGAGCACGGCGTAATCGGTGTCGACGCCGGCGAGGGGACGCTCGATCCGTTTACGATCGAACTCGCGCACGTTCTGGCAGCCAACACCGAGGCTGCTCTCGATCGGGCCGAACAGAAACGACGACTCGCAACCCAGTCCGCACGCCTCGAGGAGTTTGCTTCCTTGAGTTCCCACGAACTCCGCAACCGATTGCAGATCGCGCTTGGAGCGGCCGAGCGAGCGCGTGCCGAAGATGACGTCGATGCCGTCGACGACGTGATCGAGACCCTCGGTCGGATGGATCGACTGGTCGGGCAATTGCTGACGCTCGCCCGGACGGGGTCGGTGAGTCACTCGACCGAATCGATCGCGCTGTCGGGGATCGTCGAGACGGCCTGGCACTCGATCCCTACCGGCGATGCGTCGCTCTCGGTGTCCGGGGACGCGGTTATCGCGGCAGACAGGGGCGCTCTTTTGGAAGTATTCGAGATGCTCTTCCGGACCACGATCGAAGGTGGCAGCGGGCACGTCCGCGTCGGGACACTGTCCGATGGGTTTTACGCCGAGGACGATGGCTCGTCGATCAAACCCGCGGCCCTGTTCGAACCCACCTACTCTGACGGCAACGTTCCCGATGATAGCGTCTACCTCGTGTCGGTGATCGCTGACGCCCACGAGTGGTCGGTTGACGTAGAACCGAGCGACATCGGCGGGACGCGTTTTTCCTTTCAGGGCGTGGATATCGCACACGTGGAGTGAGAAGCCAAGACGACAGTGCAGTCGCCGCGTGGGAGAAGCCAAGGCGACAGTGCAGTCGCCGCGTGGGAGAAGCCAAGGCGACAGTGCAGTCGCCGCGTGGGAGAAGCCAAGGCGACAGTGCAGTCGCCGCGTGGGAGAAGCCAAGGCGACAGTGCAGTCGCCGCGTGTGTGGCTTCGATCCGAGTCGGTGAGTGGGGCCGTTAGGCAGCGTCGGCGGCCTCGGTGATGGCGTCGTACATCAGTGCGGCGAGTTCGTCGGCGCGGTCGGGGTCGTGGGCTTCGGCGTAGACCCGGATCAGGGGTTCGGTCCCGCTGGGGCGGGCCAGAACCCATCCGTCGTTGAACTCCAGACGATAGCCGTCGATGGTGTTCAGCCTGGCCTCAGTCTCGCGACCGACCCGTTCGATAGCGTCGATCATCGCAGAGCGCTCGCCCTCGTCGTCGTAGGAGACGTTCTTCCGGACGTTGTAGTAGTCGTCGTAATCGGCCGCGATCTCGCTGGCTCTCCGGTCGGCCAGTAGTTCACAGAACCGGGCAGCGGTGTAGGCCCCGTCCCGGACCGTCCGGTACTCGGAGAAGATGATGCCGCCGTTGCCTTCGCCGGCGATCGGGACCTCGGTACCCTCTTTCTGGAGCTGCTGAATCTTCGTGACGATGTGGCTCGACCCGATCTGGGTGAGATGCAACTCCGCGCCGGCTTCCTCGGCGACGTCGACCAGTCGCTGGGAGCTGCTGACCGCCGAGACGACCCCGTCGCCGACGTCGAGTTCTGCTTCCGCGAGCGCTGCAAGCGCGACGTCGCCCTCGATGAACTCGCCCCGCTCGTCGACGAAGACCGCTCGGTCGGCGTCGCCGTCGTGGGCGACTCCCAGATCGGCCTCTGCGGTCTCGACCAGCCGCTGCAGACCTTCGAGGTTGTCCGCGACGGGTTCGGGCTTGCGACCGGGGAAGTGGCCATCGGGCTGGGCGTTGATCGTCAGGACCTGACAGCCGAGCTCCCGGAAGAACATGGGACTGGTCACCGAGCCCGCACCGTGACCGGGATCGAGGGCGACGGTGAGGTCGGCGTCGGCGATCCGCTCACGGTCGACGGCCGCCAGCAACTGGTCGACGTACTCGCGCTGGACGCCGTCGACCGCTCGCGATTGTCCGATATCGCTCCACTCGGCGCGCTCGAACTGCTCGCCGAGCAGCCGCTGTTCGACCCGTTCGAGCTGGTCGACGGCCAGCTCGATCCCGTCACGGCCGATGAGCTTGATACCGTTGTGCTGGGGCGGGTTGTGCGAGGCAGTTACCATCAGTGCCGGAATCCCCTCGCCGTCGGCGTAGGCCTGCGCGCCGGGCGTCGGGACGGTGCCCAGGTAGTCGACGTTGAGACCGACGCTGGTCAGACCGCTCTTTGCGGCGTCGGCGATCATCCCGCGGCTGGTGCGGGTGTCGTGCGCGATAGCGACCCGGGAGACGCCCCACTCGTTGCGCCAGACCGATCCGGCCGCCATCGCGACCTGAAGCGCGTACTCCGGAGTCACCGTCTCGTTGACGACTCCGCGAACGCCGCTGGACCCGAATACCTTCATTTGTCCGCCCTTCGAACGCGCGCGAGCATAGGGATTCCGGACTTCTCAGACTACTGTCTGTCGGAGTTCTGGGCTTCTCATACTGCTGGCTGTAAGTTCGTGAAGATATTCGACCCTCCGGGTGGTCGAATTCGTTCGAAATGTCACAGCCGGCAGTATCAGACGGAAAAATAATCGTTGCTACAGGTAGCGACCGCAATCACGTGATTACAGTCGTGGTATCGATCTTCTGGGATCGCTAGATTCCGAGCCACTCGTCGTTGCGGACCTCGTAGCCGTTCTCCCGGCAGAACTCCGCCGCCTGTCGACGCACCGCGCGGGACCCCGGAAGTTCTCCTTTCTCGTGAATCTGTTCGACGATCCAGTCGGCGACGGCTCGGATCCCTTCGTCCTCGTCGTCGGCGTCGATCGCTTTGAGTTCCCGAAACGTCTTCTCGTAGGCCTCCCGCTGTGATCCGCTGAGTTCCCTGTTCCGTAGCGTCTCGGTGGTCTCGAGGACTCGTTTCATAGCTGTGGCGACGGTCGGCCGCTGTACTCGCATCCGGACGGCAGCGGGCGTGTCGAACCGCTCTTTGTCCGTGTCCGGAACGAGCTCCTCGACTGTGTACTCTCCATCGGTCGATTCGATCTTCCGGTCCCCAACGGTCGCGACGACTTCCGACCCTGCTGCTGGGAAGGAAAGCGATTCGAGAGCCGATTCGAGGTTTGCCAGTTCCTCCGGTTCGATCGGTGGCTCCGGTTCGTCCCCTCGTTCGAGTTCCGCGGCGATATCACGCTTCCGCTGGCGTCGGTCGGCCTCCCGGGCTTGCTTCTCTCGGCCGGCTTTGTCGTCTGCCATTCATAAATATATGTCCCCTGAGGGGATAACTCTGCGGTCGTTTGCTCGACGCGTCGAAACCGTCCGTTCGTCCGCCTTCGCACACAAGAGTTAATTTCGTTCCATGGGAATATGGGGTGTTGATGGGTATATCTTCGCTCTCGATAGCGTCACTGGTCGGTCCGGAACTGTACGCCGTTCCGTTCGTCGGCATCGAGCTGTCGAAGACCGTCGTGACGGTGCTCGGGACGCTCACGATCGTCGTGCTCATCGGGCTATCGGCGTTTTTTTCCTCCTCGGAGATCGCCATGTTCTCGCTGGCGAAACACCGCGTCGACTCGATGGCTGAGGAGGGGCTACCCGGCGCGCACACGGTCCAGTCCTTGAAAGAGGATCCCCATCGCCTGCTGGTGACGATCCTGGTCGGTAACAACCTCGTCAATATCGCGATGTCTTCGATCGCGACGGGGCTGTTCGGACTGTATCTCAGCCAGGGTCAGGCAGTCCTCGCCGCCACGTTCGGGATCACGGCGATCGTGTTGTTGTTCGGCGAGAGCGCGCCCAAATCCTACGCGGTCGAGAACACCGAGTCCTGGGCCCGATCGATCGCCCGGCCGCTGAAGTGGTCCGAATGGCTACTGTTGCCGCTGATCGTGTTGTTCGATCGCCTGACCCGGGTCGTCAACAAGATCACTGGCGGTCGGTCGGCCATCGAGAGTACCTACGTCACCCGCGACGAGATCCGAAACATGATCAAGACCGGCGAGCGGGAGGGCGTCCTCGACGAGGAGGAACGGGAGATGCTCCAGCGAACGCTACGGTTCAACCGGACTATCGCAAAGGAAGTGATGACTCCCCGTTTGGACATGACTGCTGTCTCCAAGGAAGCCGACATCGCCGAGGCCATCGAGACCTGTATCCAGAGTGGCCACGCTCGCCTGCCGGTCTACGAGGGCAGTCTGGATAACATCATCGGGATCGTCCACATCCGCGACCTCGTTCGCGATCTGAACTACGGCGAAAACGAGGATCTCGAACTGGATGATCTGATCGAGCCGACGTTACACGTCCCCGAGAGCAAGAACGTCGACGAACTGCTGGCAGAGATGCGCGAGAACCGCATGCACATGGTGATCGTCATCGACGAGTTCGGCACCACCGAGGGGCTGGTCACGATGGAGGACCTTACCGAAGAGATCGTCGGCGAAATTCTGGAAGGCGGCGAGAGTGAACCCATCGAATTCCTCGACGACAAGACGGCCACGGTGAAAGGCGAGGTCAACATCGAGGAGGTCAACGAGGCCCTCGGCATCGACATCCCCGAGGGCGAGGAGTTCGAGACCCTGGCCGGATTTATCTTCAACCGCGTCGGGCGGCTGGTCGAGGAAGGCGAGGTCATCGAGTACGACAGTGTCGAGATCCGCGTCGAACAGGTCGAGAACACCCGGATCATGAAAGCCCGGATCACGCGGATCGAAGACGATAGCGAGTACGACGAGGGGGACGCGGAATCGGCCGGCGAGCAATCGGAAGCCACCACGAAGTGACCGCTACAGCAACAGCGTTCCGGCCGTGAACAGCCCGTACCCGAGCCCGAGTGCAAGCGCCAGCGAGGCGACCCATGCCAGCACGGTCTTTGCCATCTTTTCGCCGCTGACCGCGCCGCCACCGGCCGCGTAGCCGCTGCCGATAATCGCGCTGACGATAATCTCGTTGAACGAGACGGGGATACCCAGGAGGACGGCCGTCTGGGCGATGGCGAAACTCGGAATCAGCGCCGCGATCGAGCGCCGCGGCCCCAGTGAAGAGTAGTCTTGCGAGATCGCCTTGATCATTCGGGGTGCGCCGGTCCATGAACCGATCAGCAGGCCGAACCCGCCGAAAACCAGGACCGATTCCAGCGGGACGACGACGCCTGTCTCCGGGCCTAGCAGTGGGAGGAGCGGGCCGATCGCCAGCCCGACTTGGCTCCCGCCCGCGGAGAAGGCGACCAGTCCGCCCAGCACAACGAGGAAGTGTCGCTGGGCGGCGGTCGCGTCCACACGGAGGTCACGATACAGCGCCGCGCCGAGGGCGATGGCGAGTACGAGGGACACCACGACCCGTCCAACAGTCGTCGCCTGACCGGCGGCGACAGCGAGTTCCACGGCGATCGAGGACTGCTCGTCAGGACCGCCTAACAGGACGAAATTCACGTTCGCCAGCAGGGCGGTTACCAGGCCCGCGAGGACAGGGATCGCAATCTGTTCGGGCACTCTCTCGTCCCGTAGTAGTTTCGCCACGGTGTAAGCGATCCCGCCGCCGACGAAGGGGACAGCGACCCACAATCCGACGATCTCCCGGTACTTCGCCCAGGCAGGGGCTCCGCCGGCGGCCAGCCCGACGCCGACGACCGCGCCGGTGACGGTGAAAGCCGTCGCGATAGGATAGCCGGTGAACACGCCAAAGGCGACCAGCCCAGCCGCGAGCAATAGCGCCAGCGTCGCGCCTTCCGCCGAGAGCGTGAGCCCGTTGACCAGTTCCTGGCCGACGGCCTCCGAGACGTTCGCACCCTGGAGTATCGCGCCGGCCAGTCCGAGCAACCCGACCAGAAACCCCGCGCGCATGACCGATATCGCGTTGGCCCCGACTGCCGGGGCGAACGGTGTCGAACCGGAGGAGCCGGCACCGATCGCCCACGCCATGAACAGGCTTGCCAGCGTCGCGACCACCAGCGTCACTAGTAGCGTCGTCCCGACCATTTCCCCGTTGGTTGTGAATGCTGGTTGAATAGCCTACCGGCTACAGCCCGCGGGTTCTCTTCGCTACGATATCATGTGTTCGTGGGATCGACATCGTCGTTGTCGGGCTCGGCGACGTCGACGCCCTCGGCCGCCGCCGGCGTATCGATATCTTTCTCGGCAGCGATGTGCCAGCGGTCGTGCTCCTGTTCGTAGTCGGCCAGTTTGTTCGAGACCCGGATCTTCAGGTCGTCGTCGTTGACGTTCACCTCGAAGACGTACTCGGGATCCTCGTCGCTGACGCGCCTGATATTGGCGCTGATGAGTTCGTTGTCGAAGTAGTAGGGCGCGACTCGTGTCATCACGTTCCTGTAGACGGTGTCCTCGACCTTCCGGAGGGCTTTCCGGCCCGCAGAGTCGGCCGCGCGGGCGACGTAGTCGATCGACTCGCCCCACTTGTCGACGGCCTCGTCTGGTTCGTCCAGACTCTCGTATGATTCCGTGAGTTTCTCCCCGGCGGTCTGGAGGTCCTCGTCTGGGCCCTTGCCCTTCTGTTCACCTTTGCCCTCGTCGACGCTGGCCTGTTCGGCGGTCTTTTCGTTGACGTCCTCGTCGAGCCGTTCGTGGCTCTTGGGCCGCCACTCGTCGAACTCCTCGAGGGCCCGGTCGTCCACGTCGATCTCTTCCTCTCCCGCGAGGTCTTTCAGCGCCCGCGTGATGCGCTCGCCGTGTTCGACCACGTCGACCCAGTCGCCCTGGAGTTTGAATCCGGAGACGCTCTCTTCCATCTCAGTCATAGCTGTTCGTGCCGCGTGGGTTCGCCCATCGAACGACCCGTTTCGTCCATCTTAGACCCGCTGTTCGGTTTCGGCGCGGTTAACGTTTCTGCCGTGTTACTCGCTAGCGGGCGCCATCACACCGATGCCGGCCCGTTGGATGGACTGTCGTCGGTAACGGAGTCGGCGATCCGGGTGTGGTACAGCTCGCGAGTGCCGGACTTCCGGCGAGCGTCCCGAGGAACCGTCGCCGTCGCATATTGGTCGTGACAGATCCTGCGAGGAAAAGCCCCCAGAACGGTCAAATCCCGATAGTTCTTTCCGGTGGCGCCAACGGTAAACCCGCCGCGACCAAACTCGATTCCGATGCCATCCGCACTGTTCATCGTCAGCGAACATGGTTACTGGGGCGAGGAGTGTATCGAGCCGCTCACGACGCTCGACGACGCGGGTCTGTCGATAACCGTCGCGACACCGTCGGGTGGGCCGGCGGTACTGGACGAGCGATCGGTCGATCCCGCCGAGGTCGACGAGGAGGTCGCCGAGCGCGTCCGCGAGGTCCACGAGAACGACGAGCGGCTGAACGACCCCGAGCCGCTCGCGGCGGTCGATCCCAGCGAGTTCGACGCGGTCGTCTTCCCCGGCGGCCACGGCACTGAGTGGGACGTCAACCAGGACAAACACGCCCGGGCGGCCCTGCGGACTGCTGTCGAGGGCGAGGACGGCAAGGCGATGACCGTCTGTCACGCGGTCGGAATCCTCGCGTTCACACGAGGCAGCGAGGCGCCACGCGCCTCGGAAAGCGCAAGCGGTGGCGAATCGCGAGCGAGCGCCGGCGACTTCCTCGCGGCAGGGCGGTCGGTGACGGGCTTCCCCAACGCCTGGGAAGAGGGGATCGTCGACGAGCAGGATCGTATGCCTGACGGCCGCAAACTCCCGTACTGGGTCGAAGACGAGGTCAAGGCAGTCGGGGCCGACTGGGACGCTGAACTCGACGCTGACACCAGCGTCGCCGTCGACGGCGATCTGGTGACCGCGCGCGGGCCGCCGTCCTCGGCGCGTGCCGCGCGGACTCTGCTTGACGAACTGGGCGTCGACTACGAGGACTGATAGTGATTGCTGTAGGTCTGTTCCACATCGACCGCCCGCAGTCGGGCGGTCGTACCGGTACATATACCGACGGACGTAACTTTTGATACTGCTTCAGTCGATCCGGTCACGACTGAAAGTATCAG
Source organism: Halapricum sp. (assembly GCA_036628575.1). Classification (GTDB taxonomy): domain Archaea; phylum Halobacteriota; class Halobacteria; order Halobacteriales; family Haloarculaceae; genus Halapricum. The sequence continues at coordinate 12,847 of JAZKRQ010000068.1, forward strand.
GGCTTACGTCCGTCGGTATAGTTACAGCAGTCACTATGACGCTCTGGCGACCGTGCGAGCGCCGTCTCGTCAGTTATTTGCCGGTCGCTGACCCTGCCTCGAATATGACGATCGAAGACCGAGGCGAGGCGAAAGTGGTCACGCATGCGCTCGCGAAACACACGCTGACACAGCTGCGAAGCGTCGAAACCGAACAGGTCGCGTTCCGGAAAGGGCTGGTGAAGCTCGGACGGATCTGTGGCTACGAGATCATCGACGGCATCATGGAGACCCACTACGAGACCGTCCAGACGCCGCTGACCGAGACCACCGGTGAGCGCGTCGTCGGCATGGACGACGTCGTGATCATCAACGTCCTCCGAGCGGCGACGCCGTTCGTCGAGGGTCTGCTCAAGGCGTTCCCGCGCGCCCGCCAGGGCGTCATCTCCGCCAGCCGCGACGAGTCCGGCGGGATGGACGAATCCGGCGAGTTCGACATCGAGGTAGATTACGTCAAGCTCCCGGAGATCCATCCCGAGGACACGGTCATCGTCGCTGACCCGATGCTCGCGACCGGCTCGACGATGGCGACCGTCCTGGAGCACGTCCAGGGAATGGGCGACCCCGAACGGTTGCTCGTGCTCGCGGCCGTCAGCGCTCCCGAGGGCCTGGTCCGACTGAACAAACAGTTTCCCGAGATCGATCTGCTCTCGGTCGCCGTGGACGACCACCTGGACGACGACGGCTACATCGTCCCTGGCCTGGGCGACGCCGGAGATCGAGCCTTCCGGACGACGTGACGGTAGGTTCTCGGCCGGCGTTGTTCGTACTACGAACGATCCTCGTACTGTCGGCTGTAACATTTCGAACAAATTCGACCACCCGGTGGGTCGAATATCTTCACGAACTTACAGCCGACAGTATCAGGTGGGGCATTCGGCAATATCTCCCGACTCGCGAGCG
>JAZKRQ010000069.1:0-13775 GCA_036628575.1 Halapricum sp.
TCGACCGCGGGGCCGATTACAGAGCCAGAAAGCGCTCGGGGGAGTATTTGTGATCTCTTGAGAGAGTAGACGGTACATGAAGCGAACGACTTCACGTTGTGGTCCAAGAGGTCGGGGTGTCAGCCCCGTTATCGGCGTCGTATTGATGGTAGCGATCGTCGTCGTCCTCGCAGCCGTCGCCGGTGCGTACCTGACGACGTTCGCCGACGCGGGTGAGGAATCGTCGCCGTCGTTCGGAGCGAACGTCGATTACGATCGATCGACCGACGGTGACGGCCAGTCGATCACTATCACGCACAAAAAAGGTGACAATATCAATGTCTCGACGCTCTCGATCACCGTCTCGGGGGCCGAGGCGGTCGACCCAAGCAACGGAACGAGAGCTGATGTCGAATACACCGGGAACGTCCTCTCGTCTGTCGGTTCGGAACTCCGTGCCAGCGACAGCCTCACACTCGACGGGACGCACTTCGAGAAGAGCGGTGGCGGATCGATTAAACCCAAAGAGTACCTCGATCTCTCGGAAGCGACGGTCCGGATCGTCTGGGAGGATGGCCCCGAGCGGAGCGGAATCGTCTTCGTGTGGGAAGGCGAAACGGCTGGCTGATACTGTTATTCGCCGTTCATCGGCCGGCCTACTGCCATTTTCAATATTTAAAAATGGGACGATACACCTATTGGTAGGCCAACTGACCTTCCAGCTATGAAGGCGGCCTTCGTCGATCGATATACGGACGTACTCTGGTGGATGATGGACCAAATCGGTGTGACTGAGTCGGTCGAACGGAAGGTGCTCGCGGCCGTCATGATCCAGTTCTCGATATCGATCTCGCTGGCGATCGTCCCGTTGCTGGTCGGCGGTCTCCTCCAGATCGCGCTGGCGCTGGCGCTACTGGGGGTTGCTGCCGTCGCTTTCATCAACACGGTGATCATCACGCGCTGGGACATGATCGAGCCGATCGAGAACCTAGAAGCGCATGCGAGTGCCATCGCCGAGGGCGACCTCTCGACACAGGTCCAGCAGATCGACCAGGACGACGAACTCGGCGAACTCACCGACGAGTTCGCCGACATGGTGGCCTATCTCGACATCGTGGCCCGGCAGGCCGACGCGCTGGCCAGCCAGGAGTTCGACGCCGACGTCCTCGATCGGGACATACCCGGCGAGTTCGGGGAACTACTCCGGGAGATGCAGGAGGGCCTCACCGAGCACACCCGGGAACTGCAGGAGATGACCGAACGTCTCGAACGCCGTTCGCAGCGGCTGAACGAGCTGGTCGGGGCGTTCGGGGACGCCGCCGAGCGCGCCCAGAACGGCGATCTAACGGCGACGATTGACGGGAACGCTCTCGACGTAGAGGACGACGCCCACCGGGCGGTCGTCGAGAACTACAATGCCCTCGTGGAGACGCTGGCGGAGACGTTGGCCGACGTGGTCCGATTCGCCTCCGGCGTCGACACCGCTAGCGACGAGGTCGACGCGAGCGTCCGGGAGATCGCCGATGCCAGCGACGAGGTGGCGAGGACGGTCCAGGCGATCAGCGAGGGCGCGGACGACCAGACGGACCAGTTGCGGACAGTCTCGGAAGCGATGAACGATCTGTCGGCGACGGTCGAGGAGATCGCTGCGTCGGCCGACGAGGTGGCCGAAACCGCGAGCACGGCGGCCAAACGCGGGCAATCGGGCCGGGAAGCCGCCAGCGACGCCATCGAGGAACTTCACGAGCTGGAGAACAGGATCGACGAGACAGCCAGTGCCGTCGATGGGCTTGTCGAGCAGGTCCAGGAGATCGACGAGATCGTTTCGTTCATCGACGACATCGCCGCCGAGACCAATATGCTGGCGTTGAACGCCTCGATCGAGGCCGCCCGCGCCGGCGAGGCGGGCGAGGGCTTCGGCGTCGTCGCCGACGAGATCAAATCCCTGGCCGCAGAGACCGCCGACGCGGCGGGGGACATCTCCGACCGGATCGAGGACGTACAGGCGGCCTCGGAGTCGACAGCGGGCGATGTCGGCGAGATAACCAACCAGGTCGACGAAACTGTCGACTCTGTTGAGGGTGCGCTCGAGGACTTCGAGGGCATCGTCACGGTCGTCGACGAAGTCGATAGTGGACTGCAAGAGATCAGCGATGCGACCGACGACCAGGCGGAGACGGCTACCGAAGTCGTCGATCTCGTCGACGAGGTAGCGACGATCAGCGAACAGACCGCAAGCGAGGCCGAGGACGCGGCCGCAGCGGCCGAAGAACAGACGGCAACGATCGAAACGGTCACTGAGGCTGTCCGGGAACTGTCGACCGACGCGACAGACCTCAACGAACGACTCGACGTCTTCGTCGTCGCGTCGGGGAATCGTAGCCCGGGGACGATACGGTCCCCTGCAGCAACTGACGATTGATACTGCCGACGAGTGATACTGACAACCGAAACTGCCGACGGGGCACGTTTCCGATACCGCCACTACGGTTCTTCGAATATCATGACGTCTTCGGCGTCCACGTTCGCCGTGACGCGGGAACCCGTTGATGGTGGCTTTGCCCGCTGTTCGACTGTCAGTTCGTCGCCGGTTTCGAGGTCGACGATGATCTCGTATCGCTTCCCGAAGTCAGCAACCCGTGTCACGACGCCCGGGAGGCAGACATCCGAACCGGTGGTGTCAGGGCCGCGGAGCGTAATGTTCTCCGGGCGTGTGAGACACGTGATCGCCCCCTCTCCCGGACGATCGCCTCCGTCAACGGCGAGCGCGTGGGATTCGACCGTGAACTCGCCGTTCGCGTCGACGGTGACCGGGAGTCTGTTCGAGCCCCCGAGAAACGCGGCCACGAACGGCGATGACGGCGACTCGTACAGGTCGCGTGGCTCACCGACGCCGGCGACCTGCCCCTCTGTCACGACAACGAGTCGATCGGCGAGCCCCATCGCGGTCTCCTGATCGTGAGTGACGTACAGCGTCGCGACGCCGGTTTCTCGCTGGATCCGTGCGATCTCCTTGCGCAGTCGCTCCCGCAATGCCCGGTCGAGCGCCGACAGTGGTTCGTCGAGCAACAACAGGTCGGGTTCGGGTGCCAGCGCACGTGCGAGTTCGACCCGGCGTTTCTGTCCGCCTGACAGCGCCGACGGGAACGCTTCCCGCTGGTCGCCCAGCGAAACGAGTTCGAGATACCGTTCGACGGTCTCGGACCGTTCCGCCGGATCGATGTCCTGCGGTTTGAGACCGTAGGCGACGTTCTCTTCGACGGTCATGTGCGGGAACAGCGTCGGCTCCTGGAAGACGATGCCGACGTCTCTGGTCTCGGGCGGGTTGTCGGTGACGTCCCTGCCACGCAGGCGCACTCCTCCGTCCGTCGGATTCACGTGACCCGCGATAGCCTGGACGATCGTCGTCTTGCCACAGCCGCTGGGACCGAGTAGCCCGACGATCTCGCCGGCGTCGATACCGAAGGAGACGTCCTCGACGGCGACCTCGTCCCCGTAGCAGTGAGTCAGTCCGTCCAGTTCCAGCGTCATCGTTCGATCACCGTTGGGACCCTACCGATCCGCTGGACGACGGCGAGGACCGAAAGCGTCACCGCGAGCAGCGCCAGCCCGACCGGGACAATGGCATCGATTCCGCCGTTGATGAAGTCGACCCAGATGCGCGTCGGCATGGTCCGGGGGTTCGACGCGACCATGTACGTCGCGCCGAACTCGCCCATCGCCCGGGCGAACGTGAGGGTGATACCCGCGAGAATCGCGCCACGAGACAGGGGGAGCGCGACGTGCCTGAACGTCCCGATTGCCGTGTATCCCAGCGATCGCGAGGCCTGTTCGAGTCGCTCGTCGACCGCCCCGAAGCCGGCCCGGGCGGTGACGACGACGAAGGGCGCGGCAACGAACGTCTGTGCCAGGACGACGCCAATGAGACTCCCCGTGAGTTCGATCCCGGCTGCGTAGGCCGCGGCACCGATCGGCGTGAACCTCCCGACTGACGTCAGTATCATCGCGCCGGCGACTACCGGCGGCAGGACCAGTGGCAGGACGATCAACCCCTCGACGAGTCGCTTTCCGGGGAACGTCCGACGGGCGAGTACGTACGCGAGCGGGACGCCGAGGACTGTCGCCACCGTCGTCGAGACCGTGGCCGTGACGAGGGAGTTGCGGATCGCGACCTGTGCTTGCGGTTCGGCCAACCCTGCCAGGACGTCCGCCGTCCCGGTCCGGCCAAGGAACGTCACGAACGGCACGGCGACGTACACCAGCAGTACACCCCCGAGCAGCGCCGGGACGAGCAGTGTCGACCGTACGTTCGATTTCGACGTTCGTCTGTACGCACTCATATCGCGAACCCCTCCGGCGGCGTGCCGTTGACGCGAGGGAGACTTTCCGCAGCCGCGAGTCCAGCCTCGTCGAGGACGCCGGGGTTGTCCGCGAGGAACTCGATCAGCCTGCAGCCGGCCTCGGGCGCGTCGGCCTGATCGAGTACCGTGGCGTTGTACAGTATTGGACGCCCCTCAACGGCGGTATTCCCCTCTTCGAGCACGTACTCTGCGGTCGCGTAGTGATCCGAAAGGGCTGGATCCGCGAAGTTGTACGCCGCCGGGAACGGTTCGAAGGGCACGTCGTGGTCGACCGCCATGTTCCCGTAGATGACCGCGCCCGCCCTGGATCCACTCTCGACGCCGGCGAGCATCTGTGGTTCCTCGGGCTCCTGATAGACCAGGTCCCACGCCGCCTCCCGGAACCCGTCGATCCCGTGTTCGCGCTCGGCGAGTTCGAACGCCTGCCAGGCTCGGTATCCCAGCGGGTCCAGGTCGGGGTCGCTGACCGCGACGGCACCCTGTTCGGTCTCGACGAGGAGTTCGTACCACGGTTCACCCGCGTCCAGTCCCGCGCCGAACATCGTGTCGGGGTTGTAACCGATGCCCAGCACGTTCGTCGCGAACTCGACGTCCCAGTCTGTGTACTCCCCGACGAGTCGATTCCGCAGCAGCGTCGCGTCCGCGCTGACGACCACGTCGGGGTGTTTCGTCCCGTCCTCGATCATCCGCATGACCGCGTTGGAGCCGAAATACTCGCCACGGACCGAGATCTCAGTCTCCGACTCGAAGGCCGGGCCCACGTGATCCTCAAACGTCGAAGCGAGGCTCCCCGCGGACAAGACGGTGACTGATTCACCGGATCCGAGACAGCCCGCCGTCCCGAGCAGACACCCTCCCCCAAAAAGACCGAGAAAGTCACGACGACCCCATTGTTTCCTCATGGACATAACGAAGTTATACTGACCCCCAACATAACCGTTATCCCGATTCCGGCGGACGTCTAGCCATGAATCGTTACGCAGGCGGGGAGCCGCCGAGCTCGGACTTCGAGGCGCGGCTCTACGCGGACGGGGTGGCCTTCGAGGCCGACGACGCAGCGCTCCTGCGTGCGGTCGGTGAGAAGGGATCGTTGAATGCAGCGGCTGAGTCGCTGGGCCGATCCTACTCCCGAGCCCACAAGCGACTCGACGCACTGGAGTCGGCGTTCGGATCGCTTCTGGAACGTCAGCGCGGCGGCAGCGGCGGGGGCGGCAGTCAGTTGACCGATCGGGCCGAGACACTATTGGCGCGGTTCGACCGCTTGCGGGCGGAGTTTTCTGGGGTCGCCGAGACCGACGAGACGGTGCTCGCCGGGCAGGTCCTCGAGCGGGACGGTGAACTCGGGATCATCGAGACCGATGCAGGGGAACTCCGGGCACTCGTGCCGCCAGAGGCCGATAACGTACAGGTGTCGATCAGGGCCGACGCGGTGACCCTGCAGTCCCCGGACTCCGCACCGATGGACGCAGAGACCAGCGCACGGAACCGCCTGAAAGGGACCGTTCAGGCTGTCGATCACGGGGAGTCGATCGCGACAGTTACTATCGACATCGGCGCGGAGCGACCGCTGACAGCACTGGTGACCTCTCGGAGTGTCGAGTTGCTGGATCTGGAACCCGGTGTCAATGTCGTCGCGTCGCTCAAGGCGACGACGATCCGATCGATCCCCCGATGACCTGCCGATCGAGCGCGAAGACGACGGCCGCGGCGAAAGCGCTGATCACGAGCACCCGCGGATCGGCCGAGACGAACAGGCTCGGAGTCGGTGGCCGCCACCAGATCGGATAGAGATAGAAATCGGCCCGCCCGTCAGCGTAGACCCGCAGACCGTCCACGAGCAGACCGACGAAACCGCCAGAAAGAACGAGCGGGAAGACTCGACGCCAGTGCCGGCGCGCGAACAGTAGCGTGAGGATCCCCGAGACGACCGCGATGCCCCCGATCGACGACAGCGGATCGTAGGCGAACGGGATCCCCAGCGCCGACTCGACCGTTCGCTCGTCGATCAGGATCTCGATTTTCACCAGATCCGGGATCGCTGTTCCCGCGAGCCCGAGGACGATCCAGCGGTCGGTGAGCCACTCGATCCGCCAGCTTACGACCGTCAGCAGGACGTAGGCTACGCAGACGGTGCTCAGTAGCTCAGCCATCCGCTCTCACCTCGATGGCCCACTCGTCGGTGTCGATCGTCCAGTACCGGAAAAAGAGGATCACGACGAGTAACGCACCCACTGCGGAGACGCCGTACTTGTAGGTGCTCGAGCCGCCGGAGGCGTTGACCACTTCCGTCCGCTCGGGCTGGATCACCCTCTCAGGCCAGAGTATCCCGTAGACCTGGACAACCCCTCCGGGCTGGACCCCCGCGGTCGCGTTCGGGACAGTCATTTCGAAGGGGCCGGCGTCGGACTCGACCTGAACGAGGAGCCGGTCGTCTTCGACTGACTGGACGGTTCCAAACAGCAGCATCTGCTCGCCGACGTGGGCGTCGTAGTCGGTGGCGAGGTCCTCGTTCTGGGGGTAGGGGTCGTGGTCGTCCTCGACCATTTCGTAATGAACGGTGGTCCCGAACAGGACAGCCACCAACAGCACGGCCACGGCGACGCGAGCCCACAGCTTCATGCGAACTGACTCGTAGTGACTGCTGTAACTATTTACCGATACGACCGGCCGAAGTCGGGCGGTCGATGCGGGACTGGCTTAGAGCAACCACTACCAGCGTGACGTCCCTTCGGAATTGGGGTTCGGATCGACACCGGCAAGCCCCCGGAGCGTGGGTGTCTGGACATGCGCCAGTTCGTCGTCGTCGGTCACGACGCCCCCGCTAGCCCGGAGTTCCAGCTGGACGCCCTCGCCAGCGAGGCCGGCCGGATGGACCTGCTCGCCCGCTCGCTCAACGCGACGCTACTCGCCAGTCACGGCATCCGCGAGGACGCTCGTGCGCACCTCGTGCTGGACGGGTTCACCGTCAGCGTCGACGGCGCGACCGTCAGGAACCTCCATCCCGACGAGCGATCGATCGCCGCTCTGATCCGGTCGGCACTCGGCAGTCGGGAGAACGCGATCGGTCACCAGCCCGCAGAACCCTCACCAGGGATAGCCGTCTACCGGATGGGACTGTCCGCGACGCTCGATCGGCTGGAGGGGACGGTCGTCCAGCTCCACGAGGACGGCGACCCCGCAATCGACGCCACGATACCTGAGGATCCGGTGTTCGTCCTTTCGGATCACCGCGACTTCACCGACGAGGAAGCCGAGTTGCTTGCCGAGCGGGCTGAGGCCCGGATCAGACTCGGACCGACCGCCTTGCACGCCGATCACGCCATCTCTGTCGCGCACAACTGGCTCGATACCGAAGGCTACACGCGGTACTGATCCGTCGTCGCTCAGGGTGTCTCCAGTCCGTCGACCGTCCGGCGGAGAGTGTTGGCACTCAGACCAACGTACTCGTAGCTGGGAGTGAACACTTCCACGGAGAGGGTGGCATCGTCGATGGGATCGAGGATCCGGCCGAAGTCCAGGACGCCCGCCCCGACCGGGATGTGTTCGTCCGCCTGCTTCCGGGTGTCGTTGACGTGGACGTGGGATACGCGCTCGTCGTGTTCGGAGAGAAACTCCCGCTGGGCAGCCGCGTCGTAGCCCTCGATGTAAGCGTGACCCGTATCGAATGTCATCGAGACGCCGGTCTCTTCGAACAGGCGATCGAAGTCTTCCAGCCCGAACCACTCGCCAGGGACGTTCTCGACGCAGAGTTCGACGCCGAACTCCTCGGCGACGACATCCAGCTGTTCGAGAGAGTCAACGATCGCGTCCTGCACAGTCCCGGCGTCCCAGGCCGGTCGCCAGGCGTCGCTGCTTGCGTGGACGACCGCCTTCTGCGCGTCGAAGTCGGCCGCCGTCTCGATGGCGGCCGACAGTTCCCGGATCGCGCCTTCCCGGACGTGTTCGTAGGGCGTACCGAGATCCAGCGCGAAGGGGAGGTGTACCGAGAGATCGAGGTCGGCGTCGTCGGCAGCCTGCCCGACGGCGTCGGGGTCGAGCCGGGAGCGCTCGTGGTGGCCGTCGAGCATGAGTTCGACGTAGTCCAGTTCCATGGCGGCGGCCGCCGGGAGCGCGTCGGTGTAGTGCATCGTCGTCTGCGTCACGAAGCCGAGATCGAGACCCATACCGTGGGCAATCGCCCCAGGGTGGTGGAGCTTTCGCAACGGTTAAAGGGTCGACCGACTTTCCTTCAGATGCGGGCCGGTGGGGTAGCTTGGTATCCTTCGGCCTTCGGGTGGCCGTAACCGCGATTCAAATTCGCGCCGGCCCATTTTCACCCCACATCATCACTGTGAGCGGTCGCTTTCGGTCCCGATACTCTCGATTGTAGTTGTGGACCCGCCACCTTCTATCGATATATGGTAGGCATGATCGTTTCGGCGACGTCGAACCTGACTAGAGGGGTACGGTGAACAGCGATCACGTCAACGTCGTGCACAAAACGGTAGAGAATGGGGTCGGCTGCCGTCGAGAACACGCGGTCAAAAAAAACACGACGGAGTCGAGACAGTACTACGTCTCGTCGTCGTGCGTGTGGTCCGTCTCGTCGTCGTGTGTGTGAGACTCGTCACCACCGTGGCTGTGATCGGGGTCCTGTTCGAGGTCGCCGTGATACGTGTTTAGCGTCCGTCGCAAGAGATCCGTCCGCGACCAGTCGCCTTCCAGCATCGACTCGACCCAGCGTGTTTCGAGCCGCCAGCGCCCCATTTCTTCCTCGGAGTTGTGTGGGTCTATCAGCGTCGCATCGATCGCCTCGACATCCCAGCCCTCTCTGTAGACCTCGATGAACGAAACGACGACCGTCTCGACCCCATCCGCGACTTCGTGGTCGCGTTCACTCCCGGCGACGTAAATTAACTGCACCCGCCCGTCCTCAACCGTAACCTTCCGGACGGCCACGAACCGATCCACCAACAGCGTCTCGAACGCACGCAACGGATCGGAGTGCTGCTGGTCGGTTTCGACCGTCGTGGTTGTCACAGCGGTGGACCCGTTGTCAGACGGTTGCGATCCATCTGGCGGTTTTCCCGTCGGTGTCCCGTCGCTACCTGACAGGCCGGAACAGCCGGCACTGGCGGCTGCCGCGGCCGTCAATCCGAGGGCCGCCAAGAACCGTCGTCGCGACGTCGGACGGGTATTATCGTTCATTTTCGATTACTCTCGGCGACGATACGCGAGCAATGCCGCGCTGACCAGGGCGACCAGGGCGATCACGATAGTGAAGCCAGGGCCGTCCTCTGCGGTGGTCGTTGTGGTCATCTCTTCGGTCGTTTCTCCGGTCGTTTCATCGGTCGTGGTGCTCGTCTCAGTCGTGGGTTCCGTCGTAGTCGACGGAGTCGGCGTAGGGGTACTCTGCTGCTCCTGGACGTTGATCCAGACGGGGCTGGTCAGTGCGCGGTCGCCTTCTTCGTCGACAGCCCGCAGCGCGATCCACGCGTTCTCCGCGCCCTCGATGGAGACGTCCTGTTGGATCGTAGCCTCGGTGCCGTCCAGCGAGACGTTCGCGACGACTGTTCCGTTCTGGATGACGTGCGCGTACGCTAACTCGTCCAGGTTCCGAACCGTCGCTGACGCTTCAACCGAGGAGTCAGCGGTCGCGCTGACTGTTTCACCGGGGATACTATCTTCGACCGTGAACTGGACGGACGGCCCGTAGGTCGCGTAGGTGTGGCCGTCTTTCACTGACTGGGCCCACTTCTCGGGCGTCACCTCGCCATCGACGTAGGCACGCGTTCGGGCAGTGCCGTACTTCGTCGGGAAGGCCTTCCAGTTGTGGTCGTCGCTGACCCCGGTCGCCGCGATGTGGTCGTACCCCTGGTTCCAGAGGTTGAACAGTCCTTTTACGCTGTTGGCGTCCTCGGGATCGTATATCCCGTTGTAGGCTTCAATCGCGTCGATCATCTCCAGGTACTGCATGTGCTGGCCCGGTGCTTCCGAGAGATCGATAAACCGGTCGCCCGGGTGATTGATCTGGAACACCGTCGCGTTGTGCTCGGCACGCGACTCCTCGATGAACTCCACTAGCGTCCCGTCCGCGTCGATGACACTGTCCCCGTACATCGGGTACGGGTTGAAGTGCCCTAGATCGCCTGTCGTAATCTCCTCACTCCGGACCAACTTGTGTCCACGCTGGTCGGCCTGGCTGCTCAGCGTGCCCCAGGCACCGATCGCGTTGTGGTCCGAAATGAAAGCCATGTCGACGCCTGAGGACATCTGAACCGCCAGGAACATGTTTGTCGGTGTCCGTCCGTCGAAGCTAACTCCGGAGTGAGCGTGCGGTTCGATGCCGATCCAGTCACGCTCGCTTGGATCCAGCTCCTCGGTAATCGTCGCCGTCACGTCCACCGGTTCGCCCGGCTGGACCGTGATGTTTTTCCGCACCGGCTCGGCGATGTAGTTCGTCCCGTGGTTGAACACCAGCGTGTAATTACCCGGCGGCAACTGGAAACTCTGCGTACCCATCGGTACCGGCTTCGTGTACACTGTCCGTAGCGTCGTTCCGCCCGAATCCATCACCGTGATCCGCGCGTCTGTCCGCTCGGTCATCCCGTCGTGTTCCAGCATCGCGGTCACGTTGACCGGAGCCGGCCCTTCCAGCGAGGAGAACCGTACCGTTGTCGACTCCCCGGCGGTGACGGTCAGGGTCTTCTTATTGGAGGCGGCGAAGCCCTCGGCGTCTGCCTGGAGCGTGTACTCGCCCGCGGGCAGCTGCAGACTGTATTCGCCGTCCTGGCTCCCGATCGTGTACGTGTAGTCCTCGCCGTCCTGGCGGGCGACGACCGTCGCCTGCGGCACGCTCTCGCCGGCGCTGGTCTCGATATCGCCACTGATGGTTCCCAGTTCTTGGCTGTGCTGTTCGGCGTAGTACTGGCTGAGTTCGCTTGTGCCGCCGTGTGCGCCGACGTAGAACGCGTAGTTGACCTGCTCGCTCTCGCCCGCCGAGAGGGTGTGCTGGAGCCACGGGTCGACCCACGTGGTCGACGCCGTGTACACGTCGAACGAACCGCTAGCGCCCCAGACGCCATAGGTCACGCGGTCGCCCGAGAGCGCTGCCCACGGCTCGACCAACGCTGGGTTCCCACCCGGACTGTATCGGCCTTCTTCATTGTCGCCGATACCAGGAAGCCACGTTGAAAGCCCCTCGGAACTCAGTGCGAGACCACTGAGAAGTTCCTCACTTTCGTTTGCGGGATAGCGCGTATCACCTGTGTTCTCCATCGACGTGTTGATCCAGATATGGTTGGCGCCCGCGGACAACACGTATTCCGTCGTGATTTCGACATCGGGATTCTCTTTGACGTATCCCGTGGCAGTCACAACGGCTTGGCCGTCGGAACTGGATGCGTTTTCGAGTTCGAACGACTCGTAGACGATCCACGCACCAAAGTTATTGGCGGCGAACTGAGAGACGCCGATCCGATCCGTGGACATGCCGTAGGCGGTCGCGTCATAAATGCCACCGGGCAACGCGCCGAACGGACCGTTCGACTCCGTCCCGATAGCATAGGCTGTCTCCGAGTTTCGGATGACGATCGATTCGTTAGTGGGAGTCTCGCCGCCCTTGACTGCCAGGCCACGCTCGGCGACGGGTTTACTGGGCTTGTCGAGTTGCCCCGAGGCAGCTAGCCACTTCGTCGTCCGCATGGCGAACCGTCGCGAGTCCGTCTGGACGTGATCGTCCTGCCAGGAGTCTTTGATATAGGACGTCAGCGTCTTCTGGCTACCGAACGCGACGACGCGACCGTTCCCCTGACCGATGTCCCAGGTCGCCGCCGCGCCGACGATCTCGCGACCGCGTTCGTATTCTGTCTCGGTCGTCGAGTAGGTGAATTCGTACGTGTCGTCGTCACCGTATAGCAGTGGCGCCTGCGTCCCCATTCCTTCGTTGGAGACGTTCAGGCTCACGCCATCGTATTCGACAGTCTCGACGCCCTGCGTGATCGGGTGATCGACAGTATTGTGCAGTAGGACCCGCCAGTCGTAGTCCTCGACCGTCGTGTTCGTCGGGTCTTGGATGTTTCGCAACGACGAATTCGTCTCGCCGTTGAAGTGTAGACCGTACGGATCCGTGATCGCGTTCATGTCCGCGACCTTCCCGCGGAACGGATCAGTCCACTGGCCAACAGCGAACACTGCGCCGCCGTTGCGGACGTACGAGTGGATCTTCTCGAGTTCCGCATCCGTGTAGGGGCGCTGGGGGACGGGAATGACCACGACGTCGTACTGACTGAGATCCGTCTCCGAAAGACCCTCCCCGCTACCAGCCTGTTTCGTACTGACGTCGAACCCGCGCTCGGAGAGCGCGTTCGCGAACGTGGTCAGCGTGGAGCCGCGGTGGCTCCCGTCGATGAGCACGTTGACGCCTGCCCCGCTCTTGTTGAGATCAGCGGAAGATTCAGGCGTCGGACAGTCATTTGTTATTTGACACGTTACTAATTCGGCTGATTGCGACTGACTCGATGTCGACTGCGACGAATCAGCGTCGGGCGCATCCGCAACAGCACCGACGCCTCCGGCGACTGCCGAAGCAACGAGTATGACGGTGAGTACCACCGCTAGGATCGATCGTTGATAAGCCATTGCGGGCGGATGTTTATACACACCTATACTATAAAGATAATCATTATTCACATGTCATGTGGGTCGTTGTATTCCCACTCAAAGAATTATTTAGACGCAAGGTGAATACAACCTGCTTCCCGCGAAGGAAGAACGTTCCGACAACTTAGGCCGAGACTGAGGACTGACCTGGTGGGTGGTGAAGCCGATACTCTGACCAACACCCCACCGGATACAGCACGGCTGGATAATCCCGATCTTTAAGAGTAGATACAGTATATAAAATATGGTGCCCACCACGCATCCACGTCTGTCGAATCCGTCACCTCGATCAAGTCGCGGATACACTTGACAGGCACGGTGGTCAGCATCCAAAGTGTGGAACGTCGCCAACGAACTGAAACCACACTCAAAATACGATAGGTTGCACAGCTAGTCCAGTCAGAAAGTATTCGCTAATTACAAGCGATAAGTCCCTTTCTTCAGGGAGTCGTTCGAGAATCAAAGATTCTCGTGATCACGAAAGCCTTCGGTTTTCGGACGACAACGCAAGGAGCGGAGTGATCGAGTAGCGTTGGCGATACACTCTGTGTTTCTCAGTGAGGTGAGGTAGAAACGCCGTCTTCAGGAACCTTCGCTTTTCGATGTGCTCACGAGAACAACGTTCTCGTTACCGCCGCGGGGACAGTCCCGCGGCAGTTGCAGACATCCACTTCAACAGCAACTTCGAGTCAGTGTCGGTCGCGGCGTAGAGCCACTTTTTCCCCATTGACTGGGTTCGGCTGTGGTACCAACGCTGTTCCCGCGTCTCGATCAGTAGCCAGTATCCCCTCTCTG
>JAZKRQ010000070.1:0-13525 GCA_036628575.1 Halapricum sp.
GATTCCATCCCCGTGGCCGAAACGGTTGCGATCGGACCGTGGCGACGATACATTATACTGCCGGCTATAAGTTCGTGAAGATTTTCGGCACCCCGGGGTGCCGAAATACTTGCGAAAAGTTATAGCCGGCAGTATCAGTCCGGCCGTCAGGCCTGGGATGTGTGTTTCGTCCGCCGGTGGACCAGACAGGCCGCCAGCATCAGGAGGACACCGACCAGCCCTGGCGTCGCAAACGTGAACAGCGGACGCAGCACTGACGCGACGGCCCCCGAGGACGCGTCGACCGCCGCGAGCAAGGTCTGGACGTCGTCGAATCGGATCGCGACCGACGCGATCAGCGCGCCCGCGATCAGCAACCGACGCGGTCGACCCGGATCCAGCAGATACAAAAGCGGAATCAGCGGGAAGTAGAGGACGACGACGTAGATGGGAAATGAGGGGAAAAACAGGAGTATCGCGGCCATCGTCCCCATGATCGAGACGAGGCGATCCTCTCGATCCTCGATCGTCCGGTAGAGATACGCCACCGGTAGCGCAAGTACGACGCCTGCGAGCAGCCCGTACAGGGACGGATCGACGGTCGGAAGGAGGACCGAGATCGGCCGCCGGATCGTCAGATACGTGGCTGTAGGATCGAGTCCGCCCGCAAATTCGTCAGGGGACAGTCGCGGCAGGATCGCCGACTCGACGTACGCGGCGGAGAGGTCAGGGCCGAAGACGAGCATACCGAGTGCAAAGCCGACGACAGCGGTCCCAACCGCGGCGGCGATCGCTCGCCACGCGCGACGGCGGAGCAGCCAGACGCCGACGGCCGCCGGGAACACCTTGACGAACGCGGCCAGCCCGAAAGCGACGCCGGCGAGGGTCTCGCGGTCGGAATCGAGGGCCAAGAAGCCGAGCGTCAGCGCCAGCACGAGGTGATGGTTGACCTGGCCGAACAGAAGCGAAGGCATCGAGTGGACCGAGGCGACGACGAAGCCTGCGATCAGCCCCCGGTCGAACCACGGGAGCCGATGACTGCTGTCGCGTTCGATGTATCGGACCAGCAGCCAGGCAGCCCCGAGGCCGGCGAGCACTGTCAGAAATGTGTGGACTGCGAATCCGGCCTCCCACCCGCCGAGCAACGCCAGCGGGACGAACGCCAGCACGGTGATCGGCGGGTAGACGTAGTGGAAATAGCCCGGCAATCCCTCGGGGACGACCGCATAGAAGTTCCCGCCCTCGATGGCGACCTCGGCGGCGAGATGATAGACCCGGTAGTCGATAGCGAGGTGGTCCGCGCTGGCGGTGAGAACGTATAGCATGTTTCCGATCCCCAGCAAGAGCCCCACCAGAAGTACCGCACGGGCACCGAGGCGGCCACGCCGGTCGTCCATGGACGGACGGGCGACCCCGGACGGCATGGATTTGACGGTTCGAGAACGAAATGGTCTCTCAAGACAGATTGACGCGACTCTCGCATTGGGACGGCGCACGCGAACCGGCGGTTTTTCCTCGGTCGACCGCCCCGGTTCTGGTATGGCAATCGGCGACGTTTGGGAAGTCACGACCGGCTCCTGTTCGGACCTCTACTACGTTGACACTGGAATGTACGGGACCGAGGAGTACGGCTCGGTGTACCTGCTCGACGACGACCGACCCGCGGTAGTCGACACCGGTATCGGCACCAACTACGAGCGCGTGCTCGACCTGCTGGAGATCGCCGGCGTCGCGCCCGAGGAACTAGCTGTAATCGCACTGACGCACATCCACCTCGACCACGCCGGCGGTGCAGGCTTTCTCGCCGAGGCCTGTCCCAACGCCGAAGTGTACGTCCACGGGATCGGTGAACATCATCTCGTCGACCCCTCACGTCTGTGGGACGGGACGAAGGCGGCCGTCGGCGACCAGATCGAGTTCTATACTGAGCCGAAGCCGGTCCCCGAAGACCGGATCGAGACGGTCGAAGGCGGCGACGTGATCGATCTCGGAGCACACTCGCTGGTGGTCCACCACGCGCCGGGGCACGCCCCGCATCAGATCGTCTTCGAAGACCCTGAAAACGATGCAGTGTTCACCGGCGACGCCGCCGGGATCTACACGCCCTCGACCGACGAGATTCACGTCACCAGCCCGCCGCCGCAGTTCGATCTCGAGCAAGCGCTCGAGGACGTCGAGAGGTTGCAGGAACTCGATCCCGAGACGCTGTTGTACGCACACTTCGGTCCGGCAGTGGCGGGGGATCGTCTATCGAGCTACGCCGGCCGGCTGGAATCGTGGGTCAACGAGGTACGGAGCGTTCGCGCCGACTTCGAGGACGACGACGCCGTGATCGAGTACTTCCTGGACACGCTGGCGACGCCGGACGTCTGGAACGAGGACAAAGCCCGAGGCGAGGTCGCGATGAACGTCCGCGGTGTGTTGTCGTATCTGGACGGGGATGACGCGAACTGAGCGGCTTATCGTGGCAGATCGTGGCCAGACATCGATTCCGTCGGCGAGGCCAACGGGTATCTACGAGCTGAGCAGGCCACGTGCGACGGGGCCTGCTGGAAAGAGAAGGCTTCATAGTGACTGCTGTACCGATTTACCGGTACGATCGCCTGCTATCGGGCGATCGACCCGGAACAGACGTACAGCAGTCACTATCAGTGACCACGAGACGCCCTGGCGTCTCGAACGCCTTGATCCCGAAGCCGTTGACGAGCCGCACTGTCAGTATTCTGGTCGCTGAGCCCGGATGAGTTTCGCGAACTGCTGTTGCTCGTCGGCAAGTAATTCGTTCAAGTCATCCGCCGTGACGATTCCGACGAGGATGTCGTCCTCACAGACGGGGAGCCGTCGGACGCCGTAGTCGGCCATCAGGTCCGTCGCTCTGTAGAAACCGGTGCCACGTTCGACAGTGAGGAGGTCACTAGTCATGACGTCTTCGGCGGTCCGGTCAGCTGGATCGGCTCCCTCACCGAGGACGCGGATCGTCAAGTCTCGATCCGTGACGATACCCACCGGCGTCCCGTCGTCCGTGATGACGACGCTTCCGACTTGCTCTTCCGCCATCGTCGCTGCGAGATCAGAAACCGGTGTCTCCGGCTCGGCCGTTACCACATCGCTTCGGGCGAGATCTTCGATTGGCATTGATGATTCCCCACAAACAGAGTTTTCCCCTATCCTAAATAATAATACATTATGATTACCGGTGCATGAGAACGATCAGTTGCACTTCGATTGGTCGTTCGGAGCAGGCGGTCGGTAGATTGCGAACCGCATCGTGACTGCTCGCTTCGCGTTCGTCTAGTCACACCGCTCCACAGACGTCGCTCGCCCTCATTATTGGTCGGATAGAAAGAAGCCGGTGGAGGGATTTGAACCCCCGACCTATTCCTTACGAAGGAATCGCTCTGCCAGTCTGAGCTACACCGGCGCGTTCATTGCGTTGACGTCTCGCGCTCTGCCTCGCCCCGTTCGGCAGGACCCGACACGTTCGCAACTACTCGTTTCTTGGAGCGATTACCACAATAAGGGTTGCGAATCGGTCCACCGCTAGCGAGTCAGTCGCACGTCCAGACAGACGTTCAGCTCGTGAGGTGCGTAGGAGCGAACGGTATGCCGCGTCTCGACGTGTATCTCGTAGCCTTCGGATTCGGCGGCTTCGCGGATCGCGGCCTCGCCCGGTCCGAAGGGATCGTCCTCATGCTGGATATCGTAGTAGTGGACCACGCAGTTTTCGCTCGCCAACTCCACGGCGGTATCGAGGAACTCGTCTGCAGTGTGGGGAAGGTTCATCACCAGCCGGTCGGCCCAGTCCGTGTACTCGCCCGCAACCTCGCGCACGTCCCCATGAATCGCAGTCACACGGTCAGCCACGTCGTTGCGTTCGGCGTTTTCCCGGAGATACGCAACCGCATCGGGGTTGACGTCCACACCGGCTACCTCGGCACCGCGGTCGGCCATCGGGACGGCGAACGGGCCGACACCGGCGAACATGTCGAAGACCTGCTCGCATGCCTCGACTTGTTCGACGACGCGATGGCGTTCTGTCGCCAGTCGCGGCGAGAAGTACACTTCCGCAACGTCGACGAGGAACTCACAGCCGTACTCCCGGTGGACAGTCTCGGTCCCGTCGCCAGCCAGCACCTCCCACTCACGGACTCGCTGCTCGCCTTTCACCTTCGAGGCGCGGTTGATGACGGTCTCGACCGGCAGGGCCGACGCTATGATGGCCTCGGCAATCTCTCTGGCGCGCTCGGGATCGTCCTCGTCGACGATGACGATCTCGCCCAGGCGCTCGTAGGAAGGTTCGAATCCGAGGATATCACCGGGCAATGTCTGCGTCTCGCGGGTCGGGACGTCCCGCTGTACGATTTCGAGATCCTCTGGAACGGTGGCAGGATCGCTGACGGGGATGTAGAGATCGCCATCAACGTGGACGATCTCGTAATCGTGAGCCAGCAGGTCGGCCTCGTCGAGTCGCTTGCGAGCTGCCTCGCCATCCTCGCGGGTGACACGCACACAGGGGACCTCCATCTAGTCTGTCAATCGCCGCCGGCGGGCGTTAACGCTGACGCTTGCGCCGCGCGATCACCCTCCCTCCACCAGCCCATCCAGGCTCTCCATTTCAAGCGAGACGATCGCGAACTCCAACTCCTCCGCGGGACGATCGAAAACACTGAAAAAGGGGATCGAGAGCGACTCCATTGCCTCGACGACGTTGGCGTCCAGGTCCGAATCTGATAGTTCCACTAACCGTCCGTTCGCAACGACGCTTTTCCAACCGTCGGGCGTCCGATCGTAAACGACGAAAGTCGCGTGGTCGGTCGCGGCGACGTACTCACGTTTCTGGCTCCCTGGCGCGTATCCGAGACGGAAGTATATTCGATTTCGGTCGGACTCGTACGTGAACGATATCGGAACCGCGTACGTGTCGTCATCGGCCGCCAACGAGAGGACTCCCGTCCCCTGATAGTGATTACTGTAGGTCTGTTCCACATCGACCGCACGCAGCCGTGCGGTCGTAGCGGTAAATCGCTACAGTAATCACTATGAGTCTCCAGGAAGGCTGTGATCTCCGGTGCGTCCATCGCGGATACTCTCTGTTCGACCATACGACATTATAGTCATTGTATAACTTATACCATACGTGCCGTTGCTCAAGGGACATAGCATCGGCGGCGGGTTTTCGGGTCGCTTATTCGGATCGGTCACGGACCGACTGTATGCTCACGTTCGTCGGACTCGGACTCTACGACGACCGGTCGATCACCCTTCAGGGCCGAGATGCACTCCGTGAGGCGGACCGGATCTTCGCGGAGCGATACACCAGCCGTCTCGTCGGCGCAAGCTTCGGAGATCTCGAAGACGCCCACGGCGTCGACATCGAACTCCGTTCTCGTGAGGGGGTCGAACAGGACCCGGAGCCGATCCTCGACGCAGCCGAGGACGGCGACGCGGTCTTCTGTACCGCCGGCGACACCATGATCTCGACGACCCACGTGGACCTGCGCCTTCGCGCCCACGATCGTGGGATCGACACCCGGATCGTCCACGGGACGACCGCGGCCGCGGCCGCGAGTTCACTGACCGGGTTGCAGAACTACCGCTTCGGAAAGGCGACGACACTTCCCTTCGAATCCTCACACGGCGGCGATGGCGTCCCGGGCAGCGTAATCGAGACGGTCGCGGCCAACCGCGAGCGTGGGCTACACACGCTAGTCTTCCTCGATATCAAGGTCGACGACGACCGCGAGGACTACATGAGCGGCGGAGAAGCCGCCGGCCTGCTCGCGACAGACTGGAAGCGTGACGCGCTCGGGATCGTGGTCGCCCGGGCTGGTAGCCCTGATCCCCTCGTCACGGCGGACCACCTCGATGCGCTCGCTGAAGAGAGCTTCGGCGATCCGCTGCACATGCTCGTGATCCCCGGCGATCTGCACTACGTCGAGCGGGACGCACTGGTAGAACTGGCAGGCGCACCCGCCGAGGCCGCCGACGAGTTACTCCTCTAGGCCGCCGTCGGCCCGGGTACCGACGCCGAGTGCTCCCTGGAGATCGTATTCCTCGCGCGTGAGGACGTACAGGCCTTCCTCGACGATCGACAGCACCTCGGGGAGGACCATCACCACGACGTAGGTGATCGCGATCAAGGCCGCGACCGAAAGGAACTGTGCGAGGATCCGGTCAGCGACAATGTAGGAAACCCGGAGGTCGTTCTCCATGTTGAACGCCGCCATCACGAAATCGGGGAAGACGTGGAGTCGCTGGTAGCCGAAGGTGTAGGCGATAAAGACGTTTCTGACGATGTTGAGCAGCCAGATGATACCGACTGCGACCGCGAGTGCTTTCAGTTTCCGGCGGAGCGGTGCCCGGACGGCCCCGATCAGACCGCCGAAGATCGCCATACTGCCGACGCCGGTACAGGCCATCTTGATCGTGTACACGATGTTGTACCCGTCGTCCCCGGCCTCGGGGAACTGGAAGAAAAAGGACTTATGATACGACTGGGGTGCCTCACTGAGCGAGATGTGCGCCGGGAAGTTGTTCCCCGCAACCACGCTGAAGTCAGCGCCGATCAGCGATAGGACGAACGCCGTTTGATCGGTGACGATGGCAATGAGCGGATCCCGGAGGAACGGGAGCGTCGAGAGCGGAAAGTAGACAAGCCACATTATCGCAACGGCCCGGGAGACGACCAGCAGGCGGTCGCGACCGCCTGCCAGGAGGTAGCCGACGTACAGCGACAGCGGGACACCGAGAATAACACCCAGTCCCTCGGTGATGGATTTCTGTTCGAAGACGAACTGGTAGATCGAGGAGACCCAGAACAGCGCAAGCACGGCCCACGCGCCGACGAGAACGTACCTAGCCAGTTCCCGGTCATAGAACTCGAGCGTCGCTCCAGCGAGGAAGGCGACCAATACGAGCCAGGAGAGCGGGCCCCAGAACTGGTGGAACCACTCGAGCGCGGCGACGATTCCAGACGCCATAGAGTACCACCACGTAATCCGATGACGAATATATGCTTTGCCGTCCGACATCCCGACTGATCGAGGCAACGGAGGCCCCGTACGACACCCACGTCGGCAATAGACCTGCCCCCGAACCGTTTGGTACGCCGTCTCTCACAAGGTTTATTCGTACCACTACCATCCTTTCGCGTACGATGTACGTCGGTGATCGATTTACACCGCGGTCCGAGTGATCACCGACCGTCAGGTCCGCGATTTTCCGCCCTCGGGGGCGGCGTGATTCATCATGGCTAAATCAGAACAAGAGCAATCCGTATCGGTCGTACTGCCAGACGGCTCAGAACTCGACTTCGACGGTCCGATCACCGTCGAGGACGTCGCCTACGAGATCGGCCCCGGGCTCGGCAAGGACTGTCGGGCCGGACGGGTGAACGGCGATCTGGTCCCGCCCGAATACGAGATTACCGACGATGCCGAGATCGAGATCGTCACGCCAGGGAGCGACGACTATCTTCATCTCTTGCGCCACTCCGCGGCCCACGTCTTCGCGCAAGCGCTCCAGCGTATCTATCCCGAAGCCGAACTCGCGATCGGCCCCTGGACGGACGACGGCTTCTATTATGACAT
The DNA here is from genome assembly GCA_036628575.1 of Halapricum sp. Lineage (GTDB taxonomy): Archaea > Halobacteriota > Halobacteria > Halobacteriales > Haloarculaceae > Halapricum. The sequence continues at coordinate 7,569 of JAZKRQ010000070.1, forward strand.
CGCGAACGTCGACATCGACGAGGACGACTTCGAGGAGATTGAAGCCGAGATGGAGTCGATAATCGAGGCCGACTACGACATCGAACGCGTGCCCCGGGACCGTGAGGAAGCCGAGGAGATCTACGCGGACAACGAATACAAACAGGATATCCTCGAGACCGAGGCCGCTGGCGAGGATCCGATCTCTTTCTACGTCCAAGACGACTGGCAAGACCTCTGTAAGGGACCGCACGTCGAATCGACGGGCCAAATCGGCGCGTCCAAACTCCTGCAGATCTCCTCTGCGTACTGGCGCGGCGAGGAGGAAAACGAAATGCTCACCCGCGTCTACGGGACTGCCTTCGAAGACGAGGACGACCTGGAAGAGTTCCTCGAACAGCGCCGTAAGGCCGAGGAGCGCGACCACCGCAAGATCGGACAGGAACTGGATCTGTTCTCTATCGACGAGACGACCGGGCCGGGACTGCCCCTGTATCATCCTAACGGCAAGACGGTCCTGAACGAACTCTCGGAGTACGTCGGGAACCTCAACCGCGACGCCGACTACCGGGAGGTCGAGACCCCACACGTCTTCCGCACCGAACTCTGGAAGAAGTCGGGTCACTACGACAACTACCGCGACGACATGTTCCTGCTGGACGTCAACGACGAGGAATACGGCCTCAAGCCGATGAACTGCCCGGGTCACGCGACGATCTTCGACCAGCAGCAGTGGTCTTATCGCGACTTGCCCGTCCGGTACTTCGAGGACGGCAAAGTCTACCGGAAGGAACAGCGCGGGGAACTGTCGGGACTCTCGCGAGTGTGGGCGTTCACCATCGACGATGGCCACCTGTTCGTCCGCCCGGACCAGATCGAAGACGAAGTCGAGGCGATCATGGACATCATCCTCGATATCCTCGGGACGTTCAATCTCGACTACACTGTCCAGTTCGCCACCCGACCCGACAAATCCGTCGGCAGTGACGAGATCTGGGAGCGCGCCGAATCACAGCTCGAAGACGTACTCGAATCCCAGGACGTCGACTACGAGGTCGAAGAGGGTGACGGTGCCTTCTATGGGCCGAAGATCGACTTCGCCTTCCAGGACGCGCTCGGCCGCAGCTGGGACGGTCCGACCGTCCAGCTGGACTTCAACATGCCCGAACGGTTCGACCTGACCTACACCGGTGAGGACAACGAGGATCACCGTCCGGTGATGATCCACCGTGCCCTCTATGGCTCCTACGAACGGTTCTTCATGGTGCTGACCGAGCACTACAACGGCAAGTTCCCACCGTGGCTCGCCCCCGAGCAGATCCGGATCCTCCCGATCAGCGACGATCAGATCCCTTACGCCAAGCAGATCCAGAACCGGTATCTCGACGACTACCGCGTGACCATCGAGGACCGCTCCTGGACGGTCAAGCGCAAGATCCGCGAGGCACACGAGGATCGCGTACCCTACATGCTCATCCTCGGTTCCAACGAGGAAGAGGACGGCACTATCTCGGTTCGTGACCGGAAAGAACAAGAACTCAACGACGTCGATCCCGAAACCTTCGCCGAGCACCTCGATACCGAAGTCGAGCAGCGCCGCACCGACGTGACGTTCGTGCAGATGCACGATAACTGAGGATAACGTCCGGGATTCTTCGGTTCTATCTGGGAGCCAGTACGCTCCACTGGGTTCGGATAGACTAACAGGAGCGTTGACGCTGTTGCCGGATCAGGCAAAGACGGTGACACCCGTGATTTCGAACCGCGCCCCACCGTCACGACTATCGGCCACGGTGATCTCCCAGCCGTGCGCGTCGACGACCCGTTCGACGATTCCGAGGCCGAATCCCGTCCCATCCTCCGCCGTCGAGTAGCCGCTCTCGAAGACGGCCGATCTCTCGTCCGGGGTGATACCTGGACCGTCGTCGGCGACGTAGAAGCCGTCGTCGAGGGGACCGATCCGCACAGTTACGTCCGGCCCACCATGTTCGACCGCGTTGTGGACGAGGTTCTCCACCAAGTGCTGTAGCTGACTCCGGTCCGCTCGAATAGTGTGATCCGCCTCGACGACGAGCGTTGCATCGGTCGTCTCGACGGTCTGCCAACACTGTCGAGCGAACTCGCCGATATCGATGGATTCGACGGTCATCTCCCGCTCGCCGTCCCGGGCGAGCGTCAAGAGGTTCTCGATCAACGTCTCCATCCGCTTGTGGGCGTCTATCGCGGTCTTGATATGCCCAAAGTCCTGTTCCCGTCGAGCGAGTTCGAGGTGACTCCGGGCGACGTGCAACGGATTGCGCAGATCGTGACTCACGATACTCGCGAACTCCTCAAGGCGCTCGTTCTGACGCCGAAGTCGCCGTTCGTGTTCCAACCGATCGAGGGCGCTTTCCGTGTGGCTGAGCAGGAGTTCAGCCAGTTCGAGATCTGATTCGTTGAAGTAGTCGGGTTCCTCGGCCACCGCCTGGAAGACGCCGTGGTCCCCCATAGGGACGCTGATCCCCGATCGGAACGGCCCCTGAGGTTTGGCCTCGCCGTTATCCTCCATCTCGTCGATTAACAGCGATTCGCCAGTCCGAAAGGTCTTTCCGGCGATTCCTTCGTCTATCGACATCCGTGTCGTCTCCTGAGCAGGCACATCCTCGGAGAGAGCGACCGTCGACAGATATCCGTCCTCTTCGATGTCGATGATACTGAGATCGAACTCGAGGATGTCCTGACTTGCTTCGATCGTCCGCTCACAGATGTACTCGACGGACTCGCCCCGTTCGAGGTCCGTCGTGACGTCGTGAAGCGCCGTGAGTTTCCTCTCGCGTCGCTTCCGCTCTGTGATGTCCATGCCAGTCAGGTAGACCCGCGAGTAGTCGTCGGCGTACGCGTCGGGCACCTTCACGCCGATGATCTCCTCCAGCCGATCACCATCGAACGTCTCCACGACCGTCGGAACTCTAAAATTGGTCTCGCCATCGGCGAGTCGACGCCAGATTTCCACGTTCGCGTCGTAGGCCTCCGGGGCGAAGATATCGTCTAGATTCGTCATCAGCGCCTCTTTCGACGGGGCACCGTATCGCTCGAGAGCCTGGTCCGAGACGTTGATGATCTCGACGTACTCCAAAAGCCTGTGTACCACTTCCGGGTTGTCGTTGAGATGCGCCTCAACGTCTGTCACTTCTTCTCTTAGCGATTCGTAAGCGTCGATCACCGCCGAGAAATCCTGCACCCAGACGACGGCCGGGTTCGATTCGAACAGGGATCGGTATCTTTGCTCACTTTCCCTGAGGGCGCGCTCGCGCTGCTTGCGGTCATCGATGTCGAGGTGGATCCCGACGGCACGGATCGGTTCGCCGGCTTCGTTTCGTTTCGTCACTTTCCCGATGTCCCGGATCCACTTCCAGGACCCGTCTGCGGTTCGCATCCGGTGTTCGCACTCGTAATACTCGGTCTCCCCAGCGAGGTGCGCGTCGAGCGCTTCCTGAGCTGACGCCATATCGTCGGGATGGACACGTTTCTCCCAGGCACCGAGATGTGGCTCTATTTCCGACAGGGAGTAGCCAAGCATCTCCGCCCACTGCTCGTTGAACCGTACTTCGTCTGTCTGGACATTCCAGTCCCAGACGCCAATGTTAGCGGCGTCGACGGCCAGATCCAGCCGTTCCTTTAGTTGCCTGAGTTGCCGCTCCTTTTCCTTGCGCTCAGTGATGTCCCGCATCGATCCGACGACCCCGAGAATCGCTCCAGATTCGTCTTTCAACGGGAAATCCTGCACCGAGAACGTCCGACGCTCGCCGTCAGGATCCGTTCGCTCAATCTCGTAGCGAACCACGTCGCCCTCCAGGACGCGATTCTCGCGCTGTTTTACCTCCTCGTCCCATTCCTCCCCTAACACATCCGGAAGCGACAGCTCGCCGACGTCCTCCTGAGAGAAACCGTGGAACCTCCGGTAGCGCTCGTTCGCGAAGATAAGAGTATACTCGGTATCGATACCCGCCAATAGATCAGTCGAGGACTCGACCGCGTGTTTATACACTCGGAGTTCGGCCCGCTGTTCCCGCAGTTCCTGCTCGCTTTCGACCCGTTGGATCGCGTGTGCGGTGTCCTCCCCCAACTCGACGAGAAGTTCCCGCTCGCGTTCGTCGAAGAACGACGCTCTGTCGCTGTAGACCGCCAACACCCCGTATACTTTCTCGCCGTACGTCATCGGGACAGCCGCGACACTTCCGAACCCGCAGTCAGCGGCCGCCTCTCGCCACGACCCGTCGGGCGCGTCCGCAGATATGGACTGGACGGTGGTCAACTCCTCTTCCCGGAGCGCCAGTTCGGCCGGTTCCTCCAGTGTCCCCATCTCGACAGAGGGGATCGTGATAGCATCGAGATAATCCGTAGCCTCGCCGGACATAGCCTTGGGTTCGATCGAGCGATCGGTACCTCTCTGCACACCGATCCAGGCCAGCTGGTACGGTTCCGTCCGACCGATCACACGACATACCTCCGATTCGATCTCATCGCGACTCCGTGCGCGCACGAGGCGTTGGTTCACGTCCCGTAGAATCCGTCTGACGCGATGGATCACCTCCGCTCGTTCCGTACTCCGGTACTTCGCGACGGCGTTCGCCACTCTGTTCGCAAGGACGGTGTACTGAGCAGTCCCGCTCTTCTTCTGGAGGTAATCGGTGACGCCCGCGGAAATGGCTTTACTGGCAATCTCCTCGGACCCTTTGCCCGTATAGAGAACGAATGGAATGTCGGGATACTCGTCGCGAACGGCTTCGAGGAACTCGATACCGTTCCCTCCTGGCATGTCGTAGTCGCTGACGATACAGTCGTAGTCGTTCCCGACTAGCATCTCCAGGCCCTCACTGGCGCTCATCGCAGTATCGATGTTGAATCGATCGTCCTCACTTTCGAGAAATGTGGCGACAGTATCCGCGAGAGCTGGTTCGTCGTCGACATGGAGAACGGCAATCTCACCCCGCTGATCCATAGTGGTATGCAAACATTCCTTGGGCGTTTCAATAAAAGATAGGTTCGAACGGGACCCTCGAAGAGCGGATATTGCGAGCCCAGGCACTCGGTTCGCGGGAAGATTTATTTTTGCCCAGAAACCTCATCAGGACATGCGGAGACGCAAGGTCCTCGCGGCTGTCGGCGGTGCCTTCTCCAGTATCGGTGTCGGCTGCCTCTCCAGGGATTCGCTCGGGCCAGACACCGAAATCGCCGCCATCGAACTCGAAAACCAGCGCCGGGACGGCGGCTACGAGTTCACCGTCCGGATCGAGCGCGGCGATGAGACTGTCTTCGAAGAGTCACGCCAGCTCGATCAGGCCGGGTCAGGCAACTCGACTGCCGTATTCGAGCAACCGGTCGAAGTTGCGAGCACCCACGAGGTCCACGTTCAGGCCGGGGAGTACGCAGCGAATGTGACAACCGAGAATTTGATCTCGGGAGAGGAAACGTGTATATCCCTCAGATTCTATCTCGTTGCCAGTACGCTCCACTGGGATCACACGTCCTACGAGCGCTGCGAGTGACACGTTCGCGTCCGATGACACGGCTCACCGCGCGAGTATAGTGGCCAGATACACTGCTACGGTTCGTTGACTCGAGAAGTTCCTGCACGCTGCTGTCGTGCGTCACGTCGCACGTCAGCGTGTGCCGCCCGAAAACCCTCTGCTCTCGCTATCTTGCGGGTCACTCCGTTCCCCGCTCGATTGGTGGAGACTCCCCGCTTCGCCAGGAGTCTCCCTACCGCCGCACGATCTCGATCTCGTGGCCGTCACGGCCACTTTTTCCTCCTCGGGTGTCCTTGCTCACTCCGTTCGCTGTGGGCACCCTCGTCGCAAAAACTTGGGGAAAAAGGCCGGACGACTCGTTCACTCCACTCACTCGCGTCCGGTGAAACGCGCCTCCGCCGCGTGTGCTTGCACTATCTTGCGGGTCACTCCGTTCCCCGCTCGATTGGTGGAGACTCCCCGCTTCGC
>JAZKRQ010000071.1:0-13333 GCA_036628575.1 Halapricum sp.
GCCCTCCGAACTACTTCGTCTGTCCGCTGAACGGTCGCGCCTGAGCGGTCGGTTTTGTACCCTTTTTGTTTTAGTACTCGGGCTCTTCGAGCACGATCGATTGATCTCGGCCTGGGCCGATCCCGATCGCGTAGATCGGGGTGTCGAGTTCGTCACTGACGTATTCGAGGTACGCCCGGGCGTTCTCGTGGAGGGCCTCGTAACCCTCTTCGGCGACGGCATCCCAGTCCTGTTCGGGCCAACCGTCGAAGGTCCGGAAGTTCCCTTCACAGCGCGCCCACTGCTCGGTGGTCGCGGGGATCGTCTCCAGCTTTTCGCCGTCGAGCGTGTAACTGTGGCCGACCGTGATCTCGTCAAGTCCGGCCAGGGTATCGACGTGGTTGACGGCCAGGCCCGTGAACCCGGAGACACGGGCCGCGTGGCGCAACATCGGCATGTCGAGCCAGCCGACGCGGCGGGGACGGCCGGTGACGGTCCCGTATTCGTCGCCCTCTTCGCGGATGTACGTCGCGAGTTCCTCGTTCTCGCCTTCGCCCTGTTCCTCGTAGCCGGGCGTGTCACCGACGACACCGCCAAGTTCCGTGGGCATGGGGCCGCTGCCGACACGGGTCAGGTATGCCTTGACGATCCCGATTACTTCGCCCTCACCGACGACCCCTGGTGCGAGACCGCTGCCGACGCAGGCCCCGCCAGCGGTCGGGTTCGAGGAGGTAACGTAGGGATAGTTGCCGTGGTCGATGTCGATGAGCGTGCCCTGGGCGCCCTCGAGCATGACGTTCTTGCCTTCGGACCTGGCCTCCGCGAGGAACGTGCTGGCGTTGACAGTCGATCCCTCTAGGCGGCGACCGAACTCGCTGAACTCCTCGTGGAGTGCCTCCACGTCGAAGGCCTTCGGATAGTCGAGGTCGTCGGGATCGAGCCCGTAGACTTCCTCGACGACCGCTCGCTTCTGGGGGACGACGTACTCCAGACGTTCCCGAAGTACCTCTGGGTCAAGCAGATCGCCGATCCGGACGCCGCGACGGCCGGCCTTGTCCTCGTAGGTCGGGCCGATACCCCTGCCGGTGGTGCCGACCTCCTGGTCGTCCTCGCTTTTGACGTCCTCCTCGATGTTGTCCAGCACGCGATGGAACGGCATGATCACGTGCGCCCGCTCGGCAACGCGGACGTCCGGATCGAGCCCGCGTTCCCGCAACGAGTCTATCTCTTCGAACAGCGTCCGTGGGTTAACGACGCAACCGTTGCCTAGAATGCCGGTCTTGCCCCGAACCGCGCCGCTGGGGACCAGCGAGAGTTTGTACGTCTCGCCGTCCTCGACGACGGTGTGTCCGGCGTTGTCGCCACCCTGATAGCGGACGACGATATCAGCAGCGTCGCCGTAGAGATCGACGACGCCGCCTTTCCCCTCGTCGCCGAGCTGCGAGCCGACGATCGTGACAGTCATCACAGCGGATTTCCCACCACCCGGGTAAACAGATTTCGGTCCCGACCCATCCGCAATCGTCATCGTATACTGTTCTTGACTGCTAGTGAATATATCACAACCTCTAAATAGCGGAACTGCGTAATTCAATGTAGCGATTTTTGTCGGTGAAGACAGCAACCTTTAAACCCTGGGCATACAAGTTAACAAATGCCATGATAGACCGGCTTGAGAAGGAAGTCGACATGCTGGAGCGCCATCTGCAGGTACTTCGGATGGTCATCGAGAACGAACCGATCGGAATCGTGAAGATGTCCAACGAGACCGGCTACCCACACCACAAGGTGCGCTACTCGCTTCGCGTCCTCGAGGAAGAGAACCTCATCGAGCCATCCAGTCAGGGAGCGATCACGACTGAGCAGACAGGTGAGTTCGTCGAAGATCTCGACGGCAAGATCGACCACATCATTGAGAAGCTCGAGGGAATGAAGATCGACGAGGCGGCAGAGGCCGAGAACTAACCTACTCGCGGATCGACGCGCGTCTAAAGCTCCGGCACCGCCAGGTGAAAGTCACCGTCACGTGACTCGACCAGACAGAGGTGGAAACCGTCTTTTCGCGATAATCGAACGAAACTCTCGCGTTTGTCACGGCTGAGTATTCCGCCGCCGGTCGCTTCCGAGGCTGTCTCGAGTGCGTCCGGGTCGAAGAAACTCGACGTGACGAGAAACGCCCCGGCGAGCCGCTCGCTCGACTCGCCAACACGGGTGGCCGCCGTCACGAGCGTCGACATCATCTCGCCGGTCGCGGCTTGGCGAGAATCGTTGAGGTTGATCACAACGAGGGGGTTACCCATCCGGTCGCGCAACACGACGTCGAAGGCCTCCTGCGTACGCTGCTCTTCCCCGTTTTCGGTATATGTGACGCTGATCGAGGCGTTCAGTTCTGCCCGATCTATCTTCGGGATCGCGTCGTACAGGTCCGCGAGCGCATCCCGGTGGCCGGTGTCGTGGATCTCGTACAGCAGCTCACGGACGACCCACTCGACGAACCGATAGTGGATTGTCCCGGTCAGGAACTCGTCGTATGACTGACCGTCGACTGCCGCTTCGGCGGCGTCGAACTGCGTGTGATACTCCAGATTGAGGTTCTCGTTGACCGCGTCGGCCTTGGCGGTCCCGTCGTGGGCGGCTTTCAGCGTGTCGTCACCTTTCGAACCGTAGCGGATGAACAGGTTCGTCCCATCGATCGCCTCCCTGGGGGTGAGCGTCGTCTCCGCGGTGGCCGCCTCGCCACCGGCCCGTTCGAGTCGCTGCTCTAGATCGGCCACTTGCGATCGGAGGTCCTCAACCTCCGCCTGGAGGTCGTCACGCTCCTCGCGAACCCGTTTCAGTTCCGCCTGCAACTCGTCGCGTTCGGCAGCCAGATCGTCCCGCTCGGTCTCGAGGTTCGTCTGCTCTGCCTGCAGTTCGTCGATCCGCCGTTCCAGCTCGGCAATCTCGGCTTCTGCGTCCTGCAGTTCCGACTCGATTTCTGCCTGCCGTCCTGGCGACGCCTCGCGAGCGCGTTCCGATCTTTGGGTCGCGGATCGCGACGCCGACTCGCCGGCCGAAGTGTCCCGTTGGGTGTCGATGCCGCCCCCAGCGGACCGATCGTCATTCGGCGTCCACGTCCGATCCGGGTCGACTGACGGGATAACCCGTCGCTCCAGGGACGTATCCTCCGAACTCGTGTCGGCCCCGCTGTTACCGGTCGGCGTCGCCGATTCGTCTGCGGACCCTGCTCCCCCTGCGATGCCGCGTCCGGGACCGGAATCGTCCCGGGGCGATGACGAACCGCGACGGTTCGACTCCGGTGTGTCCCGTCGGGGCTGTCGATCGCGCTGTTCGGCGGAGGTTATCGGATCACGATCGCGACGGCCCGTCGTCGGATCGTCTCGACGCTCCGGTGAGCCGGGCTCGTCAGACCGTCCGGTCGTGGATTCACGATGTTCTCCACTCGGCTCTGCGCGTTCGCGCCCGCCGTGTGACTCTGGAGCGGCGTCCTTATCGGCTGCCCGTTCTCGTGACTGCCGGCGGTCGGTCGTTTCGGGCGTTTTCCGATCTGTTTGCGCGCTTCCAGACTCGGTCTCGCGAGCACGTCTCCCCGTGCGGTCTCGATCACCACGGTCTTCCGTGTCGGCATCACGGCCCCGGTCGCGTTGATCCGCCTCTTCGGGCTGTGGATCGTTCTCGGCCGGCCCGGACGTGCGATTCTCCGTTCCTGTTTCGACGCTCTCGTCTTCCGGATCTTTATCGGAGGGCGGCTCGTCGTCTCCGATCGTGACTCCGTCGTCCGCTGTCTCGTCGGCGGTCTCCGGTTCGGTGGCCGAGTCCGTTGTCGCCGTCGCAGCGGCAGAATCTTCGGGTTCGGGTATCACGATCGGTTCGACCGATACCGGCCGGACCTCGTAGATACCGACTTCCTCGTCGGCCTGTTCGAATGCCTCGTCGTCACTGATCAGGCGCTCGCTCTCGCCGACGAAGGCGACGCTCATGGACTTGCCACCCTGATAGACAACGTAGTAATCGCCGCTGAGGATGTTCTCCGAGAGCTCGATGTAGCCGGTAAATCCGCCGTCGCTCAGTTTCTCGTCGGCCTCCTGTAGCGGCGTGTCCTCGGTGTAGTATTTCGCCCGTACCTCGTCGTTTCGCTCCTGCATCACGGCCAGCAGGGGGAGTGCGGGCGTCGGTGCTTCGTGGATCGTTCCGGTCGCGTCCTCGAAGTCCTCGATCGACCCGTCGAGGATGCCGACGACCGTGCCGTTGAGCATATACAGAGTCGCGCGACCTGCCGTGACCGCGCCGGAGAACGACCGGTCGGAAAGCGTCCGCAGTCCCTCGTAGCCATCGGTGAACGGACGCGACTCCCAGTCGTCCAGTCGGTCGGCCGTGCGCGTCGTCATTGTCTTGGACAAGTCCCATGCGGGCCAAATACTTTGCGCCCGGACGGGCTCGATTTCCGGGACCGGTGGGCCTTTTCCCCTGGGTCGCCAATCGGGGCCTATGAGCGAAAGAGCGGGCGTCAGCGACCGATATCGGACGGCCAGCCCCTGGCCGTTGTTCGTCGCCCTCGGGTTCGCGCTGTCGGAAATCGGTCTGTTTATGGGACTATTCCCCGTCGCGGTCGGCGGCGTACTGCTCTTTGGCGGCAGCGTCGCCGGCATCCTGACCGAATCCGCCTACGTCGCCCACCTCTGGAAGACAACGGCTTACGTCGGCATCGCACTCGTCGTCGTCGGCGCGGGACTGGTTGCGCTCGGCGGAAGCATCGGGACCGAGTTGGCGCTCGCGGCCATCGAGGAGCCGAACATCAGCGGCCACAGACTGCCCAGCCGCGGGCTGGCGATCGGCGCGGCGGGATTCGCTCTGATCGGGACGGGAATCGCCGGCCAACTCGGTCAGCACCCGACGCATTGACCGGTACCAACAACCTATTTATCCGGGTCGCCTAGCAATTCAGTATGAATTCGCGCACTTTCGATCGGGATACGCTGCTGGATCTGACTGTCAACGTCATCCCGCTGGTCATGCTTGCGTTCTTCCTCGTCGTGTTCCTCGTGTATGCACCGGGTCCGTTCGCGTTCGACTCCGTACTCTCGACCGTCCAGATTGCGATCGTCTTCACGACGTTCGTCCTGCTTGCGGTCCTGACCTACTACGCCGGCAAGGCAATCGCCGGCGCCGAAAAGGAGCCCGGCGTCCACGCAGAGACTGCGACAGTCCAGCCCGACGAAACCGACGGCGAGTCCGACGCGGCCTGACCGGGGCGCTCCCGACCAAACGACGATCCGACGACTGGTATCGACTTCACGCCTGCGCGAACGAGACAGCGTATTTCAATGCTGTTCAGTCTAGTTAAATATCCCCTAATATAGGGGGAATCTATTGATTACAAATCGCCGTTCGACCCTAATGTTTCTTTACCCCCCAGACCCGAGGGGGGAATATGGCAAGCGGACAGATCGCGATAACTGTACTGATGGGGGTCCTCCTCATCTCCGTCGCCGCGCTTCTCACCCGCATGGAGAACTGGCGGTCATACAGGCCAGCGACGGGTAGCGGCGGCGGTCTCGCCGGTGAGGAGACCGGCTACGGACACTCCGAGAAACCGGGCGGGATCACGCGGTGGTTGACGACGGTCGATCACAAGGACATCGGCATCCTCTACGGGGCGTTCGCGCTGGTCGCGTTCGCAGTCGGCGGGATCATGGTCGTCCTGATGCGGACGGAACTGCTCTGGGCCGGGGAGGACATCATGTCGGCGTCGATGTACAACTCTCTGCTGACCAGTCACGGGATTACCATGTTGTTCCTGTTCGGGACGCCGATCATCGCAGCCTTCGGCAACTACTTCATCCCGCTTTTGATCGGGGCCGACGACATGGCGTTCCCGCGGATCAACGCCATCGCGTTCTGGCTGCTCCCGCCGGGCGCCCTGTTGATCTGGGGCGGCTTCCTGATTCCGGGGATGGAGGCCTCACAGACCTCCTGGACGATGTATACGCCGCTGTCGGCCGAACAGCCGATGATCGGTGCGGACCTGATGATACTCGGGCTGCACCTCACCGGCATCTCGGCGACGATGGGGGCGATCAACTTCATCGCGACCATCTTCACCGAGCGCGACGAGGAGGTCACCTGGGCGAACCTGGACATCTTCTCCTGGACGATGCTCACCCAGTCGGGACTGATCCTGTTCGCGTTCCCGCTGCTGGGTAGCGCGCTCGTCATGCTGTTACTCGATCGCAACGTCGGGACGACGTTCTTCGCCACCGCGGGCGGTGGTGCGATCCTCTGGCAGCACCTGTTCTGGTTCTTCGGCCACCCTGAAGTGTACATACTGGTGCTCCCACCGATGGGACTGATCAGTTACATCATCCCCCGCTTTAGCGGGCGCAAACTGTTCGGGTTCAAGTTCGTCGTCTACTCGACGCTGGCAATCGGCGTCCTGAGCTTCGGCGTGTGGGCTCACCACATGTTCTCGACCGGGATCGACCCACGTCTACAGGTTTCGTTCATGGCGGTTTCGTTAGCGATCGCGATACCGAGCGCCGTCAAGACGTTCAACTGGATCACGACGATGTGGAACGGCAAGATCAGGCTGACCACCCCGATGCTGTTCTCGATCGGCTTCGTCGCGAACTTCATCATCGGCGGCGTCACCGGGGTCTTCCTGGCGACGATCCCCGTCGACTACCTGCTCCACGACACCTACTACGTCGTCGGGCACTTCCACTACGTCATCATGGGTGGGATCGCGTTCGCGATCTTCGCCGGCGTCTACTACTGGTTCCCGATCTACACGGGGCGGATGTACCAGAAGACCCTGGGTAAATGGCACTTCTGGCTGACGATGGTCGGTACCAACATCACGTTCTTCGGGATGCTCATTCTGGGCTATCTCGGCATGCCGCGCCGATACGCCACCTATAATCTGGTGTCGGTCGGACCGATCGACCTGTTCACCGTGCTCCACCAGTCTGCCACTGTGGGGGCGTTCCTGCTCTTGATCGGGCAGCTCATCTTCGTCTGGAACGTGGTCGCATCGTGGCGCGAGGGCCGGCAGGTCACCGACGGCGACCCATGGAACCTCAAGGAAGACGACCTCTACAGCCGGGAGTTCCGCTGGAACGAGCGCCGCATGGAAGACGACCTCGTCCTCGCTGACGGCGGCGAAGAAGAGGCAGACGACGCAAGCGAGTAGTCTCTCGCGTCTCTTTTGTCGACACTCACCCGAGTAGCAGCGCGAACCCGGCGGCGAACATCATGATCGCGATCGCAGCCAGCACGAGCAGGAGCAGTTCCTTGTCGGACATACCCACGGGTTCGGGCCGGAAGTGAAAAGCCTAATCGCTCCCGGCACGTAGTGGGGGTGTGTCAAAGCAACAGACCGCGTGGTCCGGGCGGCGAGTGATCTACGCCGTTTACGCCGCCGTCGTCTCGGTCGCCGCTCTCATGGGATTTATTCTTGGGACGATCAACCCGGAGGGGCTCGACCCGACGCTGTTTTTCGTGATCGATCTCCCACCGACGCCGGTCGGGATGGTAATCTTCGGCGTCTCGACGATCGGACTCGGGTTGGGCGTCCTCCTGTTGGTCGTCGCCTATGTCGCCGATCGCTTCGACGACGCACAGGTCTAGTCTTCGCTCTGGACTCGATCACGGATTCGCTCGGGGACGCTCGGATCCCTGAGAGTCGTCGTGTCGCCAAGGTCCTTGTCGTTGGAGATGTTCTCCAACAGTCGACGCATGATCTTGCCCGAGCGGGTCTTGGGTAGGTCTCCGACGACGACGACGTTTCCCGGACGCGCGAATTTCCCGATGTTGTCCTCGATCGCGGTGACGAGCTTCTCCTCGATACCGTCCGCATCGACGCCCTCACGGAGCGTGACGTAGACGTCCGGCACCTCTCCCTTTTCGGGATCGCTACGTGAGACGACAGCGGCCTCGGCAACTTCTTGGACCTCCGAGACCGCCGATTCCAGTTCCATCGTCCCCAGGCGGTGGCCGGCGACGTTCATCACGTCGTCCAGCCGGCCGAGGATGCGGAAGTAGCCGTCCCGGTCGTGGACGGCACCGTCGCCGGTCTTGTACACCCAGTCGTCCGGGTCGTCGCTGTCCGTCTCAGAGAAATCCCGCCAGTATTCGTCGATGAAACGCTCGTCATCACCGTATACAGTTTGGAGCATTCCGGGCCAGGGGCGTTCGATGACGAGGTTGCCCGCCCGGCCGCTGGCGGGCTCGATCTCGTCGCCGCGGTCGTCGTAGATCGCTGGCTGGATGCCCGGTACGGCCTTACCAGCGCTGCCGGGTTTCATGTCATCCAGGGCGGGCAAGTTCGTGATGAGATGGCCGCCAGTCTCTGTCTGCCACCAGGTGTCGACGATCACCGCGGATTCGTCGCCGATCTGCTCGTAGTACCAGTTCCAGGCCTCCGGCTGGATCGGCTCGCCGACGGTCGTCATGTGCCGGAAGTCGAAGTCGTACCCCTCGAGGTACTCCTCGCCCCACTTCATGAACTGCCGCACCGCAGTGGGAGAGGTGTGGAAGATGTCAACGTCGTACTTCTCGGCCAGCTCCCAGATGCGGCTTTTGTCGGGATGATCCGGCGCGCCCTCGTACATGACGCTGGTCGTGCCGAGCGACAGCGGGCCGTAGACGATGTAGGTGTGGCCGGTGATCCAGCCGATGTCTGCCGCACACCAGTAGGTGTCCTCGGGTTTGATGTCCAGGACGTACTTGCTGGTCCCGGTGGCGTAGGCCAGGTAGCCGCCCGTTCGATGCTGACACCCTTTCGGCTCGCCGGTCGTTCCGGAGGTGTACATCAGGAACAGCGGGTCCTCGGCGTCCCGTGTCACCGGGTCGACCCGGACGCGTTCGTTGTTGGCCAACAGCTCCGAGACGAGGACGTCCCGTCCGTCTTCCAGCTCGGCCTCTTCGTGAAGTTGCCCCTCGTGGCGTTCCCAGACCAGGACCGTTTCCACGTCGTGATCAGCCAGTTCGCAGGCCTTGTCGGCTTTCTCCTTGTGGTGGAGGAGATCGCCGCGTCGGTAGTAACCGTCGACGGTGACGACCACGTCGCTGCCAGCGTCGTCGATCCGGTCGGCCAGCGCCTGCGCGGAGAAGCCCGCGAACACTTCCGAGTGGGGCGCTCCGATGCGTGCACAGGCTAGCATCGTGATCGGCAACGCCGGCAGCATCGGGAGGTGCAACGTCACGACGTCGTCTTCCCCGACACTGACGTCCTCCAGTGCCGCGGCCATCCTGTTCACCTCGCGGTAGAGGTCCTGATAGGTGATGTTTCGCTGTTCGCCGTCCTCGCCTTCCCACAGCAGGGCCGTCTGGTTTTTGCGTTCGTCGAGATGGCGGTCGATGCAGTTGTACGAGGCGTTCAGTTCCCCGCCTACGAACCACTCGTAGAACGGCGGGTTCGAGTCGTCCAGTACCCCGTCCCACCGTGTCTCCCACTCCAGCATCTCGGCGTACTCCTCGAAGCCCTCCGGGAAATCCGCAAAGCGGTCGTAGATATCCGGGTCGCTGACGTTGGCCTGCCCGACGAACTCCGGCGGCGGTCGATAGTAGTCCTGGTCGGGGAGCCGTGCTTCCAGTTCGGAACTTACATCATCTACCATAATGGACTCTATCCGTGTGAACGCGCGACAATGGTATGAAAGTATTCGACGGCTACTGATTTATCACGGATGTTGGATGCGGAGAATATCTCCGGATACTGTCGTTTCTGCTATCTGTCGTGCCAGTCGGGTGTTCGACTGCGACGTCGCGAACGAGTTCACTCGTCGCCTTCGCCCATCCGTTCGGTCGTCTCGACCAGCGGGTGGCGAGCGTAGTCGACGATCGTGATGTCGTCGATCGACTGGAGCTCCTCCTCGTTGGACGTTTTGGCCATTTCCAGGTCGACGTGCGTGTCGACGGCGATGACGTACGCTTCCATCTCCTCGATGCCGAGCTGGCTGGCCGCGGTCGTCCGGTGGTGACCGTCCACCAGCAACAGTTCACCGTCGTTGTCGACGACGACCAGCGGCTCGGCTAGCCCGCGTTCGAGTTCGTAACTCCGCCCTTCGAGTTCGTCGGCGTAGACGCGGGTCTGTGTCGGTCGCAACTCGGAGAGGGCGATGTCCCGTCGGTCCCTGCTGGTCTCGACCCCGTGGACGTCCTCGATCGTCTCCTGGAGTTCCTCGACCTTGTCGGGCGTCGCCCGCTCGATCTGGCTGCGGATGACGTCAGTGTTGGCGATGATCCCAACCAGATCGCCGTCGTCGTCGACGACGGGCAGTCGCTGGATTCCTGACCGCAGGATTACCCTGGCGGCGTCGTCGAGATCCATGTCCGGGTGTGCGACCATCAGATCGGTGCTCATGACGTCTCGGATCGGGGTTTCGTCGTCGGCCAACAGGAGATCGCTCGCGCTGACGAACCCTTCGACGTGCCGGTTGTCGGTGACGGGGAGACCGCTGTGATCGTCACTGTCAGCGATCCGACGCGATACCTCGCCGACCGTCGCGGTCGGGGTGACTGTCGAGACGTCACGCGTCATGTACTCCTCGACTGTCAGCGACCCATCGGAACTGGCCATCGATCCAACTGACGGTACCCTGACTGAAAAACCCCACGTCAGACATTTAGTCCTCAATCGACTCGGCGTCCGGTGGTAAGACGACCACGTCCCGATCGCCCGGCTCCTCCTCGACGAGGTATTTGTCCCCGGTTTCGGTATCCATCGGACGGTTCCAGCGTGCCTCCAGGACGCCGAGGAACCGGTCCGCGACGATCGCCTCGACGACATCGGCCCGCGGCTCGTCCTCGTGTTCGAAACTCCCGATTTCGATCTGGGCACCGGCCATATCGGCGTGACCGCCGGCGCTGCCGATCTGTCCGAACGCATCTCGAAGCGCCTCCCCAAGATCGAGATCGGCACCCCGCGTCCGGGCCGAGATGTAGACCGTCCGGTCGTCGATCCCGTAGACGAGCGTCGTCGTGACGCCCTCGATGTTCAACAGCCGGTCGGCTGCCTGGGCTAGAGCGTCCCGGTCGTGGAGTCGATCGACGCCGGTGATGACGACGGGGCCGTGCCGCGAACGGTTGCGAATCGCGAGTCCGATCGTCTCCAGGGTCTCGGGCGACATGCTCGGGCTCTCGACGCGCTGGAGCGTCTCCAGATCCGCCGCCGGCATCAGTGCTGCGGCGGCCTCGAAGTCCGTCGATGAGACCTCGCGGCGGAACTCGTCGGTGTCGATCCGGATTCCGAACAGTAGCGCCGACGCCACGGTCTCGTCGATCTGGATAGCCGACTGCTGGAGGTACTCGACCAGCAGCGTACTCGTCGCGCCGACGTCGCTCCGGAGGTCGAGGTACTCGGCCTCGACCGGGCCGCGCGGCGGATGGTGGTCGATGACGACCTCAATCGGCGTGTCTTCCGGAAGTTGATCGTTGATACCCGGCCGAGAGTGGTCGACCAGCGCGAAGCCGCCGTACTCCGAGAGGTCTTCCCCGGCTTCGAGGTTCGTCAGTTCGATGTGCAAGAGGTTGACGAACGCGCGGTTCTCCTGGTGGGAGATCGAACCGAAGTAACACGCTTCGGCGTCGCGTCCGGCCAGCTTCGCGAGCCGCTGGAGCGCGATGGCGCTCGCGATGGCGTCCGGGTCCGGGTTATCGTGCATGACGATCGCCAGCGGTCCGTCACCCGCTGCCAGCACGCGCTGGAGATTCCGCAAACGATCTCCTGCGTCGCTCAGACGATCCACGACCGCTTCCGTCGCCGCTGTCGCTCTGTCGACGACCCGATCCGTACCGTCCTCGATTGCCGCACGCGTCACCGCATCCGGGTTTTCATCGATATAACCCAGCTTGAACGTGTCGGGAAACGTCGCCCCGGCTGTTCGAACGATAGCAGCCGTCTTCGATGGATCCGAATCGAGTGCGAGAACGCTACAGACGTCGGTTTCGATCGTTCCGAGGACGGTCTCGTCGGTCGGATCACCGTTCTGGGTCGTGACGCTCGGTGCGCTCTCACTGATCGCGTCGATAAAAGCCGTATCCTCGCTGCAGACGATGAGGGGTCGGTATCCATCGGCGAGGCGTTCGATCAACTCGCGAGCGAGTACGCTGGACCCCGCCACCAGCCGCGCGCGCATGCACTGCGGTTCAGACTACAGCGGCAAAAGGCCGTCGTTGCTGGACTCATAGTGATTACTGTAGGTCTGTTCCACATCGACCGCACGCAGTCGTGCGGTCGTAGCGGTAAATCGCTACAGTAATCACTATCACTTGAGCCGTTCCTGCAAGAACGACGGATGTGCGGCCGTCACGCCGTCGATACTTAGAACCGATTCCTCGATGATATCCCCCAGTTCCTCCCCGTCACGACCCCGGACCTCGGCCATCAACATGTGATCGCCACTGGACGTATAGAGAGCTTCGATCTCATCGACCTCGCGAAGGGCGCGAGTCGCCTCGACGTAGCGTTCGCTCTCGACGTCGATACCGACCATCGCGATAGACTGGCTGGAGAGTTTCTTCGGGTCGACGTCCGCGGAGTAGCCGACAATCACCCCCTCGTCTTCGAGTTTGTCGATGTACTTTCTGACGGTTGGCTTCGAGACGTCGGCCCGCTCGGCGATCTCCGCGTATGAGGCCTGGGCGTCCTCTTCCAGGACGGCGAGGATCCGATCCGCTGTAGACTCTACGCTCATAGACGTTTATTTCCGGTCCGTGAAAAAATACCTTGCGAACGGGAAAGGGTGGTTCGTTCCAACCGACCGTTATTTATGTTTATCGATGAGATCGTAGGTCCGATCCCATTCGGCGTTCTCGTCGAAGTACCGCTCGGCCAGCGGCTCATCGGGTATCTCGCCGATCGCTTGCTTCTCCTCGGTGTAGGAGGGGCGCTCGTCGTCGACGTAGAACCGGCCGGTGAGGATCTCGCCCTCGTAGAGCTTGGACTCGGCGTCGTACATCGCCTCGGCGGCTTCGGCCCGGTCGTTGATGTCGTGGCCGTAGTCGTCGCTTTCCTGTATGTCCGTGTACGGGACGTACTGTTTGGCGTCCTTGTTCCAGGTCGGACACTGCGTCAGGAAGTCGATATGGGCGAAGCCGTCGTGTTCGATGGCTTCGGCGATGATCTCCTTGGCCTGGTTGGGGTTGACCGCAGCCGTGCGGGCGATGTAGGATGCGCCGGCCGACAGCGAAAGGCTGAGCGGTCGTAGCGGCGCCTTCGCGCTACCGGACGGCTGTGTCTTGGACTTGTGCCCCTTCGGCGAGGTCGGGGAGGTCTGCCCCTTCGTCAGCCCGAAGATTTCGTTGTTGAACACGATATAGGTCATGTCGTGGTTCTCGCGGGCCGTGTGGATGA
>JAZKRQ010000072.1:0-13279 GCA_036628575.1 Halapricum sp.
AAACCGACCGCTCAGGCGCGACCGTTCAGCGGACAGACGAAGTAGTTCGGAGGGCCGAAGCCGGGACGACCGAGTTCTACCTTGGTGTAATCCGCGTCGAGAACCGCAACGTCGTTCGTGAACGGTGCGTCTCGGTTGAACGCTTCGATATCCGCCACTTTCGCGCTGAAGTGCGTCCACTGGCCGCCGTTCCAGTCACGGTCACCGGGCGACGATTCCGAGACGAACGGCGACAACTGTGCGTCGCTCGCATCTTCGTTAGCCACGATCGGCTTTTCGCCGTCGTGCAGGAAGTAGATTCTGTCCTCGGGATCGGGTCGCTCGTCCAGAACCGTCGCGACCTTGGTCCGCCAGAGAACGTCATCGGCGTAGACGCGGCCGAACGACGTGCCCTTCCCTTTCTCGTCACCTTTCCCCGGGTTCGCTGCTGTTGTACCGATTGCTCCGACCGCGAACGTGCTCGCCCCAATGGCGGCACCGGTCTTGAGCAGGTGTCGGCGCGTTGGATTCGGTGTCATCTGTGGTCTGATAGTGATTACTGTAAGTCTGTTCCGGGTCGACCGCACGGCGTCGTGCGGTCGCACCGGTAAATCGTTACAGTAATCACTATGAGGTTTCCCCCATCGAACGGGTTCCCCGGACCGGATAAAGTAGATTTTTCAAGGTCTTCTCGGAGTGGCACCAAACTATATTCAAAATTACTCTAGGAACTCCTTCGAGAGTGCTCGGTCGCTCCGGGGGCTTTTTGACGGGGCGACCCCGAGAGGGTGGTATGAACGAGGACTTGCTGGACATCATCTGCTGCCCGCTGGACAAATCCGAACTCGAACTCGACGTCGAGGAACGCAACGACGACGAGGAGATCATTACGGGGACACTGACCTGCACCGACTGCGGAGAAACGTACCCGATCGAGGACGGCATCCCGAACCTCCTGCCGCCGGACATGCGCGAGGAGACACCGGCCTGATATTGCCGGCTGCACGTTCGTGAAGTCGTTCGTCGTCCGAGAGGGTAGACGTGTTTATAAACTTACAACCGACAGTATGAACCTTTTTCTACTGTCCGCGCACATTCCCGGACGTGACAGAGACGCTGCCGGTCCACGTCAACCGTTCGGAACTCCACGGGTTAGACGTCCCCAACGCGGTCGAGGTAACTGGCCCGTTCGACGTGGTCCTGCAGAACCACGGTGAGTCGGTCCACGTCCACCTGCACCTGGACGACGCGCTCTCGGAAGTCGCGAGCCTGGAGGCGAACAACCACCACGTCGAGAGCGAATCTATGCGTCGCGTCCACGTCGACGTCAAGGGGACCGGTCCCATTCGCGGGAAACTCAAAGTCGTCACCGCCTACGGCGCGACGACGCGCTACGTCGACGTCGTCCTCGAACAGCCGCCCGAAGAGAAGCAGGAAGTGACCGTCGACGAGTCGCTATCCCGTCCCCAGCCACAGGAGACGCCCGCACAGAACCGCCCCACCCAGTCGTCGGGATTGGGACTGGCCGAGCGTCCCGAACTGCTCGTGCTCGTCCTCGGCGGTCTCGCGCTTGTGATCGCGCTCATCGCTGCTGTCGTCCTCGACAACACCGCCGTTCTCCTGGGCTCGCTGGCGGTTCTCGCCGGCGTTCTCGTCGCGATATACCTGCTCGTCGAGTGATAGTCCCGTCATCACGGCTACTTTTCGCCGTCGAGCCTACCCGCGAGGGATCCGGACCCGAAGCCAGTCGATGGGTTCATCGTCCGAACTGTCGCTCGAATCGCGACACGGCCTCGTCGGTCCCCGCGATCACCAGCTCGTCGTCAACCCGGATCGTCTCCGCCGCCGGATCGAAGTCCGTGATCGCTTGGCCGTCCCGAACGATCGCGAGCACCGTACACCCCGTTGCAGTGCGGACGTCAGCGTCGACGATCGTTCGACCAGCCAGCGCGCCCGCCGGCAGCTGGACGACGTTCACCCGCGTATCGTAAGACAGGACGTCTTCGTCCTCGAGGACCGTCGAGACGAGCATCCGACCGCTGACGGTCGCCAGTGACCGGACGAAGTCCGCGCCCGCCCGGTAGAGCTTCTGGACGTCGGCCTCCTCGTTGGCACGGACGACGATCCGCAGCGAAGGGTTCAGTTCTCGGGCGATCAGGGTGGTGAAGATCGCCGCCGTGTCGTCGCCGACGGTGACGATAAGCGCGGTCGCGTCGTCGATGTCGGCCCGTTCGAGTACTGCTGGATCCCGGGCGTCACCGACCACGTCGACGCCTTCGTCGTCCTCGATATCGAGAACCGTCACTGAGGTATCCCCGTGAAGAGCGTCCACGGCAGCCTGACCCGAATCACCGTAGCCAGCGACGACGATCTCGTCGCCAGTCAGTCGTCGCACGGTCGCAGTAGTCGCCTCCGCTAGGGCGGAGAGCTGTTCGTCCGCACCGGCGACCAGCAGTCGTGTCCCGTCGGTCAGCCTGGCGTCCGGCCCGACCGGGCTCTGGAACTCACCGTCGAACCAGGCTCCGACCACGTCCACACCGAAGCGCTCTCCGAGCCCGGTATCGCTGAAGGTGTGACCAGCGAGATCGCTCCCCGATCTGACTGTGAGTTCGACCAGCTGGACGTCGGGGCTTATCTCGACGCCCGATTCGGCGATCGTCTCGACCGGCGTCACGACCTCTCTTGCGAGGTGCCCACCGAGCAACTGCCGCGGCGATAGCGTCGTCGTCGCCCCGGCGACGTCGTGGTACTGCGCGAGTCCGGCCTCTTCGACGAGCGTGATCACCTCGATCGTCGGATCGAGGTCCGCCGCCGCCAACGCGATGCTCGCGTTGCTGTCGTCGGCCACGTCCGCGACGACCGTGGTCGCCGACTCGACGCCGACCCGATTCAGAGCGCCTGCCGACTCGGGATCGCCGTGGACGACCCGATAGCCCGACTCGTAGAGGTCGGCCGCCAGTTCGTCGTCGGATTCGAGCAGGACGTACTCCCTATCGCGGGCGTCCAGTTCCGAGATGAACGCATCCGTCCGCGGCGAGAACCCGCAGATGACGACGTGGTCTTGCACAGCAGTGATCTCCGAGGGTGGAGCTGGTGCGAGGGCGTCCTGAAGCCACGGGACGGCGAAGACGTCGACGGCGGCGAGTACGAGCGCGATACCGGACAGTTGCATCGCGATCACCAGCAAGTTCATCGGCAGCGTCGACCACGGCGCGTCCTCCCCGTAGCCAGTCGTAGTGAACGTCTGGAACACCACCTCAAGGGACTGGTACAGCGGCTGGGACCTCCCCTCCCAAACACTAAGTCCAGTGTTGTACGCGAGCGTGAACACAATGGTGACCAGCGCGACAGCTCCGAGATACTGCGCCGTCCGGCGGGTACCCAGCGCCATACCGGACCTAGAACGGGTAACCAGTTATCGGCTGGGGACTGTATCGTCGGTTCCCCGACAGCGGCCGGGGCGCTGACTCGCCACGACTGCGCTCCGTATAGCGTGAACGTCTTCGAGGAAGACCGTCAGATGTTCGTTGACCTGTATCGCTTCTTCGACGAAAAACAGGTGCGGCGCGTTTCTGAACGTCAGCAGTTCCGCATTCGGGAGCCGATCGGCCAGCAACTCACCGTTTTCCGGCGGGACGATCCCGACCTCGCCACTCCAGAACCGTCGCTGCCCAGGTGTAGCCTGTCCCCGCGGCGAGAAAGAGGACGACGTCACCCGCCTCGAGCCAGTCACGGTCGCGTGCGATCTCGAGGGCAAGGGCCTGATCGACGCTCTGTATGTGTCCCGTTTCGTCGAGGTAGACGTGCTGATCCGGATCTAGGCCGAAAACCTCTGTTAACGTTTCGTGGAACGATCGCTTCATGTGGGTTAGTGCCAGGAAGTCGACGTCGTCGCGGCCATATCCCGAGCGGGCCAGCGCCGTATCAGCCACCTCGGTGAAGTTCGCGAGCGTCACCTCGGACAGTCGTTCTTTCATCCGTTCGTAGTCGGGGACGTCGAGGGTATGCATCCCCGACCGAACGGTCTCTTCTGATGGCGGGTGACGGCTACCGCCTGCCGGCATGATCACGTCGTCGGCGAAACTACCATCCGTTTGAGCGGCACTGGCGCGGACCGTCGCCAGCGGATCGGCGGGATCGGCTTCCAGCACCGTCGCACAGCCACCGCTCCCGAAGTTGAACATAAACGAACTGTCCTCGTTGCCGTAGTCGACCAGGTCCTCCTCGCGGCTCGCGCCGACCAGCAGCGCGGACTGGATATGATCTGCTTCCAGCATGGCCGCCGCGGTTCGGATCGCCACCGGCGCGCCGGCACAGAGCGTGTAACTCTCGGTCGCGAACGCCGAGTGTGCCCCGAGGCTGTTGGCGATAGACGCGGCGGCCGGCCAGACGACGTAGTCCTTGTACTCGCTCCCGTGGTACAAGACGAGATCCAGCTCATCTGCCTCGACACCTGCCTCGGCGAGCGCTGGCTCGGCCGCTCGCACGCACATCTCCGAGACGTGGTCCTCGTCAGGGGGGCAGACGTGTTTTCGCCGCACGCCCATCTTCTCGGCGACGACGTCCTCCGGAATCCCGCTCCTGTCGGCGATGTCGGCGGCAGTCACCGTCCGGTCGGGGAGGTAGATTCCCTCACCGGTCACGCCGACGGTCACGACCGGTCACCGCCGAACAGCCGGTCGGAAACGACCGTAGCTAGTTTCCCGCCGAGTTGTTCGCGAAGCGTCCCCAGCAGTCCGTGCGGGACGTACAGAACGAACAGAACGAACACGATCCCGACGTAGAGGCTCGCGTGGCCGTTGAGGAACGCGTCGATCATCCCTTCGATGGTCATCCCTAATAGGCTGAACTGGAGGATACCCTCGCTGAGGCCCGCCTGGAGCAAGGGCAGCAGTCCGCCACCGGCCCCTTCCTTCGAGAGAAACTCACCTAGCCCTTCCTGAAAGAGCCGTCCGTACAGCGGGCCAGCAAGCGTTCCCAGACCGCCGATGATGCTCGACAGCAGCGCGTCGCCGGTCGCGAGGAAGAAGAAGGTGTCCTCCGGGGTGACCGATCGGCGGTATCCAGCGAGGAGTCCTCCCGCGATACCGGCGAACGCGCCGCTGAACGCGAACGCAACGAGTTTGTAGTAGTAGGTGTTGTAGCCGATTGCCCTGGCTCGTTCCTCGTTCTCCCTGATGGCGATCATCACGCGGCCGAACGGCGAGTGGATGATTCGCTGCATCGCCAGGTAACAAACTAACACGACCGCCCCGATCATGTAGAACGAGACCACAGTCGAGGAGAGGTCGAACACGCCGAGAAAGCCCGCGAGGCCGGAGCCGTACAGCTCTCCGATCGCGAAGTTGAGGCTGTCGACGTACGGAATACCGATCTCGAACCCGGTCGGGTGGGTCTGGCTGGAGACCGCGGGACCGTCGCGAGGAGCGACCGCGACGTAGTCCCAGTCGCGCATCAGGACGTACGCGACCTGTGCGAACCCGAGAGTGATCATCGCGAAGTAGACCCCGGTCAGCCGGAACGACACCAGCCCGATCAGGACGGCGATGACCGCAGCCAGGACGGCCGCGAACACCAGCGAAATCATGAACGGCGTGCCCGCGGCGAGCAGCGGAATCTTCCCGTTGGCGATCAGAATGATCAGGTACGCGCCGGCCCCGTAGAACACGGCGTGACCGAACGAGAGGTAGCCAGTGTATCCCGAGATGAAGTCAAACGATATCGCGAACAGCCCGAAGTAGAGAACCGGCGTCATCGTCTGGATCCGCGGCAGGAACGCCTCAACCGGTAGTCCGATCGTCGACGTCGCTACGTGGTAGAAGCCGGGGTAGACCGCGAACAACAACACGACTGCCACGTGGGCGGTGTGGTCGCGAAGGTACCTGACTGGCCATGCCGACTGCCAGGCCTCCGTGTCCGTGGCGGTCGCCGCGTCCGCGCCACCAGCAGCCCCCGAGGAGTCCGGGGCATCAGCGGGTGCGGTATCGTCGCTAATGGCCACCCACCCCCTCGACGCCGTACAGGCCCTGCGGGCGGACGATCAACACACCCACGAGGATGAGGAAGATGGTCAACTCGGGAAGCCCGGAGAACCGGATCTCGTGGACGAACCACCAGGTCATCACCGCGTCAGTCATGCCGACGAGCAACGCCGCCACGACTGTTCCCCGGAAGGTCCCGAGACCGCCGACGATGACGACGACGAACGCCGGCAGGAGTGTCTCGGCCCCGAGCGGCACGCTCGCGGCCCAGAGGCTGTCCCACATGAGCAACATCCCGGCCGCGCCGGCGACGCCGATCCCGAGCGCGAACACGACGGTGAACACCTGTCGGACGTCGATCCCGAGCGCGGCCGCCATCTCGTCGTCTTCGCTCCCGGCCCGGATGAACAGGCCGTACCGCGTTCGGGTGAGAAACGCCCAGATGCCGATCACTGTCAGCAAGCCCATGAGTATCTCGAAAAGCGCGAGCCCCTGGGCCGAGAGCGGGCCGAGCGACAGCGTCTCGGTGAGAAAGGCGGGCTTGGTCCCCAGCGCCTGCTGCCAGTCCGACATCGGCTGGAGATCGTAGAACTGGAGGATGATCCGCATCAGCTCGTCGATTATTAGCGTTAGTCCGAACGTCAGCAGTATCTGATAGATTGGGGGCCGATCGTACAGCTTCCGGATGAGGCCGACCTCCAACGCACCACCGATCCCGGTCAACACGCCGAATACGACCGCGAGCCCGACGAAGAAAAAGGCCAACCGCATCCAGGGACCAGTCGAGGTGCTGACAGTCATCACCATCACCGCGCCGCCGAGGTATGCACCGATCATCGTCAGCGAGCCGTGGGCGAAATTGAGAACGCCGAGCAGGCCGAATATCAGCGTCAAGCCACTGGCGATCATCACGTACAGCGAAGCCTTCGAG
This sequence comes from Halapricum sp., assembly GCA_036628575.1. Classification (GTDB taxonomy): domain Archaea; phylum Halobacteriota; class Halobacteria; order Halobacteriales; family Haloarculaceae; genus Halapricum. Next base: position 6,892 of record JAZKRQ010000072.1, read on the forward strand.
AGACCGTTGACGAACACCTCGAACAGCTCCGTCGGCTGGACGAACTTCACCAGCGAGTCCGTAAACGCGAGAACGACAGTGTCGATCATGCCGAGAGATGCCTCCTGAGTCGTTCACTGTCGGGCGACACGTCAGCAGTCGCGCCCTCGTCGACGACCTGTCCGTTGTCCAGAACGTAGAAGCGATCTGCGAGGTCCAGCGCCAGCGGGAGGTTCTGCTCGACCAGTAACATCGATGTCTCCTCGGAAACCTCCGAGAGGGCAGTCGCCACGTCCGAGACGATCTGAGGGGCGAGACCCTCGCTGGGTTCGTCCACGAGCAGGAGTTCGTTCTCCCCGACCAGTCCCCGGGCGAGCGCGAGCATCTGCTGTTGTCCCCCGGACAGTGCGCCTGCACGCGCGTCGCGCCGCGGTTCGAGCACGGGAAACGTGTCGAACGCCGTCTCGATCGCAGCGTCGACGTTCTCCGGGTCAGGGACTGCGACCCGGAGGTTCTCCGCGACCGACAGCTGCGAGAAGATCCGGCGATCTTCCGGGATCCAACCGACGCCGCGCTGCGCGACCGTGTGCGTCTCCGCGCCCGTGACCTCGGTCCCCTGGAACGAGACCTGGCCAGACCGTGGCGGAGTCAGCTGGAGGATGGTCCTGAGGGTGGTCGTCTTGCCGACGCCGTTGCGCCCCATCAACGCGACGACTTCCCCGGAATCGACCGCCAGCGAAACACCCTCGAGGATGTGACTGTCCCCGTAGTACGTGTGGACGTCCTCGACGTCGAGCAGCGTCATGTTGCCTCCTCGGAGAGATCACCGGGCTCGTAGCCGCCGAGATATGCCTCCTGGACCGCCGGATCGTCCCTGATAGCCTCCGGGTCGCCATCGGCGATGATCTCTCCCTGGTTGAGTACGACGATCCGCTCGGAGACCTGCATCACGACGTCCATGTTGTGTTCGACGAGCAGGACTGCATGATCGTCCGCGACGTCCTCGATTAGATCGATGATGTCGCCCACGCTCTCGGAGGAGACTCCGGCGTTTGGTTCGTCCAGCAGGAGTACCTCCGGATCGCCGGCCAGGGCGATCGCCACCTCCAGTTGACGCTTGGCCCCGTGGCTTAGTGCCGAGGCGGGTTCGTGAGCGCTCTCGTCCAGACCGACGCGCTCGAGGATCTCGTAGGCCTCCTCTGTGTAGGCCTCGAACCCGTTCACGTTCCGCCAGAATTTCCATCGACCGCTGTCGGCGGCCTGTGCCGCGATCCGGACGTTCTCCAGGACGGTACTCGTCGGGAAAACATTCGTCAGCTGGAACGATCGATGGAGGCCCAGCGACGCCGTCTCGTTCGCGGACGCCGCCGTAATGTCTCGCCATCCGTCGGCCAGTCGGAGTTCGATCGAGCCCTCGTCGGGTTCGAGCGCGCCCGTCAACAGGTCGAAGAACGTCGTCTTGCCAGCCCCATTGGGCCCGATAAGCGAGCAGAGCTGATCCCCCAGGTCGAAGTCAACGTCATCGACAGCCGTGAGGCCGCCGAACTGGCGGGTGAGTCCTGTCGTTCGTAGCATATCTCACAGCGAACAGGACATCTCACTCGCGGGTATCGTGGCTTCCTCGCCGCTGATCCTGGCTCTGGGCTCGCCCGGCATGATGGACGCACCCCAGAGGTCGCTCCACTCCTCAGTGGTCGGGACCGGATCCGCGACGGTCATCATCGAGCGCGCCTGGTTGTTGTGTGTCTGAAACGTGTACCGTCCCTCTCCTTTCGGCGTGTCCTGAACGGTCATACCGCGGAGTTCGTTCGCGATGTCCGCACCTTCCAGCGATCCGGAGTAGCGGATCGCCTGGTGGATCGCCGATGCCGCCGTGAACGTCCCGGAGGTGAACAGGTCGGGAACGATGCCGTAGGCATTGGAGTACATGTCCACAAAGGCGTTGTTGATGTCGTTTTCGTACTGGGTCCAGTGATACCGGGTCGTAAAGGGACCGAGCTTGGCGTCCTGGATATCCTGGGCGGTGAGGTCCTCTCCGAGGACGTTCTGCATCGTCTGTCCGACGACGGAGTTGGTGATCTGTGTCGCGAAGCCACCGAACGCCCGGAAACTGTAGTCGCCCGAGAGGAACGACGTGAACAGTGCCGGAAGCGTCGCGACGGTGAATCCGCCAACCATCCCGTCAGCGCCCGCCTCCTCGGCCTGATCGAGGAGCGGACCCCACTCGGAATAGCCACGCTCGACGAACCGTTTATCCAGGATATTAACGCCCTTATTCTGAAGGACTTGCTCGTAGTTGTTGACGACGGCCCGACCGAAGCTATAGTCCGCCCCAAAGAGATAGACGTCGCTGACGTCGGTCTCCTCGGCGACGTAGTTGCCGCCGCTCCTCGCGTCCATCGCCGTGTTCTCGCTCGCGCGGAACACGATTTCGCTACAGGTTTCGTCGTTCGACGTGATGTCCGCCGAAGCTGCCGGCCCAGCCATGTACGGGACGTTGGTCGCCGAGGAAACGGTGTTGATGACCCGCGTCGCCGCCCCCGAAGAGGCGCAGCCGTACAACATGTCGACGTCGGTCGACTGGACCAGATCGGTCGCCAGCGTCTGTGCTTGATCGGCCGAGAACGCGGTATCCCGGACGTACAGTTCGTAACTGACGTCCCCGACGTCGACCGTTGTCTGGCCCGTGCCGACATCCGTCGGTGGATCGAAATCCCCCTTATAGGCAAGTCCGGACAGGAACCCCCAGAGACCCTGCTGGCCGTAATACTGGAGATCGCCGGTCAACGGTTGCAACACGCCAATCTTTATCGTCCCAGAAACGTCCTGTGGTGTACTCACTGTCGTACCATTCCCGTTGCCGTTTCCGTTTCCGTTTCCGTTGCCGTTTCCGTTCCCGTTGCCGTCCGGGGTATCTTCCTGCCCTGGACCTGTTTCTTCACAGCCCGCGAGACCGGCGATACCGGCGACGCCGAGCGCCTTAATTGCTCGACGACGAGTTACGCTAGAGTGTCTCATGCCAGTTTAGAGTATTGCTAACAAGATGCATGTACGTCCGGGTTTACATGTAAACCCCGGATAGCGGGGGCCGTCACTCGAGGGACTCGATGGCGTCAACGACCCGCTCGATCATCTTCTGTTGGCCCCGGCGGAGATTCTTCGAGACAGCGGGTTTCGAGACGCCGAACTCATCGGCGAGCGTGCCCAGCGATGCGTCCCGTGGCGTCTCGAAATAGCCGCTGTTGACTGCCGTCTCAAGGGTCTCGCGCTCGACGTCCGAGAGATCTCGACACCCCTCGATCAGCGTCATGGCAGCGCCAGCGTTCTGGACGAAATCTTGCAAGTCCGGGAGTTCGGAGTTGTTGCGCTCGAGTACCTCGTACTCGTTATCCCGGTCCAATTCCGAGAGCGCACTATCGGCCTGGCCGGCCCGATCGAAGCCGACGTGCCAGATTTCACTTCCGGCCTCGATGTGAAACGGGCCCGTGATGTAGCCGTCGTTCGATCGGATGGCCCGCATGGCGTCAGTCTCGATGATGCGGGTCCGGATCTTCGCGACGTCCCTCCGACGGGTGAGCAACGAGTAGTCGTTCATGTTGTCGTGCTCTCTGAGTGCCCGCAACCCTGAATCGAGTTCGCTACCGTCATCACCCTCGACGACCAGGCGCGTCTCGAACTCCTGTCGGGCCTGATCGAAATCCCACTGCACTGCTGCGAACGCGACATCGTGGTCTGCCGTCGTGTCGATGAACGGGCAGTCGTATTGCTCCATGTCCATTGCGATGTCGATCATCCACAGCCACGCCCTGATAGTTCATGATTCTACATGGTGTTAAGTCTTGAGTCGTTAGTGCTCACGAAGGCAGGAATGCATCTGATCGCCGGTTATTCGATAGACTCACCGAACCGCTCGGCGACGGCTTCCCGGTCGATTTTGGACGGGCCACTCGTCGGCATCGACGCCACGAACGCGAGGTCGCGAGGATGCTTGAACCGCGCCAACCGATCATCCAGGAACTCCCGCAACGTAGCTAGATCCAGATCCGTTTCCTCGGCGTCGTCTGCTAGCTCGACGACTGCGCGGCCGACCTGACCCCACTGTTCGTCGGGAATCGGAACCACTACGACCTCAGCCACGGTCGGATGGTCCGCGATGGCGTCCTCGACTGCCGCCGGATAGACGTTCTCGCCACCGCTGACGAACATGTGCTTCTTTCGCCCCTCGATGTAGTGGTAGCCCTCCTTGTCCACGCGAGCGAGGTCTCCCGTGGAGATCCACCCACGGTCGGCATCCGGGCCAGGGGATCCGTCGGTCACGCCGCCCCCGAACGCCTCCGTAGTCTCGGTCTCGTTCCGCCAGTAACGGTCCGCGCCGTGCGGGCTCGCGATCTCCAGTTCGCCGATCTCACCGGGTTCGACCCGTTCTCCGTCCTCGACGACCCGCGTTTCGACATGCAGGTCGGGGACGCCGACGCTGTCGGCCTTCTCGCGCGGCCAGTCGTCCGGCATCGCGAAGTTGTTCGGGCCACATTCGGTCAGCCCGTACCCCTGGGAGAGGTCGACACCACGGTCCCACCACGCGTCCATGACACTCTCCCGACAGGGGCCGCCGCCGGATTTGACGAACCGCAGGGTCGAGAGATCCGTCTCCGCCCACCGATCGTGACTGCTCATCGCTCGTAGCACGGCCGGGACGGCGATCAACACCGTCGATTCGCGATCCTCGACCAGGCGGAGTATCTCCCCGGGATCGAACTCCCGTGCAATCAATACTGTCCCGCCCATGTGCCAGATCGGGACCGTGATGACGTTCCATCCCCCGGTGTGGAACATCGGAAACACCATCGGGGTGACGTCGTCGTCACGGAGCCCCCAGGCGGTTATCGTGTTGACCGAGTTCCAGACGACCCCTCCGTGTGTGATCACCGTCTCCTTCGGGGTTCCGGTTGAACCCCCTGTATGTAGGAACAGGTGTGCATCGTCCATGGATAGTGTCGCGGTTTCGACCGCTCGGTCTTCGGCCGGGAGCGCGTCGGCAAAGGCGTCCCAGGCGTGGTCGCCGTCCGTCGGCAGCGACAGGATCGAGCAATCGAACGTCAGGTCATCGCCATCCAGGACCGTTCGCACCTGGTCGTCGAAGGGTTCCTCGACGACCAGCAATTCCGGGTCGACCTTATCGAGCAACGCCCGTAGTTCGGGTGCTGCGAGACGATGAGACAGTGGCGTAAGCACGCCTCCGGTCTTGCCAGTCGCGAAAAACAGATCAACCAGCTCCGGCCGGTTGCGCGAGACGACGGCTACCCGTCCACCCACGTCGCCGTCGTCACCGGCCGTCACATCGTGTTCGGAAAGCAAGCGCGCGACGCGGTTGGCTCGCCGATCGAGATCCGCGTAGGTGAACTCTCGGCCCGTGGTGACATCGACCAATCCCACTCGATCCGGTGAGAGGCTAGCCCGCCGCTGGCTCCAGGCTCCAACCCACGCCGCCGGTCGGTGTGGGCTCCGCGGGTGGTGTTCAGACATCTTCGAGGAACTCCGCGAGATGCTCGTTGACCTGCTGGGACTGCTCGATGAAAAAGAGGTGTGGGCCGTCCTCAACCGTGCGTAATCGAGCGTTCGGCAATCGTTCTGCGAGCATCTCACCGTTCTCGACCGGGACCACCCTGTCGCCGGTCCCGTGCATGACCAACACCGGAAGGGTGAGGCCCTTCAGTCGATCGCTCACGTCGAAAGCGTCGACGGCAGCGGCCTGCCAAAGCCGAGGCTGCTCGTCGGCGTCGCTTTCTAGACGCCAGTCGACGATCCGTTCGATGACGTCGTCGTGGCGTTCGAGGAACGTATCCGATAACGCAGGAGACATTTTGTACCGGATGGCCTCCCGTTCGTCGTACTCCTCGGGCACGTTGAACATCTTGTCCTGGGTCGCCTCGGGAATCGGGACCTCCTCCTCCCCGCCGAAACTCGTGCACAGAAGCGACAGCGACCTCGCCCGGTTGTACTCCAGCGCGTACTGCAAGGCGATCATCCCCCCCATGCTCGCACCGACGACGTGTGCCTTCTCGACGCCGGCATCCGCCAGGACGGCCTCCAGATCGGCGGCCATCTGGGCCATGGTGTACGGACCCTCGGGCGCATCGGAGTCGCCGGTCCCCCTGTTGTCCGGCAAGAGGAGATCGTAGCTGTTCTCGAAGGCTTCCCGCTGCCAGTTCCACATCCACCGACCGTATCCGAGCCCCTCGACGAAAACGATCGTCTCGGCGTCCCGGCTGCCCACCCGTTCGTACGCCAGCGTCACGTCATCGTTCGTTGCTGTCTCCATGTTATCAGTGTGCACGCACTGTCCCTTGAATTGGCGGCTTCACATGTTAACCGTCGGCAGCGCAGTCCCTTGGATACAGAAACGGTGAGC
>JAZKRQ010000073.1:0-13111 GCA_036628575.1 Halapricum sp.
TACGGGAGCGGGTCTTAAGCCCGCCGCCTTTGGCCTAGCTCAGCCACCCTCGCGCAGTGGCTACTCCGACCGTCCCGGGAAAGTGGGTTTCGGTCCCGATTAGCCATATCTTTTTATTTCTCGTCGCCAACGACCGGGCATGTCAAGCGAGGACACGAGACTCCTCTCACAACTCCGTCAACCCGAGTACACCGGTCAAAACCGGTGTCTCCCGTGTACGGTCGTGAACGTGGTCATCGCGGCGGTCGTCGGCGGCCTAGTGGCAATCGGCTCACCTGTCGCCGGCGTACTCGTGTTCGCCCTCTCGTTGTTCGCCATCTACGTTCGCGGATATCTGATCCCGGGCACGCCAACGCTCACCAAACGGTACATGCCCGATCGGCTCCATCAGTTCTTCGGGCATCATCCTGCGTCGAACAGTGATGACGAAGAACTCCCTGTGTTCCAGCGCATCGAACGGGAGCGAGAACACGCCGTCGAACCCGACCAGTTCCTCCTCGACACCGGCGCGATCGAAGAATGCGAAGATGGGGAAGCGTATTGTCTCACCGACTCCTTCCGAGCGACACTGGAGAACCACCGCAGGGAGGTCCGCAAAGCGGACACGTACCGGGATTCACTCGGGGAAGTATTCGGCAAAGACGCTTCCGAAGTAGAACACCGGGACCGTGAGTACCCGGCGTTCCAGATCGGCATTCACGTTCGAAAGTGGCCCTCAGAGGCCGCACTCGTGTCCGACGTCTCGATGCACCGCGCACTGGCGGAGGTAGCCGACGACTGGTTGGCCGTGCCGTCAACACAGCGACGAGAAATCCTCGAATCGCTTCGGGGATTCAACGACGCGTGTCCGATCTGTGGGGGGCGGATAACGCTGAGCGAGAGCGTCGTCGACTCCTGCTGTGGACGTCACGAAGTCAAGACCCTCGCCTGTGAGGAGTGTGACCGACGTCTGCAGGAGTTCGATCAGGCCAGAGTCGGGGCTGAGAGCGAGATCAAGGGAATCACACCCTGAGCGGACAGTTCTGTCACCTGCTACCGGTGTCGACCCGGGGATCGAAGACGCTGTAGGCAACGTCCTGGAGCACGTTGCCGCCGACGCCGACCGCGATGATGACCATCGTACCACCAAGTAACACCGGGAGGTCACGCTGGTCGACAGCGTCGAACAGCAGACGGCCGAAGCCGTCGATCCCGAACAGGACTTCGATTACGAACACGGTCAACACCAGCAGACCGAGGATTTCGGTGAACAGCATCGAGAACAGCGGGATTGCCGCGTTACGGACCACGTGTCTCGCGACGCGGAGAGGGCCTGCACCCTTCGCCTCGACGAGGCGCACGAAGTCAGTCGTCGCGTACTCCAGGGAGTGTGCCCGCGCGTAACTCACGTAACCACCGAGCAACGTCGCGGCGGTAAGAGCGATCGGCAACAGGTGATCGAAGAACAGATCTTCGTACCCGAACAGACCACCGAGCGGGAACGATAGCAACATCCCGCCGACCCAAAAGCCCGGGAGCGCGAAGACGAGATACGACGCCATCCGGCCCGTGTTCGCGAGGCGGCTTTCCGGGTGTAAGGCGACGTAGACGCCGACAAAGACGCCGGCCGTGACCGCGATTACGAACGCCGGAATGACGTACATCGCCGTCCGCGTCGTCGTCTCGGCGACCATCGAGATCACCGGTTCGTTGCTCACCCACGACTCTCCCCACTGGAGGGTGAACATATCCGTGATCCACCCGACGTACTGTTCGGTGACTGGACGGTCGAGGCCGCGTGCGGAGAAGTACTCCTGGCGGGCCTCGCGGACGGCTTCCTCGCTAGCGCCGCCCCATTTGAGCAGGCCGACCTCGGCCTCTAACACCCAGTTGTCAGTGAGCGCGAAGAGGCCGAATAGCACGGTCAACACCCCCCATGTCGCGACGAGGCCGAGGCTTATCCGCTTCAACAGCGAACGGAGGAGTGTCACTGGACCACCCCGTCTTTCGATAGCGGGACCGGACGGCTACGCCGCTGGAACCAGCGGAGGGACTGGATCCGCCTCACGAGCATCGTGTTGGTGTGTTACAAACAAACATAAAAAACGTGGCGATTCAGGCGGGGAAGGGAGAAGAGTGAATATCAAACGGTATCGAAAAAATCGAGTACGTTTATTACCGTACTGTGGCATCACCTGACATGCCCTCCGAAGCGGATAGCGATGGTCTCCCGAGGTCCCAGCAAGTCGACTGGGAGCGTATCGACACATCAGGACGATTGTTCTCCGCCGAGCGATACGTGCTGGTGGCCGGCCTGGCGGCTCTGGGGGGCCTCTTCGCCTACGATAAGTACGTCGCAGATTACTTCCTCGTCGGACAGTGGCACGTCACACGGATCCACTGGGCCTTTCTCCTGGGATTGGTCGGACTGCTGGCGTACGGCGTCGTCCCCGCAGTCCGTCGTCGTGACTTCCTTCGGCGGGTCGGCCAGCGGTTACGTGACCAACCCGCGACGCTGCTGGCCGGCGGGTTTCTCAGCACGCTACTGGTGGTCGGAATCCTCGGCCCGATGGTCGTCGCCAAACCCGGCCTCAGCTTCCAGTACGCGTTTCATCCGCCCGTCGGATTCACGTCGGAGATCCTGCCGCCGGACTGTGTCGGGAGAGTGACCGGTGAAGTCTTCAATCGCCGGTGTCATGGCTCCTGGCGGTTCCCGCTGGGGACGGACATGCGCGGATACCCGATGTCGTATCAGCTCGCTGCCGGCGCCCGGACCGCCGTGTACGTCCTGTTCATCTCGGGGATGTTCGTCGTGCCGGTCGCGACGGGAGTCGGCGTCATCGCGGGGTTCCGCGGCGGACTGATCGACGACCTCCTCATGTCGTACGTCGATATCCAGCTGTCCATTCCGGCCGTCATCGTCTATTTCGTCGGATTCATGTACTTCGGTCCCTCACTGCTCCTGTTGCTGGTATCGTTCGGGCTGTTAAGCTGGGGTGGGATCGCTCGCCTGGTCCGGAGTGAGACCCTCCAGCGCCGGGAAGACGGGTACGTGCTCGTCGTCCGGAGCCTGGGAGCCTCTCGGTCGTATATCGCCCGCAGACACATCCTCCCGAACATCACCAATACGCTTATCCCTGCCGTCTTCCACCTGCTTGCCCTGTTCGTGCTGATCGAAGCCGGTATCGCCTTCCTTGGCTTTCACGACCCGCTGATGCGCTCGTGGGGATCGTCGATCAGCGAAGCGCTCAACGTTGTCACGCTCGGACCGATGCCACCCTCACAGTGGGAAGCGCACAAGATCTGGTGGGTGTCGACGCTACCGGCGCTCGCGCTGACCGCGACGCTGTTCTCGTTGAAACTGCTCGGGGACGGACTGCGGGACGCTCTCGATCCACGGGGTGGACGATGACGGGTGACGCCGATCAGCCGGTGCTGTCGGTCACGGACCTCCGGACGTACATCCACACCGACCAGGGGACGATCCGGGCGGTCGACGGCGTGGAGTTCGACGTCGGTCGCGGCGAGACGGTGTGTCTCGTCGGTGAGTCCGGGAGCGGCAAGAGCGTGACCTGCGAGACGGTGACAGGGATCGTTCCGCAGCCACCCGCGGAGATCGTGGGTGGTCGCGTGACCTTCGACGGGACGGACTTGCTCAAAGCCAAAGACAGCCGGCTCCGGGAGGTCCGGGGCGACCGTATCGCCCACGTGTTCCAGAACCCCCAGCACGCGCTCGATCCCGTCTACACCGTCGGTGACCAGCTCGTCGAGGCGATCGATCTCCATCGCGAGGGATCGGATGGACGTCCGCGAGAAAGAGCGATCGAGTTGCTCCAACGGGTGGGGATTCCACGGGCGACGGACCGAGTCGACGATTATCCGCACGAGTTCTCAGGCGGGATGCGCCAGCGGGTCGCTATCGCCATCGCTCTGGCGGCCAAACCCGACCTTGTGATCGCCGACGAGCCGACGACCGCCGTCGACGTGACCGTCCAGGCGCGTCTGATCGAACTGCTCGCAGCGCTCACCGACGGCGGCACGTCGATCCTCTGGGTGACACACGACCTGCGGGTCGTCTCGACAGTCGCCGACAGGGTACTCGTAATGTTCGGCGGGACCATCGTCGAGCGCGGCCCCGTCGAGGCCATCTTCGAACAGCCGGCACATCCGTACACGCAGTCGCTGTTCGAGAGTTTCCGCAGCTCGATCAGACAGGGCCCTCGCTCGGCCCGTGAAGACGTCCCGACTGATGGCTGTCGGTTCCGTATGGAGTGTCCCCACGCCGTCGCGGACTGTGAAACCGACGCGCAGCCGGCGTTTCACCAGGTCCGGGGCGACGACGACCACCGCACCTCCTGTGTCTACTACGGACCAAGCCACGACGCCGCCGAGATACTGCACGACGTCGGCGGCATCCGAGCCAGGGGTGAGAGCGATGAGTGAACGCGAACCGTTGCTGACCGTCGACGATCTGGCGGTCCATTACCCGATCACGAAAGGGCTGCTCCGGCGTGAGGTCGGCCGCGTCCGGGCGGTCGACGGAGTGAGTTTCACGCTCGAACGGGGCGAGACGCTCGGACTCGTCGGGGAGAGCGGCTGCGGAAAGACGACGCTGGCCCACGCCGTGCTGGACCTAGAGACGCCGACCGGGGGCGAGGTTCGGTTCGACGGCGATCCGATCAGCGATCGAACGGGGGCCGACCGCCGGGAGTTTCGGCGGCGGGCACAGCTGATCGTTCAAGATCCCAACGAGGCGTTCAACCCCCGGATGACCGTCGGGGAAGCCGTCGCCGAGCCACTGGCGATCCACGGGATGGACGACGCCGAGCGGCGACGCGAGATCGTTCGGGATCTGCTCGAGCGGGTCGGTCTGCACGCCAGTGACGCCGAGCAGTACCCACACGAGTTCTCCGGCGGTGAGAAACAGCGGCTCGCGATCGCACGGGCACTCGTCCTCGATCCGGACCTGCTGGTCGCGGACGAACCCACGAGCGCCCTCGACGGCCGCGTCCAGGCGGACATCCTCGAACTGCTCGCGGCGATCCGTCGTGAGTTCGACGTCTCGATTCTGTTCGTCAGCCACGACCTCGACGTCGTGCGACGGTTCTGTGACCGGGTCGCCGTGATGTACCTCGGCGAGATCGTCGAACAGGGGCCCATCGCGACGGTCTTCGAGAGTCCGGCGCACCCGTACACGCGTGTCCTCCGTGGGTCGGTCCCCTCACTGGAGCCAGGGGACGACAACTTCGTCCAGCCGCTGACCGACTCCGTTCCCGATCCGGCCGATCCCCCGGACGGCTGTCGGTTCCACACCCGGTGCCCGGAGCTGATAGCACCCGCGGACGTCGACCTCCCGCCCGAGCAGTTCCGGGCGGTCGCCGCTTTCCGGTTTACACTTGCGACCGGGGAACTCCCCGACGGGATCGCTGTGACGGACGCCCCGGAACCGGAAACGATCCGGCAGGAGTTCGGCCTCCCCGCACAACTGGCGGACGAGACCGTTGACAGCGGCGTCGACACGGCGATAGACGCTCTCTCTCGGGGTGACCGCGACGTGGCTCTCGACAGAATGCGTGAATCCCTACCAACGGTCTGTGAACGGGAACAACCCGGGGAATCCACAGTCGACGGACGGATGGTCCGGTGTCATCGCTATGATCCCGAGCAACCCGGGCAGCCGCGCTCGTGGAACCCGAATGGACGCGGACCGCCGAAGTGATGCGATGTCAGAGTGATGCCGACCGGCGAACGCATCCGGCACTCGGACGATAGGAACAGATGACACAGACTGAACGATCGATCGCGAGGAACGGTCAGCGGGTCAGCTGGATGGTCGTCTCGGTCTCCAGCCCTTTCGCAGGGGCATCCGCAATGTTAAGTCTGGCGCCGATAGTGTACTCGCCTGGGTCGGCCTGCTCCCATTCGTCGTCGGTCACCTGGAACATCCCGTCCCAGCGCTTACGAAAGCTCTTGCGTTCCCCACGCGAGAACGTGAACTGACGTGCATTCGACGGGGGGTCGCGGGTGTCTGCCCGTACCGCCTCGCGAACTCCATCGACGTCCCAGAACCACAGCAACGGCGATTGCGTGGCAATCGTAATCGGGAACGGCATCGCGTTTTTCATCCGTACCTCGAAGGGGACGTGATCGCCGACGGCGTATTCCGAGCGGGGCGTTTCGATGCTGATGGAGATCGCCCGATAACGGAGCCAGTTCGGGACGAGTCGCTGACTCCACGAGCGGCTGTTGATCCACCGGATCGCCTGTGGCCGGCTCTGACGCCGTCGCTCCGACGGAGCCCCCGGCTCGTCGTCGTCACGATAGAGCGCTTCTGAGTCGTAGATCCGGCGCATACCACTGGCTAAGTGGCGAAACCGTCTAAAACGTTGGGATGACGACGAGTGCGCTGCAATGCCGGAACCGACGCACACCGGTGTGTTGATGCGTGGTCACCCACCCCACGACCACTCGGCAGCCGCGTCGTCGGACTCGATACCCGGGGGGCCCTGATCCATACTGTACTCGTCCTCGTAGAGGAGACAGGCGAACTCGTGGCCACCGCTTGTCTCGATCAGGTCCGGGTGGGTTCGTTCACAGGGCGAGACGTAGGCTTCCTCGATCCGGTTCTGTGCGCCTTCGATATCCTCAGCGAAGAGATGATCGATGATGTCCTCGAAAGGTCTCTCTGCCTCCGGTGAGAGTTGGTCCGGAAGGCCGAACTCGACGCGAACCAGCTCGTCGAGTTCGGACCGGGATGCCTCGGCCGGATCACCGTAATCTTCTTCGACCGCTGTGACGTGATTGAGCGTCTCGGCTTCCTGGAGGCGCAGTTTCAGATCCATCAGCGACCGCCACGCCGTCTGTTCGATGTCGAAGTCGTCGGGCTGAATCACGTGTGGACACCGCGTGTGGAACCGGCAGCCGGAGGGTGGATCTATCGGAGAGGGAACGTCGCCGGAGAGCAGTACCCGTTGACTCTCCCAGTTGGGATCCGGTTCCGGAATCGCCGACAGCAACGCCTCCGTGTACGGATGGTGAGGCGGATCGAACACCTGCTCGGTCGTTCCCTTCTCGACGAACTCGCCGAGATACAGGACACCGACCCGGTCAGAGATGTGTTCGACGACACTGAGGTCGTGGGCGATGAAGATGTACGAGAGACCGAACTCGTCCTGGAGGTCCTCCAGCAAGTTGAGAATCTGTGCCTGCACGGAGACGTCCAGTGCACTGACCGGTTCGTCACAGACGATGACATCCGGGTTGACCGCGAGCGCACGGGCGATGCCGATCCGCTGTCGCTGCCCCCCGGAGAACTCGTGAGGATACCGTTCGGAGTGTGCGGGGTTGAGGCCGACGGTATCAAGGAGTTCGTAGATCCGGTCAGTTCGCTCCTGACCGGTCGCGATGTCGTGGATGTCTAGCGGTTCGCCGATGATATTCCCTACGGTCATGCGGGGATTCAGACTGGAAAACGGGTCCTGGAAGATGTACTGGAGGTCCGTGCGGAGCGATCGAAGCTTCCCCGAAGAGAGGGTCGTCAAATCGACCTCCTCACGAGTACCGTCTTCAGTCTCTTGCCGGTAGTAGACCGAGCCTTCTGTCGGTTCGATCAGTCGCAGCAAAGCCCGTCCGAGAGTGGTCTTCCCACAACCACTCTCGCCGACGACACCCAGTGTCTCTCCTCTATGGAGTTCCAGATCTACACCGTCGACGGCTTTGACGTCCTGACTCCGTCCCAGGAGGTTGTCGATGAATCCCTCGCTGGCGTCGAAGTACTTCTTGAGGCCTTCGACCCGGAGGATCGGCTCCCCATCAGGCATTCTGATCGCCCTCCTCGGGTACGGCTGAGTCACGGATCTCGACCTCGTAGTCAAGCTCACCGTCGATGTCGCCCGTGTATTCCAGACAGGCGGCGACGTGTTCGCCCGGTTCACCGGTTGCCTCTTGACCGGTGGCGTGATCGACCAGTGGCGGTTCCTTGCGGGTACACTCCTTCGTAGCGAACGGGCATCGTGGATGGAAGCTACAGCCCGACGGGAGTTCCACCAGGTCCGGCATCGTCCCCGGGATCGTTTGCAGGGACTCGCGTTCCTCACCGACACGTGGGATGGAACTCATAAGCCCCACCGTGTAGGGGTGCTTCGGGTTGTAATAGAGGTTTTCGACTGACGCTTTCTCGACCGGCTTGCCGGCGTACATCACCATCACGCGGTCAGAGACTTCGGCGATCACTCCGAGGTCGTGAGTGATCAACTGCACGGCAGTATCGTACTCGTCGGCGAGACCCTCGATCAGTTCGAGGATGTTCGCTTCGATAGTGACGTCCAGCGCCGTCGTCGGTTCGTCGGCGATCAGCAGGTCCGGATCACACGACAACGCGATGGCGATGACGACCCGCTGTTGCATCCCGCCGGAGAACTGATGGGGGTAGTCGCTGTATCGGGCCTCCGGGTCCGGGATGCCGACGTCATCCATCAACTCGATAGCGTGTTCCCGTGCCTCCGAATCACCGTAATCGAGGTGATGTCTGATGACTTCCGAGATCTGCTCGCCGACCGTGTAGACGGGATTGAGGGCAGTCTGGGCGTCCTGAAAGATCATCGCGATCTCGTTGCCACGGATATCCCGGATCTCCGAGTCACTCATCTCGAGGAGGTTCTCGCCTTTGAACATGATCTCGCCGCTAACGATCCGTCCGGGATCCTGGATGAGCCGCATCAACGAGAGGGCAGTCACACTCTTTCCGGCTCCGCTCTCCCCGACGACGCCGAACTTCTCGCCGCGTTCGATCGTGTAATCGAGGTTGTCGACGGCAGTGACGACGCCGTCCTCGGTGTAGAACTCGACAGTGAGGTCCCGGACTTCCAACAGGGGCATTTAGCCACCCCCTCCGCGACCGACCGTCGTCTCCTGGGCGTCGAGCGCGTCGTTGATCCCGTCGCCGATCAGGTTCATCGACATGACGAACAGGAAAATCGCCAGTCCCGGGAACACGGTCGCCCACCAAGGGAGCGTCGCGCCCGGACCCTGGATGAGGGTATCGCGGGCCTGATTGAGCATCGTGCCCCACTCCGCGGTCGTCGGCGACAGGCCGACGCCGAGGAACCCGAGCGCCGCGACACCGATCACGACCGTACCAACGGCCAGCGACGCCTGCACGATCACGGGTGCGATAGCGTTCGGCACGACGTGTCGGAAGATGACTGCCCGATCACGCGCACCCAGTGCTTTGGCCGCCATGACGTACTCGTTTTCTTTGACTTTCAGTATCTCGCCGCGGATGATCCGGGCGTACCCGGCCCACCCGAACGCGGTGAACGCGAGTACGAGCTGCCAGTAGCCACCACCCAGCGTGGCGACGATCACCAGCGCCAACACCAGCGGAGGGAACGCGAAGATCACGTCGAGAAGTCGCATCAAGATCTCGTCGACCCAGCCGCCGTAGTATCCCGAGACAGCCCCGTAAATCACGCCAAATATCGACGTGAAGAACACGATGATGAAACCGATCGAGAGGCTGTAGCGACCACCGAACAGCAACCGCGAGAGCAGGTCGCGACCGTTACCGTCGGTCCCGAGAAGGTTAGTCGCTGAGGGTGGATCGTATCGGCCGATATCGGCGTACTCCAGCCACAAGATTGCATCGGGCTCGTACGGTGCCAGCGCGAACGGTTGAACGGTTATGCCCGCCAGTTCGATCGGTCGAGCGAACACCGTGAGCAACATCAGGATACCGACGACACCGAGGCCGATCATAGCACTTCGGTTTCGACGGAACCGACGGATCCCTCGCCGCCACTGACTGACCGGTTCTGTACCACTCTGCTCGACCCAATCCGAGAGCGCCTCCCGTTGTTCGACGCGTTCTGGGTCGAAACCCGAAATCCGAATCCGTCCTCGTTGTGTCGACATAGTTAGTATCTGATCCGTGGATCGAGTATTGCGTAAGCGATGTCAGCGAGCAAATTCGCAATGACGATAGCGACGCCAGTGAAGAGGGTAATCGCCATGATGAGGTCCAACTCCCTGGCTGTGACGGCCGAAATGAACTCTTTTCCGAGTCCGGGCCAGCCGAAGACCGTCTCGACGACGACCGAACCGGCCAGGATACCCGACGTCAGGAACGCCGCGACCGTCGCCACCGAGATCAGCGAGTTCCTGAGAACGTGTTTGAGGATGACCGTCCGCTCTGGCAGCCCTTTCGCCCGCGCGGCAGTGACGTACTCCTTGTTCATTTCTTCGGCCATAGACGAGCGCATGATCCGCATCAGCGTCGCCGAAGACGCTGTCCCGATCGTGATACCCGGGAGTAGGAGGTACCACAGCATGTCCGGGTGGAGCAGTGACTTCTGTGGGGACAGCACGGGGAACAGGTTCAGCCAGACCGAGAAGATCAGGATCAACATCAACCCCAGCCAGAAGTTGGGGATCGAGATACCCGAGAGGGCGATGAACCGACTCACGTCATCGCCCAACTGATCTTTCCGCACCGCAGCGTAGATCCCCGTCGGGATCGCGATGATGAGCGCGATCGCCCATCCGAACAGTCCCAAGATGATCGTCTCGGGCAGCCGGGTCGCGATGACCTCCGAGACAGCCCTGTTCGACGAGATGACGCGCCCGAAGTCTCCCTGTAACACGCCAGCGAGCCAATCTATGTACCGCTCCCACACGGGCTTGTTAAGACCGTACTGGGCGCGTATCCGAGCGGCTTCGCCCGCGTCGATCTGCGGATTGAACGATATCAACAGATCGACGGCGTTGCCCGGTGCGAGGTTCGCCAGACCGAACGTGATGATCGAGACACCGAACAATATCGGGAAAATCGCTAGCAACCGTCTAAGTATAAATCGTCTGAGACTCATGGTATGAGGGATGTAGTCGAGGGGAGACCGTCGCTATTCTCGGTCGATGTAGGTGATTTGCTGGTTGGCGTAGGGAGCGTACGTAGCATAACTCAACGTTCCCTCCACGAAGGGATATGCGTTGAACCCATTCACGTCGGTGTTGTGGACGAACACAGTTAAATCAATGTCGATATAGGAGTTCGCATTGATATCAACGAGATCCCTCCAGACCTCGTCGTAGCGGCTGGCTCGTTCCTCTTGATCGCCCAGCACCGCGGAGGAGAACCGAGCGTTGTCCATCTTCTCCTCCAACTCGGGGAACTCGATCCGCTGGAAGTTACAACACTGCTGCCAGGCGTCGAAGTCGTGGGTGGCCTGACAGAAGCTCCCCGGGTTGAACGTTCCCGAGAGGCCGATGACCGCGAGGTTCCCCTTCTCGTAGTAATCCGGTGCGAGGAGCCGACCGACGAAGTCACCGAACTCGAAGGTCTCGAGCTCGGCATCGAAGTAGCTACCATCGCCTGCACTATTCAATGCCTGGACGATTGCCTCACATTTCCGGACACGGTCCTGATTGTCGGAGTTGGTCTCGATGGTGACCTCGATAGGCGTGTCGACGCCAGCGTCATCGAGCATCTCGACCGCCTGGTCGGGCTTGTACTCGTTGCTCGGACGGAGGTCCTCTTCGAGTTGTTCGGGATCGGTCGTCCCCGATCCGTAGGCTAGACTCGGCAGCGGCGTCCAGGCCGGCCGCGACCAGCCCTGCTCGATGTTGTCGACTATCTGCTGTCGGGGGATGAGGTGATTGACTGCCTGGCGAACTTGCCTGTTGTCGAACGGGGGGACCTCGACAGGGTACTGCATGAAGAGGTACCCACCTGCCTCAGTCGATTTGACCAAGTAGTCCTCGGAATCGTCAAAGTTGTTCTGGGTGTCTGCGGTCAGTCCGAACGCGACATCGACCTCGTTTTCCTGGAGGGCACCCGCACGCTGGGAGTCCTCGTTGACGATCCGCATATTTATTTCGTCGATGACCGGCTCGTTTGGGAAGTCGGAACTGCCGTCCCACCAGTCCTTCGAATCGAGGCCGACGTCGTTCATCCAGTAATCGTCGCGCTTGGTGACGATGATGGAGTCGTCATCGTTGAACTCCTCGAGGACCCAGGGGCCCGAACCGATCGGATCCGTCCCCTGGCGGGGGTCGAGTTGCCCGCCCGGTACGTCGATGTGGTCGGAGGGCATGATCACCTGGGGCAGCAGTCGTTCGGCTTCCGCGTCAGGTGTCTGCGCGTAGAGGTTGACGGTGTAATCGTCGATGACTTCCGCCGTGAGGAAGGTGTCGAACACCTGCGCGGAAATCTGGGAGTTCCGGATCCGGATGTACGAATCGGCGACGTTCTGGGCGGTCAGCTCCTCGCCGTTCGTGAAGGTCACACCTTCGTGGAGATTATACTGATACTGCATCCCGAAGGTCCCATCCTCCATGGCCGCGGTCGCACCATCGGGCGTGAGAATCCGCACGTCGTTGCCCTCCTCGACCGCGTCATCCGGATGCTGGATGACGATCTGCTCGTCGGTGTCGATGAACACTGAGTCCTCCTCGGAGACAACCGGAGCAGTCGTCATGTACTCCTCGTAATCGGTCTCCTGGAGATCCTGCGTCTCGACGAGTTCGTAGCTCTCGGCAACCCATGGATAAAGGTTCCCCTTGGTGTCCGAGGCGACGAGGGACTCATAAAACAGGTTCTGTACCTGCGTCGACGGGGTCCCGCTGCTGTACGGCGGATCGAACGAACTGGGGTTCGCGGTGAGTGCCACGTTCAGCGTCCCACCTTCCACGATTTCCGATGGATCGGCGGGCGTCGCCGTGTCCTCACCGGGCCCGGTAGTCGTACCGCCGTTGCCATTGCCGTTGCCGTTGCCGTTGCCGTTGCCGTTGCCGTCGCCACCGGTGCAACCCGCCAACCCGGTCACTCCCAACGCCCCGAGAGCACCGATGAACCGTCGTCGCACTGCGTCCAGCTCACTGTCTTTGCCTGATTCGTGTGGCATACCAAAACATGCATACATCAGGACATAAATATGTGTATGAAAAGCAGGTGACTATTCCACTCTGAACTAGTTCGCATTCATATAGTATTTTTGTTATAAACTGTTATTATATATTAAGTTATATTACAATAATTCCAATAGCGGAGAGTTATCCAATCCAGTGTGCAGAAGCCATCTATGGATTGTGAGTTATCTACGATATCATATCACGAAGAAGATATATTGCCACTCAG
>JAZKRQ010000074.1:0-13011 GCA_036628575.1 Halapricum sp.
GCCCGGGGGTTAGATCGATGAGGTCCTCGGCGGTGAGTTCGAGGTGGACGTCGTCAGTGTCGCCCTCGGCGTCGACGTAGAACAGCTCATCTACGTCGTCGACGCCGAGTTCGATGTGATCGGAGACCATATCTGAAGCCGTGACGGCGCGGTCGATGTCCCGTCCTTCCAGAACGATCTGTGCGGGCAGATCAAGGTCGGGGAGGTCCGGCTCCTGGCGGATCGAGTCGGGGTTGATCAGCGCCAACGTGTACTCCAGGCCGTCGATGGCGATGTGGAGCTTGCGGGTCTCCTCGTCCAGTTCGAGATGGATGAGTTGGTCGGAGTCGGCCATCCCCGCGATGTCCTCCAGCCGCGAGAGGTTCACGCCGATGAGACCGCCGTCGGTTTCGTATGACTCGAAGGCGACCGAATCCAGTCGGAGATCGACCATCCCGACGTTGGCGGGATCAACCGCTCGGATCTCCAGTCCGTCGTCCTCGAGGTGGATCTTGCACTCGTCGACCAGCACGCTGACCGAGTCCAGCGTCGCCTGCAGCGTGTCGGCGCTGACGATCGCGTTGAACATCTTGAACTCGGCTACGACCGCATCATTTAAAAATACTTCATTGTCGTGCGCGCGCCTGTGACTTCCTCGGCTGTGTCACGCCGTAGACGCTATGCCGTGTCACGCCGCGCACGCCGTAGACGCTATGCCGTGTCACGCCGCGCACGCCGTAGACGATATGCCTCGTCACGCCGTAGACGACACATGCGCGAACTCGTCTTCGCACTCGAATACGAGCCCGGGTGCAACAGGGTCGCCGACACCCTTGCAGAGCATCCGGACGCTCGGATCCGCTCGCTCTCCTTGCACGCCACCGACGAACGGCTCTGGCGGGTCGACCATGCGACGGGGACGCCCGACGCCCTCGAGGACATCACCGATGCCTTCCTAGATACCGATTACTATGCGGACTGTCTCGCCACTGAGGACTGCGGGGCGACCCAGGCGACCGAAGTGCTCGAACACACCGACGATACGCTCGTCCTCTACTCCCGCTGGGAGCGCACTCCGACCTGTATCTCCGTCCCCCACATCGCCCGGACTCACCTCGGCGACGGCTTGTTGTTCGAAACCCGTCACGAGGGGCGTCACTACACGTGGCGAGTCATTCACTCCGGGGAGGGGGACGTGGCTGCCTTCTTCGATGACCTCCGCGCAGCAGTCGGCGACTGCGCCCGGATGGAGATGCTCCGGACGGCGGACACCTCAGCGGCTACCGGCGACCCAGGTGATGGGCCGGCCGAACTCTCGCCCGAACAGGAGGCCGCGCTCCGGGCGGCCGTCGAACACGGCTACTACGAGTCCCCGCGTGCTGTCGACGTCGGTGAGCTCGCCGCTCACCTCGACGTGCCGAGATCGACGCTCACGTACAGGCTTCGACGAGCGGAGGAACAGCTGGCGAAAGGATACGTCTCCGAGTCACGACTCCCCGGCCGGTCGTCGACTCCGATATAGTTGGAATATTCCAACTAAGCCTTATCGATTTGACGCCCCTAGCACCTGGTAATGACTGATGCCGACGATTCGCCGGAGGACGGGACCCAGGAGCTCACCGCCGAACTCAGCGTTCCAGAGATGGACTGTCCCTCCTGTGCGAAGAAAGTCGACAAGAGCCTCACGCGCGTTGACGGGGTCGTCGACGCCACGCTCCAGCCGACGACCGGCCGGGTCGAGGTCGCCTACGATTCCGACCGAACGAGCGAGGCCGACGTGACCGCGGCAATCGAGAACGCCGGCTATGAGGTCGTCGGGAACGCCGACGACGCGGATTCGGACGGGGACGGCGTCGACATCGCGCCCCCCTCGGAGGTCTGGACGGGTTCGCGGGCGATCAAGACCTGGATCGGCGCAGTGTTTCTCACTCTCGGGCTTCTCTTCGAGTTCGTCCTCGCGGGGCAGAACGTTGGGGTTGCGACCGTCCTCGAGCACCCCTTCACCCTCGCGGACGTGCTGTTTCTCGGTTCGATCGTCGCCGCCGGGGTCCCCGTCGTCCGGGGCGGCTACTACTCGGCGAAGAATCTGAGTCTGGATATCGACCTGCTGATGGGCTTCGCGATCATCGCTGCGACCGCCATCGGCTACTTCGTCGAAGCCGCCACGCTGGCCGTCCTCTTCAGTATCGCAGAACTGCTCGAGGACTACGCGATGGACCGGGCGCGGGACTCCCTGCGCGAGTTGATGGAGCTGTCGCCGGACGAGGCGACCGTCCGGCGAGACACCGGGTCGTCGGAGACGCCCCGAGCAGACGGCGAAGCCGTCGAGGATGACGAAGTGACGGTGCCCGCCGATGACGTGGCGGTCGGCGAGACCGTGATCGTTCGCCCAGGCGAGAAGATACCCCTCGACGGCACGGTGATAGAGGGTGAGAGCGCCGTCGACGAGTCGCCGATCACCGGCGAGAGCGTGCCTGTCGACAAGACCGCCAGCGACGAGGTGTACGCAGGTTCGATCAACGCGGAGGGGTATCTCGAAGTAGAGGTCACCTCGCTCGCGGGCGACTCCACGCTCTCCCGTATCATCGAGATGGTCCAGGGCGCTCAACAGAAACAGACCGAAAAGGAGCAGTTCGTCGACCGCTTTGCGGGCTACTACACACCGGTCGTGGTCGTGCTGGCGATTCTGACCGCTGCCCTCCCGCCGCTGTTGATCACCCATCCGTTCTCGGTCGGTGTGGCCGGGTACGCGTTCACCTTTACCGGCGACTGGGGGACGTGGTTCGTCCGCGGACTCACCCTGCTGGTGATCGCCTGCCCCTGCGCGTTCGTCATCTCGACGCCCGTCTCGGTCGTCTCGGGGATCACCAGCGCCGCGAAGAACGGCGTCCTGATCAAGGGCGGCAATCACCTCGAAGCGATGGGCGAGGTCGACGCCGTCGCACTGGACAAGACCGGCACGCTCACGAAGGGAGAACTGGCCGTCACCGACGTCCTCCCGCTCGGCGACACCGACGAGTCGACCCTGCTTCGGTACGCCGCGACGCTGGAGGGGCGCAGCGAGCACCCGATCTCGACGGCAATTCTCGCCCGTGCCGAGGAGTACGGAGTGACGGATCTTCCCGAACTCTCTGGATTCGAGAGTCTGACCGGGAGAGGCGTCCGAGCCGAGGTCGACGGCGAGACCTACTACGCGGGTAAACCCGCACTGTTCGAGGGTTTCGGCCTGGACCTCTCTGACAGCCGTGGCGTTACCGATGGGGGAGCCGTCTCTGAGTCTCCAGGTGAGGCCACCACCGAGACGTTCGACGGGGAGGCCCTCGCTGCCCTCGAGCGGGAGGGTAAGACGGTCGTGCTGGTTGGCACGGAGACGGAACTGCTGGGAGCGATCGCGATCGCCGATGAGGTGCGACCGACCGCCAGGCGGGCCGTTGACCGACTCCACGAACTCGGCGTCGAGAACGTGGTGATGCTGACCGGCGACAACGAGGGGACTGCGCGGGCAATCGCCGAGCAGGTCGGCGTCGACGACTACCGCGCCGAGCTTCTCCCCGACGAGAAGGTCGGAGCAGTCGAGGACCTGCAGGAAGCCTACGGTGACGTGGCGATGGTCGGCGACGGTATCAACGACGCGCCGGCGCTGGCGACCGCCGAGGTCGGGATCGCGATGGGTGCGGCCGGTACCGATACGGCCCTCGAAACCGCCGACATCGCACTGATGGGTGACGACGTCGGGAAACTCCCCTATCTGTACTCGCTGTCGCACACCGCCAACGGCGTCATCCGGGAGAACATTTGGGCCAGCCTCGGCGTGAAGGCCCTGCTCGCGCTCGGCGTGCCGCTGGGGCTGGTAAGCGTGGCGGTCGCGGTCGTCGTCGGCGACATGGGGATGAGCCTCGGCGTCACCGGCAACGCGATGCGGCTCTCGCGGATCACGCCGGAGTGATCGGCCGAAACGCATCGATCGGGTTCGGCGTAGAAACCCCTCGGTTTCACCTGGGAATTTCGATCCGCTCGTCCGGTCGGAGTCTGAATCCCGCCGACCGGCGGCGCTCTTCCCCGATATCGTATCCGATGTGCCTTTCCGGGTTGACCGCCTCGATACGTGTATGACCGATATTTCACGCGTTCCCAGCGTCCGAACTCCGTGGAGGCGACCGTAACCATGTCAGGGAAAGACGAATACTACAACAGGGCCAAACAGGAGGGCTATCGCGCCCGGTCAGCATACAAACTCATCCAGATCGACGAGACTGCCGGATTGTTCGGCGAGGGCAACACCGTGATCGACCTCGGCGCGGCTCCCGGCGGGTGGCTGCAGGTCGCTGCCGAGCGCGTCGGCCCCGAGGGCACAGTCGTGGGCGTCGACCGCCAGCGGATCGACGACCTCGAAGAGCCCGAGGCGACCGTCGAGTACGTCCGTGGGGACATGACTGAAGACGACACCAAAGCCGAGATTCGCGATATCGTCGGTACCGGTAGCGACACTGGTGGCCCGGCGGACCTCGTCGTGTCGGACATGGCTCCGAACGTCACTGGTGAGTACGAACTCGATCACGCCCGGTCGGTCCACCTGGCCCGCCAGGCCTTCGAGGTCGCGCTAGACCTGCTGGATTCGGGTGGGGACTTCGTCGCGAAGGTCTTCGACGGCCGCGATCTGGACGACTTCGAGGCCGACGTGGAGGAGGAGTTCGAGTACGTCCGCCGGATCCGCCCGGACGCGACCCGCGACGAGTCCTCGGAGGTCTATCTCGTCGCCAAGGGCCGGCTGACCGCGCCGGTTCGGGAGGGTGACGTTCGAGAGGTCGAGATCGTCGATATCGGCCGAGACGGCGACGGAATCGCCAAGATCGACGGATACACGATATTCGTCTCCGGGGTCGAGGAAGGAGAGGCGGTCGAGGTCCGGATTGACGACGTGAAGCCGCGATACGCCTTCGCACAGCCGGTCGAGTGACCGATAGCGGCCAAGTAATCGACAATTCGTTGTGTCGTAAACTGTATATCGGTAGTTTCTTCGTCGCTATTCGGGAACAAACTAGATATGCGTTCGCGTTCGTTCGTGGCCACGCTCGGTCTCCTGGCCGTCCTCGGCGGAGTGCCCGCTTTGGTCGGGGCGTCGGCAAGTGGCATCGAGGCGGTGCTACTCTCTACCGCGGCGGAGTCGGGTACGGGCGACCTGACGCTCGGCTATCTCGTCGGGCTTGCGCTCGGAGACGCGGTCAACCCCTGTGCGCTCGCGGTCCTGCTCGTGTTGTTGACGACGATCCTCACCCGATACCCGGAGCGACGGGACCGAGCGCTCTGGGCGGGGCTCGCGTTCGTCGCGGCGGTGTTCGTCAGCTACGCCGCGCTGGGTTCGTTGTTGATATTCGGGCTCAAGTCGACGACCGACGCCGTCAGTTCGCTCCAGTTCGAAGGGTTGCGACAACTGTTCGGGGCGTTCGCGATCGTCATGGGGCTGTTGAACTTCAAAGACTGGATCAGCCACGGCGCGGGCGGGTTCGTTCTCGAGGTCCCTCGCTCGTGGCGACCGTCGATGCAACGCTATCTGACCGACCCGCTCTGGCGGTTCCGTTCGGTCGTCCTCGGCTCGTTTCTCGCCGGTATGATCGTCACGCTGTTCCTGTTGCCGTGTACGGCCGGCCCGTACCTCGTCGCTGGCGGGCTGCTCGCTCCCTATCACTGGTCGACGTGGCTCCCGCTGTTAGGGTTGTATAACTTCGTGTTTGTCCTGCCGATGATCGTCATCACGCTCGTCGTCTACACTGGGTTCGCCACCGTCGAACAGATCAGCGACTGGCGCGAGGAGAACATCGAACGGCTCCACCTCGTCGCCGGCGTGATCCTGTTCACCCTCGGGGTCGCGCTCGTCGCCGGGATCGTGTGATACTGCCGGCTATAAGTTCGTGAAGATTTTCGGCACCCCGGGGTGCGGAAATACTTGCGAAAAGTTATAGCCGGCAGTATGACCGGAATCGGTAGATTATTGCAATCCTCGGCAATATTTGCCCATATGGAGCGGTCAGAGGCCGTTCGGTTGGCGGTCGTACTCGGGATCATCGGGGGTATCACAGCCGGAGCGTACGTCTTCGTCCAGAACCCGACGGCGGACGAGGACGCGACACAGGACGTGAACGTCTCGAAGTTATCGACCGCGCCCGACTCCAGTGTCTGTATCGTCTTCTTCTATTCCGCGGGGTGCCCTCACTGTGCGAACGTCGAGGAGTTCCTCGACTCAGTCCCCGACGACGTCAACCTCACTGTGCAGAAATACTCCGCTAGAGAGGAGCCTGCCCTTTTTAATCGGCACCTCGAAGACTACGACGTCCCGGAATCAGATCGGGGACTAGTCCCGACCGTGTTCGTCGGCGACGAGTACGCCATCGGCGACCGACCCGCAATCGAACTGATCTTCGACGCGATCATGTCGGGCGAAACCATTCGATGTCCGTCATAGTGACCGCTGTAACGATTTACCGGTGCGCCCGCACGCTGCCGTGCGGTCGACCCGGAACAGACTTACAGCGGTCACTATCAGTCGAGTGACTTCCGTTCCGATGCTCGGTGGTCGTCGCGTTCTCGACAGTCGTCGTGTTATCGCCTCTCGGCATCTCGCCCAGATGTGTCGGCGGGCCACACTCCTCACAGACGTCGATCGTTCGGAGATCCTTCGACGGCCATTCATCCGCTTCGGGGGTGATCGTCGTCGGCATCCCTCCGAGGACAACCATTGCGAGCACCGCCAGGAGTACGACCTTGCGTCGGTGGCTCGAGTCGACGTCCATACCTGTTTCTACTGGTTTCGCATCGGTAGGAACGCTGCCCTGATATAGGGGGTTTGTCCAAGCGTCTTACCGACAGCGGATGGACGGCTAGAGTGCGTCGGCGATCGCGGGTGCGACGCTGACCTCGCTGACGGTGCGTTCGAGCGTGTCGGTCCCGTAGATCGCGTCGACGCCGGCATCGGAGAGCTTGAGGACGGCGTTGCTCATCAGTATCGGATGGACACAGGTGACGAACACGCGGGCGGCGTCTTTCGCCTGGAGGACGTCGACGGCCTCTGACATCGTCGATCCGGTAGCGATGATGTCGTCGGTCAACACGACGTCCCGACCGGTGACGTCCACGTCCCGCGGCTCGATCTCGACGTCGGTACTGGTGTGCCGGGTCTTCTCGAAGTGGTTGCTTTCACCCCGGCCATAGGCGTTCCGGGCCGCCTCAGCGAGATATGTCGACTCTTCGTCCGGGGAGACGAACATCGGCTCCGTCAGGTCTCCGGGCAGCGGCTCCGCCAGTAGATCGCCAGCCTTGACAGTACTCGCGGGCACGTCGAAGAGATCGACCACGTCCGTTTTGTGGGGTTCGACGGTCAGCACGCGATCAGTGCCCGTTGAGACGGCCCCCGCCATCGCCCGCGCCGAGATCGGATCGCCCGTCTCGAAGACCTTACTCTGGCGGGCGTATCCCATGAACGGCATGACGGTCACGATCTCCTGGACGCCGGCCGCCCGGAGGGCGTCCTGTAGCTGCAGCAGTTCGATGTGAGCGTCGCAAGAAGGCGTCGAGGCCACGATGACCCCCCGATCGGCCGACGGATCGGGAACACGCACTTTCAGTTCGCCGTCGGGGAAGCGTTTAAACTCGACGCGGGCCAGCCGCCCGCCGGTGACGTCGGCGAGTCTGGCCGCCAGAATCTGTGATTCGGAGCCGCTGACGATCATATCGGGTCGGAAGCGTCGAGGGATAAACCCGTTTTCGGTCTCCTCTATTGATCGGGGACTGCCATCGCTGTCGTCTCGGTCAGCCCGAGCGATCGGGAGCGCCACCCGCTCACGCCGTCTTTGGCCGCGGCCGGATCGACCAGCACTGTCCCGGACCCAGTGACAGCGACGGTACCGCCGTCGGACTGGGGGTCCAACGAGACTTCGCTCTCACCATCTGTCTTCTCCTCCGCGACGTAGCCGATATCGACTATCGCCTCGTCGGTCGGGAGCGCCCGCTCGTGCCACTCTCCGTCACTCTGGACGTACAGCTCACTTCCCGTCGCGGCGTGGGCTCGCGATCCCTCGGCAGTCACGACCCGGAAGGACCCGTCGAGTTCGCGTGTCCAGCCCGGTCCGAGCCGATAGAGTCCATTGCCTGTCGCCGCGTAGGGCGTCGACCCGCCGACGACATCGTAGGCGTCGTCCAGTCCGACGTGTTCCAGCCCGTCGGTGACACGAAAGACTCCTTCCCTGGTGGCGATCAGCGGTCCGTCGATCGATCGCGGGTCCGCGACGGTTCCGAGTTCGGTCCAGCCGTCGTCGTCGGAACGGGCGACGGTCCCGTCCGGCCCGGCGGCGAGCGGTGCGTCCGCGACCCCGACCGCGACTGCGGGGCCGAACCCTAGCGACTCGACGGTCGGTTCGTCACCTGGCTCGATCGCCAGGACGTCCTCGTCGGTGGCGACCAGCAGGCCCGTTCCGTCGGCGGCGATATCCCGAGCCGAACAGCGGTGTGCGAGACTGAAATGACCGATGCGGTCGTTCGATACTGAGACCTCCGCTACGCCCAGATCCGCCGCGACGTAGACGTCGGTCTTCCCGAGCGTGTCGGCATAGATCCGGTCCTCCTCGATGTCGCCCATACGTGTGACCGGACGGTCGAGCGTCGAAAGCGTGTCGACATCACTCCGGGAGTGCGTCGACGAGACGCTCGAACTGCTCGCGGTAGTAGGCCTTCGCCCGTGCCTCTGCGAGGCTACCGGCGTCGGAGAATGCCGCCTCGAAGCCGGCCATCCGCCACAGCAGCGTCGAGAGCTGGTACAGCGGTCGGCGGCGTTCGTAGCCGTCCTCTATCGGGAACTCGTGGTACTTACGGTATCCCTCGTGGAGCCGTTCACGAAGCGTTGCCTTGGCCTCGGAATCGCGGATCACGGAGTCGATGAACAGGAACTCCGTCTGTGCGACGTTGTACTCAGGATGGCCCGCGAGCACGTTCTGCCAGTCCAGTACGGCCCGGATCGGCTCTTCAGCGTCCGGATCGAACATCAGGTTCGCCGGACGGAAGTCGTCGTGGACGAGCCGTGGCGTTGCAGTCGTCGGGATCGCATCGATCGACTGATCTATCCCGCGCTGAGCGGGTTTCGTGAGATCATCGAAGGGAGTCGTCTCGAGCCGCTGGAGGTGATCCCGCGTCAGTTCCTCGAAGAACTCCCGCCAGTCCCAGGTAAGGCTCTCGACGACGAGTCGCCCATCCTCGAGCCCGAAGTAGCCGAACCCCTCGAAGGCGATCGTCGAGTGCAACTCGCCCAGGATCTCACCGACATGGGTCATAATTGTCGCCTGAAGGCCGCGATCGAGGCTGTCGAACTGGTCGGAGAGGCTATGCCCCTCCATGCGCTCGGTGACGAAGTACGGCGGCACGTTCTGTTCCGGGTTCTCTTTGAACACGAGGATCCGCGGTACCGGAAGATCGGTTCGATCCG
Source organism: Halapricum sp. (assembly GCA_036628575.1). Lineage (GTDB taxonomy): Archaea > Halobacteriota > Halobacteria > Halobacteriales > Haloarculaceae > Halapricum. Next base: position 9,449 of record JAZKRQ010000074.1, read on the forward strand.
CGACGTACTCGTGAAGGTACGGCTCCAGCGCGAAGGCGTCGCCGTTGCCGGGCTGGAACTTGACGACGACCTCGTAGGATTCCCCCTGGTAGTTCAGGGTCACCATGTAGACGTCCGTCTGACTCCCGCCGGCCGGTTGTTCGTAGGAGAAATCTTCGTAGTCCGGCCCGGACTCCTTGAGTACTGCCTCTATATCGGTCGCGGGAGAGGACACGATTCTACATACGTCTAGCCCCCAAGTGAATGTTTCTCTGTACCGGCCTGACCGCACTCGGAAATCTTAAACGCACGCATCCAGAAGGTCGGTGTACTATGGCCAGTTTCGATAAAGCTGAGGGTCGAATCCTCGACAAGAAGATTTGCATGCGCTGTAACGCCCGCAACCCCGAGCGCGCCGACAGCTGTCGTAAGTGTGGTTACAAGAACCTCCGGCCGAAGGCCAAAGAGCCACGGACTGCATAGCGGCCAGGTCGATCGCCGCTGCTTAACTGTTGACTCGTTCGAGGTACTGGTTGACGACGATCTGCCCTTTCGCGGTGAGCACAGGGTTGTGCTCGCCGGACTCTATCAGTCCCTTGTGGTGGAGCGTGTGGAGCAACCGTTTTATTCCCCTGGGGTCGCGTTCAAGCACACTTGTCAGCGAGACGTCCATATCGCCGGTCGAGTACAGCGTCGCCAGCGTCTCAGTTTCAGCCTCCGAGAGCGTGATCTCCTGCAGCGACCGGAGCACTTCGTCGTAGGTCCGTCGCAGATATCGGCCGAGAATCGACAGCTTCCGGGCTGACTCGGTCGCTGCCAGCGTCGTCAGCGCTTCCCCGTTGTCCATATGGCTGACGACCAGTACCGATCGTTCCCGGTCGTCGACAGAGCGGGTCTCCCGGTCGAAGTCGACGATAGACGATAGCGGGATCGTGATCGGCCCTTCGTCGGTGTCGAAAACTACGCCACCTGACTGCAGCGTCAGCAATCCTCCCTTGAAGAACCCATCTACGACGCGCCCGCCGACCTTCGCCGGATGTTTGATTGTCACCGACGTGCCGTTGAGAAGTGCCTTGAACAGGACCGTTCTGAACTTCTCGGCCGTGCTTTCGTCGGCGGCGACCGCGGCGGTGGTCCGATCCGTCCCGTTCTCGTAGGCGACCGTCACGGACATCCCGGGGAGTCGCCCGGCCGCTGCGTCGTTCCCGACGGCGACGTCGAACACCGACGATAGTGAGATTGCCACCCGATTGTCCTCGCTCGCGGCGAGGATCAATCGGTCCTCACCCAGGAGAATACGCCCCTCGACCGGTTCGTCGAACTCGTCGGTCGCGGTATCGAACCAACCCGTGAAGTCCGCGAGGACGGATGACATTTCGATGACGGTGGGTGAAAGGGTTGAAGAGCGTCCTATTGAACCTTGTGACACGCCCGCGTCAATCACTTGGGGTACTTCGGATCACGCTTCTCAGCCCGGTCGAGCGCGGTTTCGACGACGTCCCGGACGTCACCGTGGAAGACGCTTCCGTGGCCGGCGTACATGTGCTCGACGCCGTCGGAGAGCCGATCCAGCAGGTGCTCGATGCTCTCGATGAGTCGTTCGCGGGACTGTCCCGGCCGATCCGTGCGGCCGAAGCTCCCGTAGTCGAAGGCCCCGTCGTCGTGGACGACCACGTCCCCGCTAAAGAGCGAGGACTCGCCGACCAGCGAGACGTGATCGTCGGCATGGCCCGGGGTGTAGACGACCTCGCAGGTCTCGTCGCCGACGGTCAGGACGTCCCCATCGTCGATGACCCCTGTCCGGCGCGGATGATCGCCGTAGGCGTACAATTCGGCGTCGAAGGCGTCGAGTACAGCATCTAGCTGCGCGACGTGGTCGCCGTGCTGGTGGGTCAACACGACGGCGTCGAGGTCCTCAGCACGTTCCTGAATCACCTCGACGACCCCGTCCATCGCACCGGCATCGACTAGCGTCGTCTGCTCGCCGACCGCGAGATAGGCGTTGCAGGTGAACGTCTCCGCATCAGCCGTCACGTTGTGCACGTCCATACGCGACGGATAGATCGCGATGCGCTTCAGACTACCGGGTCCCTCTAGTGACGAGGCGTTCGACACGCTCCCGCCCTGTAGTCACCGGGTTTTCCGACAGAACACGTGATTCAACCCGGTGGAGATCGGAAATTTTCGACGGGCTTTTTGTACACGAATCCTCATGGTCTAGATGAACATGGGGTTTGGGAGCTACGACGAATCCGAACAAGAGAACCAGGAGTACGACACAGACCTCGACGACGAGGAGGGCATCTCCGCCGAGGAGAACGCCCACGACGGTGACGTCGAATTCGAGTTCACTGCCTCGAACGACGAACTGATCGACCAACTCTCGGATATCAAGGAGAATACGTGACCCGATAGTGGCGGTCGTATCGATCCACACACACGACTGTACTACAGCGTGCGGTCGATGTCGAACGCACGCCCAACTGTTGTTATGAAATCAGGGGTACGCGCCCTCGGCGTGGCCGAGTCTTTCCGCGAGGGCCGAAGCACGCTGGCTGGCGTCGTCGTGCGGGCGAACCGCGTCGTGGACGGTTTCGTGTTCGGGGGATGTACCGTGGGTGGCAGCGACGCGACCGATACGATCGCCGAGATGATCGAGCGGCTGGACCGCCCGGATGTCAGCTATGTCCTGATCGCCGGGATCGCACCCGCCTGGTTCAACGTCCTCGACTTGCACGCTATCGCCGAGGCTGCCGACCGGCCGACCCTATCGGTCACCTTCGAGGACAGCGAGGGTCTGGAATCTGCACTACGGGAAGCCTTCGACGGCGACGCGCTCGACGACCGGCTGGCGACCTACCGTTCTCAGCCCGATCGTCACGAACTCAATCTCGGTGACGAGACCGTTTACCTTCGAGCTGTCGGCTGTCCGGTCGAAGAAGCCGAGCAGGTCATCCGGGCATTCACGCCTGAGGGGGGTCGTCCCGAACCGCTACGGATCGCCCGGCAGGCCGCCCGGGCAGCCGATTCGTTCCGGCGGGAATACTGAGGGTTCATACCGACGGACGTCCCAGACGACGGTATGGACGAGCAGTTGTGCGTCACAGACTGCCAGCGCTGCCCCGAACTCGTCGACTCCCGGAGTCAGATCGTCAATGGCGTCGGCCCGACTGACACCGATCTGCTGTTCGTCGGCGAGGCTCCGGGCGCACAGGAGGACCAGGAGGGTGAACCGTTCGTTGGCCGCAGCGGCGACGTCCTCGACGACGCCCTGCGGGACGCTGGCCTCTCCCGGGCAGACGTTCGTATCACCAACTGCGTACGGTGTCGGCCGCCCGACAACCGCGACCCCACGAGCGAGGAACTGGACAACTGCCGCGGGTACCTCGAAGAGGAGATCGATCGCGTCGATCCTGACGTGATCGTCACTCTCGGGAAGGTGCCGAGTCAGCATCTGCTGGAGCGCGACGTGGCTGTCACGAGCGAGGCCGGGGAGCTGTTCGACGCGACGATTGCCGGACAGCCTCGCCGGGTACTGGTGTCGGTCCACCCGGCGGCGACGCTGTACGACCGCAGCCAGGAGG
>JAZKRQ010000075.1:0-12829 GCA_036628575.1 Halapricum sp.
TCGTAATCCGTCTGGAAGTTCGCCTGTGGTGCCGTGTTGCTGACCGATTCGCCGAGTCCGAGGACGAACGTGGCGATGACGGCCGCGAGGATGACCGTGATCGCGACCATCAGGATCACGCCGATCACCGGACTCACTGCATCATCGTCTGTGAAGAGTTCTCGTATTTGCATGGTTTGTGGGTATGTTTTTCACGCGCCGTTGAGACGACCGAATCCGTGCCCGTGCCGCCCAACGAGTCCGTCATTGGACCGTGTTCAGCCCTGTGCCGACACTCGTTACCGAACGCGTGCTCGTCCGAATGATTAGCATCTGCGTATATAAACACTGGTACCCGATTAGCAGATTTGAAAACGCCCGATGATCATGAGTTGTGTTGCCAGCCGTGCTGGATCTATAGCAGGTCTCCAGACAGTTCCACATAGTGACTACTGTACCGATTTCCCGGTACGAGCGCACGCCGGGAGAGGCCCATCGCCCGAGCTCTGGCTCGCGTCACTCGTCAGGACGCTGTCGTGCGGTCGCCGGAACAGACGGACAGCAGTCACTATCACAGCAAATCATCCTTGATACCGGTCCAGACACCGTATTTGAGAAGGATTAAGTCCGGCCTGCTCGGACCGTCATGACGTGCAACCGAACCAGTGGGTCATGGCAGCCGTTATCTTCGGGCCGTTCGCTGCCGCGGCGGCCACCCCTGTGGTCTACCGACTACTGGGTGAACGAACGGCCTACGCTGCCGCTGCGGTGGCAGGAATTACGCTGAGTCTCGTCACCTGGCTGACCGTCTCCGGGGCGCACGGTCTCGTCGCCTGGACGTGGATCGACGCCCCCGGATTCGAGGTCAGCCTGTCGTTTTATGTCGACGGGCTCTCGTTGTTGATCGGCTTTCTCGCTTCCGGCATCGGGGTGTTGATACTCACGTACTCCGGCGGCTACATGCACGACGAGCCGGGGAAGATGAAGTTCTACGCCACGCTGCTGGCGTTCATGGGATCGATGCTCGGGGTTGCCTTCGCCGCCGATCTGATCGTCCTGTTCGTCTTCTGGGAGCTGACCTCGATATCCTCGTTCATCCTGATCGGCCATTACACCGACGAGACATCCTCGCAGTACGCCGCCCGCAAGTCGATGCTAATCACCGTCGCTGGGGGGCTATTCATGTTACTCGGCTTTCTTCTCTTGGCCGGTGAAGCCGGAACCTTTCAGCTACTCGGTACCGACGCTGCGCTCATAGACAACGCCGAGTCGGTTCGTGAGGGGCTTGGCGATGCGGGGCTGTTCGTTCCGGCGCTCGTACTGATCGGGATCGGTGCGGCTGCCAAGTCCGCACAGGTCCCGCTCCACATCTGGCTTCCCAACGCGATGGAAGCACCGACGCCCGTTTCAGCGTTTCTCCATTCGGCGACGATGGTCAAAGCTGGCGTCTATCTCGTCGGCCGGTTCCGACCGCTCATGGCCACCGAAGAGTGGCAACTGCTGTTCGTCGCAATGGGGCTGGTGACGATGACTGTCGCCGCGATACTGGCGGTGGGGGCAAGCGACATTAAGGAACTGTTGGCGTACTCGACGGCCTCACACCTCGGGTTGATCATCGCCGGGTTCGGCATCGTCGGCATCGGTGCTGGGACACACGGTACCGAGATCGGGGCGTACGGTGCCGAGACCGGCGCGTTCCACATCCTGAACCACGCTGCCTTCAAGGCCGCGCTGTTCCTCGTCGCTGGCATCGTCGCTCACGAGGCTGGCACCCGGATGATCGGTGATCTCGGAGGCCTGTGGCGTGATCTTCCGATCGCCGCCGGCGTTACCGTCGTCGCCGCGCTCGGGATGGCCGGCGTGCCGCCGTTCAACGGTTTCTATTCCAAGGAGCTCCTCTTCGAAGCGACGTACGAACTCGCCCACGCCTCCGGCGGGCTCTGGTGGGCGTTACCCGTCGTCGCCGTCTTCGGGAGCGTCTTCACATTCCTGTATTCAATCCGGTTTCTCATGCTGTTCTTCGGCGAGAAACCGGACGCGCTAGGTCACGTCCACGCGCCGCCGTGGTCGATGCGACTCCCTGCTGTCGTGCTGGCAGTCGTCGCCGGGATCATCAGTATCGGCGGGATCACCGCGGCGTTCGGGGTGCATCTCGTGCCGGTCGAGGATTTCGTCGCTCGCGTCGTCGAGGCGACGGCGGTTCACAGCGGCGACAGTCACGGTGCGCACTTCTCGTATTACCTTCCGACCGACATCACGCCACCGGTGCTGATGAGCGCGGCCACGATCGGCCTCGGGGTGATCGCCTATCCGTTCTACGGGCAACTTCGTGATGTGGTCCGGCGTCTGCGTTCGGTGCCAGTGCTCAGCGCGAACTGGTATTACGACTCGGCCGTCGACGGCGTGGACCGATCCCGGTTCGTCGACACGAAGATCCAGACCGGACTGCTGCGGACGTATGCGCTGATGCTGGTGCTCGCGGTCAGTTCGACGACGTTGCTAGCCTACGGGGTAACGGCGATATCGATCCCGGAATTCCTCGGGCTCGCGACGACGATTCCGATCGTCGTCGTCCTCGGCGTGGCGATCGTCGCCGCGGTCGCCGTCACCCGGGCGTCCTCGCATATCTCCGGCGTGCTCATGCTATCGATCCTCGGGTTCATGGTCGCGATCTTCTACATCCTCGGGGACGCGCCGGATCTGGCGCTGACCCAATTGCTCATCGAGACGCTGGTGCTGGTGCTGTTCCTGCTGGTGTTGGACAAACTTCCGGCGTTCTACGGTGAGGCGCGCCGGGCACTCGTCGCCCGGGACGCTGTCGTCTCTGGTATCGTCGGGGTCACTGTGTTCCTGACGGTACTGGTGTCCTCAGGAGCGAATCCCGACGGCAGGATCGCGGAGTACTTCCTCGACAACGGCGGCGTCCCGGCCGAACACGGCGCGTGGATCGTCGATTACGGCGGCGGGGCCAACATCGTGAACGTGATCCTCGTCGACTTCCGGGCGTTCGATACCCTGGGCGAGATCTCGGTGGTCGCGATGGCCGCGCTGTCGGTCATCACATTGATCGCGATGCGCGAACGGGGTGAGACCCAATGAGAGAGAACAAACCCACGGTTATCGCACGGACAGTCGTCCGCATCGTCGTGCCGATCATCCTGCTGACAGCCGTATCGCTGCTGTTACAGGGCCATAACGCCCCCGGTGGCGGATTTATCGGCGGCGTGTTGACCGTCGTCGCGTTCGCGCTCGTGTACGTGATCTACGGTCTCGACTACGTCGAACGGGAGCTGCTCGACCGAACCGTCATCCCCAGGGCCCTGCCCGGAGCGCCGGCCGACGCGAGCGAACAGCAGCGGCCGATGATCACGAAGGAGTTCGGTGAGCTAATAGCGATCGGTCTAGCCCTCGCAGCGGGGAGCGGTCTCGTCGCGATGGCGCTTGGTTATTCGTTCCTCACGCAGGCCGTTCTCTTCGTCGAGCACGTCCCGCTGTTTCACGAACTGGAGTTCGCCTCGGCGTTAGTGTTCGATCTCGGCGTGTACTTTGTGGTCGTCGGTGGACTGCTGACGATATTAGCGGTGGTGGGTGCCGAATGATCGACGCCGTCCTTGCCGCCAGCGGCGAAGCCGGAGCTTCGATTCCGGCCCGGGACCCCCAGTTCGTACTGGCGATCGCGCTGGGGTTGTTGTTTGCCGTCGGCACGTTCCTGGTGCTCCGCCGTGACCTTGTCCGGGTCGTCTGGGGCGTCACGATCCTCAGTCAGGCGGCGAACGTCTATCTCGTGACGATGGGCGGGCTGAACGGTTCGGTACCGTTCGTGGGCCACGGCTCCCACGGCGCGACAGCGACCACTGACCCGCTCGTTCAAGCGCTGGTCCTCACGGCTATCGTCATCGGGTTCGGGACCACCGCGTTCGCGCTGGTGCTCACGTACAGAGTTTACGAGGAACACGGAACGATCGATCTCACTGAACTGGGTGATACGCATGAGTAGCTACGTCGTCGCGCCGATGCTCGTCGCACTGGTCACGGCCGTCCTTTCGCTGATCGTTCGATCGCGTCCTCGCCTCCAACGTGGGGTGAGTCTCGTCGGCGGTCTGGGCTACGTCGCCGCGGTCGGTTACCTGGTCTGGCTCGTCTTCGACGGGTCGATCCTGACATACCAGCTCTCGGGATGGGGAGCTCCGTACGGGATCAGCCTCGTCGCCGACGAACTCGCGGCGTTCATGCTCGCGATGAGCGCAGTCGTAATGGTGGCGGCACTCGCGTTCTCGCTCGTCTCCATCGGAGCGTTCGGCCAGCAGGTATCTTACCATCCCCTCTTCCACTTCATGATGGTTGGCGTGACTGGCGCGTTCCTCACGGGCGACATCTTCAACCTCTTCGTCTGGTTCGAGGTGATGCTCATGCCGAGTTACGTACTGGTGGTCTTCTATAGCGGCCCAGAGCACACGAGAGCCGCGTTCCAGTACACGGTTCTGAACCTGATCGGCAGTGCGGTGATGCTCCTGGCGATCGGTGGAATCTACGCGACGACAGGGACGCTCAATATGGCCGATCTGGCCGTCAGGCTCTCCAACCCCGAGGCGTTCGGGATCGCTGTCGAGCCGGTGGTCGGCCTCGCAGCGCTGTTGTTTGCGGTGTTCGCTCTCAAGGCCGGAATCGTCCCGTTCCACTTCTGGGTCCCAGACGCCTATGAGGCCGCTCCTGCCCCGATCTCGGCGATGCTGGCCGGCGTTACCAAGAAAGTCGGGATCTACGCCATTATTCGGCTGCTCTTCACCGTCTTCGGTGCCGCACAGCTCGATATGGGTCCGTTCGGCGAGGGTTCGATGCTGCTGTTCTTCGGACCGGTACTGTTCGCGATGGCGGTCGCGAGCATGTTCCTCGGCGGATGGGCCGCCGTGGGGCAGTCCAACCTTGACCGACTGTTCGCTTACTCCTCTATCGGACAGGTCGGATTCATCATCCTGCCGCTCGCGGTCGTCGCGACGATCCCGCTTGCGGGAGCCGGCACGACCACGGTTCTCGGTGGTGAGTTAATCGTCTCGAATGCGATCTCTGACCTCCGCGTACTGGGTATCATCGCAGCGCTGCTGTACGCGCTCAACCACGCCGTCGCGAAGTCGTTGCTGTTTCTGGTCAGTGGCACTGTCTCCGAGTCCGTCGGGACCATCGACATCGGCAAACTCGGCGGCCTCACTCGGAGTCGCCCGTTCCTCTCGGGGACGTTCCTCCTCGGCGGGCTGAGTCTCGTCGGAATCCCGCCACTGATGGGCTTTTTCGGTAAACTGCTGGTGTTCGATACGGCCGTCTCGGGAATGGCTGTGGGATATAGCGTCGGGACGGTCGCGGCGGCCGCTGCGCTCGGTGGTGCTATCCTCACCATCGCGTACATCTCGAAGGCCTGGAACGATGCATTCTGGGGGGTCCCGAGTGGTCCCGTCGAGCGGGCGACACAGCCGGTTGCGCTCCTGTCGATCGTCGTCGTGCTGTCGCTGGCCGTCGTCGTCCTCGGGATCGGACTGGATCCGGTCTACGAGGCGGCCCATAGCGCGGCAGAGGCGGCGCTGGATCGCGGAGCATACGTCGATGCTGTGCAGCCGAGTTATACGGAGGTGAAAGCATGAAACGCTGGCCCGTTATCGGATTGACGCTCGCAGTCCTGTGGTTGTTCATTAACGGGGTGACGACCGCTCCGGCTGACATCGTGACGACCCTTATGATCGGCCTACTGGTCGGCATGCCGGTCGCGTACGTCTTCCGACGGTTCTACAACACCGAGATCGACGTTCTTGGGAGCCTTGCTGCCGTCCCCTTCGCGGTACTATACGTCCTGTTGTTCTTCTGGGAACTGCTGACCGCGAACATCGACGTCGCTTATCGCGTACTCTCGCCGTCGATGCCGATCGAACCGGACGTCGTAGAGGTCCCGCTTCGCGTCGAGTCGGATCTCGCGGTTACGACCATTGCGAACAGTATCTCACTCACGCCGGGCACTCTTACGATGGATTACAACGACGAGCGAAACGCACTCTACGTCCACGGCATCACCGGGGCCAACAAGCAGGCCATCCTCGAACCGATCCGACGCTGGGAGGATTACGCGTTGCGGATCTTCGACGAAGAACGCGCGCCCGGGGACCCGGTTCCGGATCCGGACCGGATCGCGGACCGTTCTGGGGGTGAGTCCGATGGTGAGTGAACTCCCGGCGTTCCTCGAGACGGGCGTCTTCCTGGCGCTTGTGCTCGCTAGCGCGTTCACTCTGTTGGCCGGGTATCGGGTCATCGTCGGTCCCACAGTCCCGGATCGCGTCGTGGCACTGGATACGATCGCAACGAACGTCGTCGCTATCGCCGTCCTCTACGCGATTCAGACCGGAGAGGGCCTGTTCGTTACAGTCAGTCTCGTGCTCGCGATCATCGGGTTCGTCAGTACAATCGCTGCGGCACGGTTCATAACGGAAGGTGACATCATCGAATGACTTTGCACGTCCTTAGAGCGGCCATCGTCGCCGTACTGCTCGTGGTCGGATCGTTCTTCCTGCTCATCGGGACCATCGGGTTGCTGCGGCTGCCCGATGTCTACAACCGCATGCACGCCACGAGCAAAGCGACTACGCTCGGCGCGGCGTCGCTGTTCCTGGCCGGGGCGGTCTACTTCGGCCCCAAAGGACCCGGTCTCGTGTCGCTGGTCGGCATCGTCTTCCTCTTCTTGACGGCACCGACCGGCGCGCACGTCATCTCCCGGGCGGCCCAGAAGATGGGCGTCCCCTTCTACGGCGACGCCGATTGGCCCGAGGAAGCGGTCGAAAACGACTAGGTCAACTTCTCAGCCACTGCGATCCCGAGGGTCGACTTCTCGCCGCTGATCTCCTCGACGCCGTCGTCGACCAGCAGCGCCCGCGTCCGATCCTCACCCATCACGTCGGCGTCGTTGGCTACGACGAACTCCAGATCCACCCTGTTGCGGAGTTGGCGAGCCTGTTCGATCAATTCGTCGTCGTCGGCGGTGGTCTCGGCCTTGAATCCGACCATCGGCAAGTCGGGATGTCTCTCACGAATAGTGTCTAGCAGTTTCGGCGTCGGCTCCAGCTCCAACGTTAGCGACTCCTGTCCCGAGCGGATCTTCTCCTCGGCGGTCTCGACAGTGTAGTCGCTGATCGCGGCCGCCGAGACGAGCGCGTCAGCCCCTTCGACCTCCACGACTTCCTCGACCGTTGCGATCATCTCGGCGGCGCTCTCGACCCGCTCGACGTCGGCATACGGCACCGCCGGGCCATCGTGGACGAGCGTCACGTCTGCACCGCGCACGTAACACGCGCGAGCGATAGCGCGACCGGTTTCGCCAGAGGAACGGTTCGACAGCGTTCGTATCGGGTCGATCGACTCGGTCGTCGCACCGCTGGTAACGACGACGTGTTCGCCCGCCAGCGGCCGGTCGCCGACGGCGCGGGCGACTCCGACTGCAATGGCCTCGTCGCTAGCGATCTTGGCTTTGCCCTCCTCGATGCGAGGCTCGACAAACCCAACGCCCCACGACTCCAGTGTCTCGATGGCTTCTATCACCCCAGGATGGTCATACATCGGTTTGTGCATCGCGGGAACGACGACGACCGGGAGACCAGAACCCAGCGCCGTCGTCGCGACGGTCGTCACCGGCGTGTCGTCGACGGCTGCGGCCATTTTTCCGACGGTGTTAGCCGTCGCCGGCGAGACCAGATAGACGTCAGCCCAGCCGTCTTCCCCGCCGAGGTCGACGTGTTCGACGGCACCGGTTATCTCGGTGACGACCTCGGCCTCGGTCGCGAACTCGACGGACCACGGGTGGATGATATTGGTGGCCTCCGGTGACATTACCGCCCGAACGTTCGCACCCATCCGCCTGAGTTCGTGGACGAACTCGACGGTTCGGACGGCCGCGATCGATCCGGTCACTCCCAGCGCGACGTTTACTCCCTGAAGCATTTTCCGGTAGTTCTCCGGGTGAGGGTTTGAGAGTGGCGATCGGTTCCGGCTTGCTATGACGGTCACAGTCCACTCTATATCGAAGCATCCTGGCTACGTTATCGAGCCAAACGGAGGCCGTCACTACCACTCCAACGGAACGACGAACGGGAAGCCTAGCCCAGATCGAACTGCTCGGCCGCGGTCTCCATGTCCTTGTCGCCGCGACCGCTCAGGTTCACGACGATCGTCTCGTGGTCGGTCTCCTCGAGAACCTGTTTGGCCATCGCCACTCCGTGGCTGGTCTCCAGAGCCGGAATGATCCCTTCTTCCTCGCTGAGGGCCCTGAATGCTGATAGGGCTTCGTCGTCGGTGATCGCCCGGTACTGCGCGCGCCCGGTCTCGCGGAACATCGCGTGTTCCGGCCCCACTCCGGGGTAGTCCAATCCTGCAGAGACCGAGTGGACGTCGACGTCGTCGCCGATTACGCGCGTCTTCATGCCGTGGATGACGTCGTCCTGTCCCTCGTCCAGCGGCGCGGCGTGGCGACCCGAATCCGAACCCTCGCCGCCCCCCTCACCGCCGTAGAAGTCCACTTCGTCGTCGCGGAACGCGTGGAACAGGCCGATGGCGTTCGAACCGCCACCGACGCAGGCCACCGCGGCGTCCGGTAGCTCGCCGATCTGATCAAGACACTGTTCGCGGGCCTCCTTGCCGATGACCGAGTGGAACTCCCGGACCATCCGCGGGAACGGGTCCGGTCCGACGACGCTTCCGACGAGGTAGTGAGTGTCCTCGATGTTCTTCGCGAAATCCTCCAGGGCGGCATCGACCGCGTCTGCCAGTCCCTCGCCGCCACGGGTGACCTCCGTCACCTCCGCGCCCATCAGGCGCATCCGGAAGACGTTCATCTTCTGGCGCTGGATGTCTTTCTTGCCCATGAAAATCTCGGTGTCCATGTCGAACAGGGCACCGACCATCGCTGTCGCGGTGCCGTGCTGGCCGGCCCCGGTCTCGGCGATCAGTCGTTCTTTCCCCGCCTTATCCGCGAGCAGTGCCTGCCCGACGGTGTTGTTGATCTTGTGTGCGCCACCGTGCAGCAGGTCCTCACGCTTGAGATAGATCTCTCCACCCCACCGCTCGGAGAGGTTCTCAGCGTGGTACAGCGGCGTGGGTCGGCCCGCGTACTCCCGAAGGATATAGCGGAATTCAGTTTGAAACTCCTCGGTCGGAACGATCTCGTCGAACGCGTCCGCAAGGTGTTCGAGCGGTTCCTCTAACATCTCGGGGACGTGTCTGCCCCCGTATCCCTGGAAATCACCGGTGTCCTCGGACATCGACTTGAGTAACGTGGGTGTATCCCATAACTGTGGCCCTTGCCGATAGGGCGGGAGTCTTTATCCGTGGATCCCTCAACGGGAGGCGTGGACACGATCGAAGTCAGTACGGTCGTCTTCTGCCCGAAGGAAGACGTGTACGCGTTTCTCGTCGACTTTCCGCGGTACGCGACTCTCTCGGACCACCTCCGGGAGGTCCGTCAGGACGGGGACGGGTCGCCCGGCACCAACTACTATCTGGAGTTCGCCTGGTGGAAACTCTCCTATACAGCCCACTCGACGGTGACTGACGTCAAATCGCCCGAGCGTATCGACTGGAAGCTCACGAAAGACCTCGATGCCCACGGTTCCTGGCTTCTCGAAACAGAAGAGCCGCCCGAAGGCGAGGACGCGGCCACGCGAGTCCGACTCCTCGTCCACTTCGATCCCCACTCCGCGACGTCCGGGGCGCTCGATCTGCCCAGGTTCGTCTCCATGAGCTGGGTTCTGGGAAAAGTCATCCCCCTCGTTCAGGGCGAGGCCGAACGCGTCGTCAGGCGGCTCGTCGCTGATCTGGAGGGACGGTCACGTTCTGTCGACCTCGATATTCACACGACACCGGACTCGATATAGGTCCGCTAGGCCTCCACCTCGTCGTAATCCCCGCCGTATTTCATGAAGAAGTACGCCAGTCCCAGCGTCGAGACCATCGCGAACCCGGAGGCGATACCCAGCGTCTTCGCGTCATCGGGCAGAGCTGGCCCGCCGCCACCTGTATCGGGCTGGATCGTCGGGATATCGTCACCGACGGCGATGGCTCCGAGCATGCCGATGTCCCGGTGTGGTTTACAGTAGTACTCGACGATCTGGCTCTCTTCGAAGGTCCGCTCGTATGTGTGGCCTTCCTCATCGATGGGGTCGCCGGATCTGAAGTCAGCGTTGTTACCGACGACGTTGTGCCCGCCGCCCTCCCCGGTCCACTCCCAGATGATCTTCGTCCCGGGATCGATCCGTACAGCCGGCGGATCGAACGCAAATCCCTCGCCGCCACCTACGTCGATGACAACCTCGTCCTGTCCACGCAGGTCCGCAGTCGTTCCGTCGTACACGTTGGCGTCGCTTAGATACCCGCTGTAGTCCGGCTTCCCACCGCCGCCTTCCTGTGCCGTCGCCGACCCGCTGGCGGCAGTCACCGCTGCCGCGCCCGAGGCGACTTTGAGAAAGTCCCGGCGGGAAGTCGTGGATCCAGTCATGGCTCCCGCTTCGCGACGGCCCGTAGTGAATATGTTGGTACCAGAGGTTATTGCTCGCGCTCGATGACGAACCGAGTGAACGACGCGAGTTTATCCGCCGTCTCCGAGTCGAGTTCGTCCCTCGGGAGGCTCTCGCGGGCCTGCCGGGCGAGTTCTTCCGCTCGTTCGCGCGCGTACTCGACGCTGCCGGACGACTGGAGGATATCGATCGCCTCCATGATCTCGGCCTCGGTGTTGTCGTCGGCCCAGAGAATCTCCTCGAGTCGTGCGACGTCAGAAGGATCAGCGTTCTCGGCGGCGTGGATTGCCATCAGCGTCTTCTTGCCCTCGCGGATGTCGTTGCCGAACTCCTTCCCGAACTCGCCAGCCTGGTCGAGCGTGTGCTCGATGTCGAGGATGTCGTCACCGATTTGGAATGCGATGCTCATCCGCTCGGCGTAGGTCGCGACCTGCCGCTCAGTGGCCGCCGACTGGCCCGTGATGATCGCCGGCAGTCGCGCGACGATCCGGCCGATACACCCGGTCTTGCACGCGCACATCTCGTAGTATTCCGACTCGGACGCACGGATCTGCTTTTCGTTGTGCCACCAGATGTCCATGCCCTGACCGAGGTGTGTCCGGTTCAGTTCGTACATCAACATCTCGTAGACGTCCAGACGCGTCTCCGGATCGAGGTCTCCCGAGTTGCGAGTAATGATCTTCAACGGGAGGAAGTACATCGCGTTGCCCGCGTTCAACGCGACGTCGGTTCCGTATTCGAGGTGTAACGCAGGTTCACCACGGCGTTTCGTCGCCCCGTCCTCGACGTCGTCGACGATGATCGTCCCGTTGTGCAAGATCTCGGGGATGACCGCGTATTGCAAATACTCCTCTGGATCCGTGCCGAACCCCTCGAAGAGCATCACCGCCACGACAGCCCGCCATCGCTTTCCGCCCCGATCGAGCAGATCCCAGATCGGGTCCGAGAGCGCTCGCTGGACCGCGCCCGGGTCGTACGCGTATGACGACTCGCCGAAGTAGTCCGCGAGATACGGTTCGTCGACCGCCCGTGGGAGTATTTCGGCGATCGTCTCGTCAATGACCGGCTGCCACTCAGCAAGGACATCCCGCATACCACGTCACTCGATTTGGCACTACTAAAAGTCTGGCTCATCATACTGCCGGCTATACGTTCGTGAAGATTTTCGGCACCCTGGGTGCCGAAATACTTGCGAAAAGTTATAGCCGGCAGTATCAGTCGTCGGTGACCGGCCCACTCGGGCGAACGAATCACCGCCCGGCCGGTATAAACGGGAGAGAATCCCCGGAACTATAGGATTTATAGACTTTACTGATCATTAGAAGTAGACATGGATGGGGAGAGTGTGAAAAATCAGGAGTTGGGGGTGAGAACCGCCAAGTATCGCGGCCAGAGGATCTGTGAGAAAGAGGGCGGGGAGGTATGAGTGTCGTCACGGAGCTCTCAGTCCCGGGCTCGGAACTCGCGTTTGGGAAGGTGTTGTCCGACGGGCCAGAGGTCACGATAACTCTCGATCGGATCGTCCCGGTTGCGGAAACGACGTTCCCGTACGTCTGGGTTCGAACACACGACTACGCGGCGTTCAAGGACGCGTTGCGGACAGCCGACGTCGTCAGTGCCGTCCGCCTCGTACAGCGTGAGGACGGCAGGAGGCTCTACCGTATCGAATGGAGGTCCGATACCGGCGCGTTCCTGGACTGTCTCAAGGACACAGGCGTCGTCGTACTGGGGGCGCGGGGGACGGCCAATCGGTGGGACTTCGAGTTGCGATTCGATACCCACGAGGACGTTCGGCGTTTCCAGCAGCGCTGTTCGGAGCAAGGCGTCTCGTTTTCGATCAATCGGGTCGTCAGCGGCTCCGCCGGACAGTGTCCCGAAGAGACGCTCAGCCAGCGACAGCGAGAGACTCTCGAACTCGCGTTGAAACGTGGCTACTTCGACGTGCCGCGACGGACGACGATGGTCAAGCTCGCGGAGGAACTCGGGATCTCGGACCAGGCGGTTTCGGCAAGGATCCGACGCGGGATGCAGAAACTGAGCAGGATGGAACTCTCGGAGCCGCTCGAGCTCCCCGAAAGTAACTCCCGAATTACCGGAACCTAAGTGCTTTGGAGGTCCAACGCGGGAATTTTAGAGGATAACGACTTAACAACCAATGGCTTTCCGCGAGGAAAGCCCGGGAGGGGTTATGCCCCGTCTCAAAGTGTAGCCGTCCGTCGTTACTGGACCGACTGCGCCTATTCGGTTCAAACGGCGCATCAGGACGACGCTACTAACACTCCCACCCCACTTTGGTCTCAGCCCCCTTCCGA
>JAZKRQ010000076.1:0-12759 GCA_036628575.1 Halapricum sp.
GGTACGACTGGACGACTGCGACGCCGCGGGTCGCCGGCGTTCGTCGGCGTCGGTGGACGATCCAGCTGAGTGAGGCAGTCACGAGGACGACGATCCACAGCCCGACGACGAGCGTCGGCGAGAGTATCTCGCCCAGCGGTTCCGCGTAGGTCGAGACGAAGATCAGCGCCGGGAGTGCGACGTAGAAGGCGAACCGGTTGAGCCAGTTCGTCCGCCGATCGTCGAGAACTCCGAGCGCGCGAGCGGCGACCCCAACACCGAGCAGCCCCAGCATATAGAGCAACCGGGTCAGCAAGTCCATACGCGACCCTTCTCGTCTGTGGGCTTGTCTCTTTCATTTCCGTTCGAAAGTCGCTGCTCCCACGCTGGCCCTCCTGCCGGTAGACTTGTCAAGGTCGCCTGTGAATGCTGCCCTATGTACGATACCCGCGGCCTGTTACCGGTCGAAGATGTCCCGGCTGGAACGACGCTTCTGTGCACCGGTCCGCCGATGACGGGCAAACGCGACCTCGTCCTACGGTTGCTCGGTCAGGGGCTCGATGATGGCGACGGGGCGATCGCCGTCTCGACGGACGCGACCGCTGGCGAGATCCAGGAGTCCCTCCAGGAGTCCGCTCGGGCCGAGGACGCCACCTACCGGATCGGGGTGATTGACGCCTCGGGGATCGAATCCGGAGCCGAGGACGTCCCCGGTCGCGTCGAGCGTATCGGCTCCCCGACCGACCTGACCGGGATCGGGCACGGATACTCCCGGCTGGCCGAGCGGCTCGTCGATGTCGAACAGCCCAGCGGGCTTCGCGTGGGAGTCGTCTCGCTATCGACGCTGGCGCTGTATGCGGATCCCGAAGCGTTGATGCAGTTCCTGCACACGCTCACCCGCGGTGTCGGTGAACGCGACGGGTTCGCAATCGTCGTCCTCCACGACGACGCAGTCGGAGAGGAGACGGCGGCAGGACTTCGATCGCTTGCTGACGGCGAGATTCGTGTCCGCGAACGGGGCAACGAGCGGGAACTTCGGGTCGAAGGACTGACCGGGGAACCGACGGAGTGGTACGCCATGCCCTCGCTCGAACCGCCCGCGGCGGTAGCGCCCGCGAAACCGTCCGTCGATCGAACGGCCGACGAGCCGACCGCCGAATCCCTCACGTCGCTTCTCGCAACCGTCGAGGCCGACCGGCCGACGCTGACGATCTGTAACTTCGACGGCCCCGCCGAGACGCTGGCGACTGTCTCCGAGTACTTCGACCGGCTGAACGTCTCAGTTCGAACCGCCGGTATCGACCGGGACACGCCATCAAATGTGGCCTTGCTCCACCGCGGTGAGGACTTCCAGGCCGGGGCCTCGATCCAGGATATCGCGGCGGCGATCGATCCCGAGGGTGACGACCCGACGATCCGAGAGGATGTCGAGACGCCTGCTCTGTTCGATCATCTCGATCAGACGGTCTTCGGTGCCCATGGGGCCAGTACGGATCTACTGGCGCAAGTTAGTCACACGATCGAGACAATGGCCTGGCGTACCGGGCAGGGACGACTCCATGCCGGGTTCCAGGAACTGTCCAGGCTCTACGAGAACGAAGGGACACAGCGGATATACGATCGGATCGCTGGCACTAACGTCGACGTGCACGTCTACGGCGTTCCGGACACGGAGATACCGGACGACCGCTTTACCGTCCACGCTGCCGAGAGCGGGGAACTGGCGGACACCTGGTTCGTCGGGTTTACCGATCCCGACGAGGCACGGACGGGCGTGCTCCTCGCGGAACAGCGTGAACCCGGCGAGTACGACGGCTTCTGGTCGTACCGACCGGATCTCGCTCGGCGGCTCGATGCGTACCTCGAGCGGACATACCTCGGGCCGTAGGATCTATTCGTGAGTTTGTCGGAGGCGTCGGTCGGCCCGGCGGAATATACCCCGTAGAGTGACGGTCTCACGATCGGTCGGATGTGCGCGACCGACCAGGCGTCTGAACAGCCGGCCCGCCTTGCCGCGCTTCTCTTCAGGATGGTCGATAGCTTCCAGGAACGACCCGAACTGGTCGTGTAGCCCCTCGATCTCGCGTTCGCTGGCCCGGTCGTGCTCGGGGTCGGGAAGTTGGGTTGAGTCGAGGGTCAGCGTTCGCATCTCGTAGAGGACGATCGTTGCGGCTTGTCCGAGGTTCAAAACCGGATAGTCCTCGGCAGCCGGGATCGCACAGACCTCGTCGAGTTGAGCGATCTCTTCGTTGGTTAGTCCGACCCGTTCACGGCCGAACACCAGACAGGTGTCCGTTTCGACGTCGCCGAGACTGTCGGCCAGTTCCCGCGGCGTCCGAAACGGATACCGTGTATGTTTGCGTGCGTCCTCGTTGGTGATGGCCGTCGTCCCGACGGTGTGGTAGTGTTCCACCAGATACTCGAAGGGGATTTCACGGGCGTTCGGAAGGATGTCTTCGCGGGCCTGACCGGCGAAGCCGTAGGCCTCGCCGTCGGGATCCAGCTCTGGCGGGTCGACCAGCAGCAGCTCTTCGACGCCGAAGTTCTTCATCGCCCGGGCGATCGTCCCGACGTTGCCCGGTGTCTCGGCGTCAACGACGGCGACGCTGATCATAGATCCAGGTCGCTCAGGTCCACGTCCAGTGCTTCGCGCTCCCCGTCCTCCATCTCGGCCAGTTCCGCTTCCAGAGACGGGATCTCGCCCGCTACGGGCGCGCCGGGCAGCGCGTCCGGCTCCTCATCGACGTGTTCGATACCGCCGTAATCCTCGGGGGCGCGGCCACCGTCGAGGAACCACTCGTGAAATCGATCGGCCATCGCGAGTTCGCCGGCGTACTCGTCGCCGCCCTCCTCGCGGAACCAGTAGAGAAAGTCCGGTTCGTGCTCGTCACAGAGCAGCACCTCACCCATCGGCTCGCCGTAGACAGATCGGGCAACGTTGTATTCCCGTTCGTCTTCACGAGTGAGTTGACAGGCGTCGCAGGCGTTACCGATAATCGCAGTGAGACGAGACACCCGCTGGCGTGGTTCTGGCGGCATCTCCGAAAGCGGTTTGATCGCCCCGTTCTCGTCGAAGACGTCTTCCTCGTCGAATCGCCAGCCCCGTAATCCGATGCTTACTTTGCCCATATCAGGGGTTAGATATCGGTCGATAAAAACCGCGTGGCACGGACCGCAGAAGACACGACTTAAGAACTTCCTCGGACAACACCGACTCGATGGATCGACTGGTTTCCCCGAAGACAAAGCAGGTCTTGCTCGTCGTTCTGGCGGTCGCTCTCGTGGCGCTTGCCGGCTGTAACACCGGCGGCGACACGACGACGACAAGCCCGGACGAAACGTTGACCGATGGTAACGAGACGCTGACTACTGACACGGAGACGACCGAACCGACGACCACCGAACCGCCGGAGAGCGACATCGACCCGGACGTGCTCGCGTCGGAACACGCAGCACAGGTTGCAGCCGCCGACTCCCTGACCGCTGGACGGACGATATCTGTCCGGTCGGTATCTGACGGGAACCTCTCCACGCAGTACACTGAGTACGTCGGGTACTACAATTTCCAGGACAGCGTTGGATTCGAGAACGCTAGCGAGACGTATTCGGGTGCTCAAGGTGCCTTCCGGAGCAGCTCCGAGGTGTACACGAACGGAAACGAGACCTTCCAGAAAGTGAACAGTACCCGGTATCCCGAGGCCCAGTACTTCTACGGCCAGGAACCATACAACGAGTCGGCGCCACCGACGCCAGTCAACTTCGAAAACACGGGCTGGGTCTCGATCTATGAGAGCCTGAACGGCTCTTTCCAATCGCAGGGAACGACGGAATATCAGGGCCAGACCGTCGAGGAGTACACCGCCGACGGCCAGGCCAGCCTTCCGGTCCTCTCCGAGGATCTCAGTGGTTCCTTCTCCGAGATGGATTCTCTGAACGCTACGATCCTTGTCACCGAGGACGGCCTCGTTACGTACCTGGGTGTCCAGGCGTCCGGGACGGGGCCAGATGGATCCGATCTCTCTTTCGGCTACCAGTTCACCGTCACTGACGTGAACGCGACAACGGTCGAGGAACCTGCCTGGACGGACCAGGTAAACGCGACTGGATAGCCGCCTCCCCGCTGCTTTTTACCGTTCCATCCCTGGGGACAGCCATGCAAACCGTCGACGCCGCTGGCCTGGAAATCGGCGACGATCATCCGCCCCGGATCATGGGCGTCCTCAACGTCAGCAGCGAATCGCCGTACGATCCGAGCGTCTACGACGACCCGGCCGAAGCCGCCGAGTATGTCGACCGGGAACTGATCGGTCAGGGTGCGGACATCGTTGATGTCGGGCTAGAGTCGGCCAACAAACGGTTCGAGGTCCTCTCGGTCGAGCAGGAACTCGATCGACTGGATGTTGCCGTCGAGACGATCCAGTCAGTCAGCGGCGATGCCGTCTTCTCTATCGAAACGCGCTATCACGAGGTCGCCGAGGCGGCGCTCGATCGGGGGTTCGACATGGTCAACGATATCTGTGGTTTCGCAGATCCCGAGATGCCCGAGGTCTGTGCCGACTACGACGTCGCTGTCGCCAAGATGGCCAGCCCCCCCGACCTGGAACGGCCGGGTGCCGTTGAAGAGACACCGTGGGCCGATCGCCGTTCGTCCGAGTGCCCCTCCCGAGCCGACTACGTCGACCAGGTCTACGAAGCCCTCAAACAGAACGGTCTGACCGAGAAAACCATCGTTGACCCGGCATTCGGCGGATGGAGTGAGGCCAAGACCCTCGAAGACGACCGCGAGACGTTCCGCCGGCTACGGGAGTTCCGCGCGCTCGGCCAGCCGATACTCGTCTCGATCAACCGCAAGAACTTCTTGCGGTCGCTGGCCGGTCGCTCGACGGAAGAAGCCCTGCCCGTCAGTCTGGCGGCGACGTCGATGGCCGTCGAACGGGGCGCACACGTGATCCGGACCCACGACGTTGCCGAGACCCGCGACGCGGCGTTGATCGGTGAAGCCTTCACCCGCCAGCGGCTCGACGACGGGGCGATCGGCGTCGAGGAACTCGACGTCCACACCACCGGGGAAGCGGAACGGCACTTCGAGCGGGTCGGCGCGACCACCGACGCCGCGGCGCAGGCTGTCGTTCGCGTGTTCGAGATCACCGGACTGAGCCCGACACAGCGCGATCGGCTGTCGAGGCATGCCCCGGCACACGGTGCCGTGTACGCACCCGGGAGCGGCGACAGCGACCTGATCGTGGGATCGCCGGCTGCGCTCGTCGCGCTCGCGAGCGACGTCGACGAACCGAATGCGCTCGGAACCGCACTGGAGACGATCGCTGAAAGCCTCGATTGAAATGGACTTCGCCACCTGGGAACCCGTCTACGAGCGCATCCTCGACGATTTCGGGTACGATCGGGAGGCTGACGAGCGCACGGCAGACGTGTTTGCAGGGATGCTCCGGGCGTCGGAGGGAGAAGTTCTCACAGGAGAGTCACTCGATTTCACGGGCGATCGGGTCGCCATCGCCGGAGCGGGCCCCAATCTCGAGGACGAACTCGATCTGGCCCGGGAGGCCGACGCCGTGGTCGCGGCATCCAGTGCAGCCAGGAGATTGCTCGCCGAGGGAATCGGCGTTGACTGCATGGTCACTGATCTCGACGGCACGCCGGAGACAGCTGTGCGGCTGACGAGATACGAGACGCCAGTCGCGATCCACGCCCACGGCGACAACGCCGTCGCGATTCAGGAGTACATCCCGCGCTGTCGTCTCTCGGCGGTGTTGCCGACGACACAGTCGAAACCCGTCACCCCGGTGCAGAACTTCGGGGGCTTTACTGACGGTGATCGTGGGGCGTTTCTGGCTGACCACTTCGGAGCGGCGTCACTGGTCTTCCCCGGCTGGGACTTCGACGACCGAACTGTCGGGCCGGAGAAACGGCGGAAACTCCGCTGGGCCGAGCGGTTAGTCCACTGGCTCGAACGCCGCCGTGACGATCGGTTTTCCGTTCTCGACGACCGGCGCGACGCGATCGAAGCGATCGAGTGATCGCGTCACTCGGGTGCTAGCGCGTCGATCGTCGCTTCGATCTCCGCAGGTTCCGCGGCGCGGGGGAACGAGACGTTGATCGCGTCGACGCCCTCGATCCGCGCGAACTCCGAGACGCGCTCACGAACTTCCTCGGGGATACCGGCCGCACCAAGGTCGTCGAGCAGTTCGTCCGATATTGCGTCCATTGCGGCCTCTTTGTTCCGGTTTGCCCACTCGGCGGCGATAGTCTGGGCCTCGTCTTCGTACCCCTGGCGTTCGAGTGCTTCGCGGTAGAACGTCCCCATTCCGCCGACGTAGAAAGCGAGGTGGTTGCGGGCCAGCTCGCGCGCTCGCTCGCGATCTTCCAGGGCGATACAGGGGAGTGCCAGCGTTACGCGCTGATCGGACCGTTCTCGGTCACCAAGTTCACCCCCGCGTTCGAAATCCGCGATCCGGTCTCGGAGGCCTTCCTGTGTGAGCATCAACGCGTGCCAGCCATCGCCGAAGCGGCCCGCGAGTTCGACCGACTTTGGACTCATCCCGCCAGCGTCGATCGGTGGGGCGGGTTCGGGCGGGTCGAAGCGAAGCCGAAAACCCGACAGCTCGTGGATCGATCCGTCGTACTCCAGGGGCTCACCCCTGACGACGGTTTTGACGATCTCGATCGTCTCGCGGGTGTACCGTAGCGGCGACTCGAAGTCGGCCCCGTGCCATCCCTCGACGAGGATCGGCCCTGAAGGTCCCAGCCCCATCCGGAACCGGCCCCCGGAGAGTTCCTGGATCGTCGCCGCTGTCTGGCCGAGCAGCGCCGGCGAGCGCGAGTAGACGTTCAGTATCGACGAGCCGATCCCGATCTCGTCGGTGCGTTCCGCGACAGTTGTCAGGATCGTCACGGCGTCTCGACCCCACGTCTCCGGACACCACACGCGCTCGTATCCACGCTGCTCAGCCTGCTTTGCGAACGCAACGAAGGTCTCGATGTCCGGCTGTGCAGCGACTGGGAGATAAACGTCTCGCGCTATGTCCATCATCTTTCAAAATGATTCATTGGAGTAAAGTTGTATCGGCGTGAGGACGTCACATGCCTGCGGCGTCGACGACGGCCTCGTCATCGACCACGAGGTTGTACGCGCTCTCGTCGTCGTTCCACAGGACGAGCACGTTCCGGAAATCGAGCAGTGCGCCGTAGGGAGCGTCCACGAGCGGGCGCGTCAGCGACGAGTCGTCGATCCGGACGGCGAACACGTCCTCACGTTCGCTCCCGTCGCCGACCACGAACAGCGGGTTTCCACCGTCAGAGAGATCGTGGCTGAGTTTGATCGCCACCAGATCCACGCGGTCGGTCACGACCGACTCGGCTTCCGCAAGCGGCGCGACACGCGACCGGTCCGGTGTGTAGGCGATCCGCTCGGCCCCGTCGGTCCGCAGGATAGAGAAGGCGTACTGGACGTCCACGTTGACGAACGCCCCATCGTCGAACCTGTCGCCGCCGGCCTCGTCGAGCCGTCGCTGGAACGCCGGCGCTTCGAGGTCGGGTTTCCGGGTGAACGACCAGGGATCGGTCTCGGGGCGTTTGTCCGGCCAGAGCCGGCAAGTTGGGGCATAGACGGTATATCCGTCCTCGACACCACGTTCGATCCGGCGGAGCCCCGTAGCGGTGTTTCGGTCCGCAGGCTCGATCGCCACGACGCTGCCGTCCGATGCGAGCGCCGCTCGATAGTCCTCGAGGACCGCTTCGGGGTTGTCCAGTTCGTTGAGAACGTTCGCGAAAAGGATCAGGTCGAACTCGCCAGGAGGGTCGAACGCCTCGGCGCGCTCGCGGTGCATCGTGAGATGGAAGTTCCGGCCGGTTTCTGCCAGCATCGCCTCCAGTACGTCGACGTTCGCGCTCGGCTCGACCGCGTGGTATTCAACGAGGGCGTCCGCTGGCAGGAGATCCGCCACCCCGAGCGCTGGCCCACCGGTCCCGGCACCGATTTCGAGCACACGGAATCGTGACGGGATCCGCTCCTCTCGAATCAGATCGGCCAGCACGTACTGTGTGGCGGCGTAGTTGTCTGGTAAGTGGTAGATTGCGTACGCGATGGCGGTCAATTCGTCGTATTGTACGTCTCGTTGCTCGAAGTAGGCGTCTTTCAGCGTGGCCAGTCGCTCACGCAGGCGATCACCGCTGGTCCCCTGCGGCCATCCGGGGCCGAACTCCTCGACGAGTCGGTCCTCCAGTGTGCGGGCGTATCGCTCGGGGAACGCTTCGACGCCGTGGAAGCTCACGGTGACGGGGCCTTCGGGCGCGGGGACGAACGTCCCGTCCTCTCGCTCGACCAGGTCGAGTTCGACCGCCAGTTCGCGCAGCGTCTCTCGGACGACCGCCGGATGCGGCTGGCCGTCGACGTACTCGTAGATTTCCTCGGGATCGATCGGACGGACGTTCCGGAGATACTGAGCGTTCTCCCTTATCGCCTGGCGTCGGTCGCTCATCGGTCGCTTGCCTCCCGGTAAAGGTCTTTGAAGGTCTCTCTGTCGGCATCGGCGATCCGTGCGGCGGCGTCGGCGACCGCCTCTGCTCCCTCGAACGTCGCCTGGATGTCGGCGTACACGCGCGGATCGTTGCCGGTGACCTGCTCGACCAGTTCGAACAGCCCCGAGGAGACGGGTGTGTGGAACTCTCCTGGAATTTCGCGGGCCGCCAGCGCGTACGCGAGGACGGCAGCGTGCGCGCTCGCCTGGACGGTCTCCATGGCTTCGTCGTGGGTCTCGGCGTCGGTCTCGACCCAGTCGTTGCCCCGGGAAGTCAGCGCCTCGCGGATCACCGCGACAGCCGGTCCCCCGTTCTCGACGATCGCTGCGATATTTCCCGGTGCGTTTTCGGCGGCGAACAGGGGATGGAGGCTCGCACGTTCGAGATCGGGAACGTGCTCGCGCATCGCCTCGAGGGGGCCGGCCATGTACCCCGCGAGATCGACCATCGCCTGCTCGGTCCGGTCGGCGAAGTCGGCGATCACTTCGCTGGTCGCCGGGATCGGTACCGCGAGACAGACGATATCGAACCGTTCGTCGGTGGCGAGTGGGACAGCGCGAGCGTCCAATGTGTCGGCGGCCGCCTCGGCGACGGCCGGGTCGGCGTCGGCGAACGAGATATCGACGTGCTCGTCGCTTCCGTCACGGACTGCCGTGGCGAACCACCGCCCCATCTCACCGGCACCGACCACGAGGACGTTCATCGGCGATGGATTCCCGTTCGCCGGGCAAAAGCGGTTCGATCGTTTGACTCCGACTTTCCGGGCGAAAATGCCGTGATTTATCCGGGATCCCCTTCGTGACTAGCATACGTTGGAACTCTACTGGCAGTGGTGATTCCCGTGGCTTCCAAAATAGGCTACCTGCAACTCGCGATCGGGACGCTGCTCGCGTTCGGGGGAACGGTACAGGTACTCGTGAATATGGGTGCGACGACGGAAGTCGTCGCCTGGGGTGTCGTAGTTATCGTCGGCCTGTTCGTGCTCTCACGTGGTATCGTGGCAGTGATGACTGTGACGGAATCGAGGGACGCCCCCGACCCGGAACAGGCAGTCGAAAAAACCGACTCTCGGTTCGGTCGTCGATAGCTACCGGGCGAGCGAACCGACGAGCGGAATCTCTGCGTCGTCGGCCCGGTAGGCGAACCAGGCGGCCACGACCAGAGCCAGAAACACTAGCGCGGCGACGCTATCAGCGAGGAGGAGACCCTGCGGATCCAACGCGTGTCGGCCCAGCAGCATCTGGACGGCCAGTAGCAGCGCCGCCAGGGTGCTTAGATACCCCTGCCAGGCGGCGTCGCGGCTCTCGATATCTCGCGTCCAAGTGGCGATCCCGACCAGTAGCGCGAACAGCACGAGTGCCAGCCCGTAGTAGACGATCTGGACCTCGGGAGTGTACGCGAAGACAGTCCCGAAACTGAACAGATGCCCGACCGGCAGGAGGGCGAGCGCGGCCAGCGCCCCGATCCGGAGCCGCGAGCGATCGACCGGAGCGTACGTGATCGCCGTCGCGTACGTAATCAACGTGAAGATCGACAGGGCGGCGAGGTAATGGGCCGCTTGGACCGGTGGGGAGTACCCCCACGGGAACAGCCCACCGACGGTGACCGTCAGCGCGCCCAGACCGATTTGCACCGGGAGGAGTGCGATCGCGGCCACGAGGCTCCAGCGGACGCGCCGGTCGGCGCGGCGCTTCCAGGCGACTGCTGCCACCCCTATCAGAACGAAGCCCGTGACCATCGCGACGAGTCGGTGAAACCACTCGAGGAAACTCATCCAGTTTGCGGGGAACAGACCGTAAACGGCCCCGTCACAGAACGGCCACCGCGCCCCACACGTCAGTCCAGCGCCACCGCCGGCAGTGTATACGCCCAGCAACATGAGGACGGCAGTCAGCCCAGTCGTTCCCGCAAGCAGACGACGGAGTCGCATAACCGATCTTCAGGGCCGCACCTACTTATGAGCGGTCGTTCGGGACGTCGATCCGGCAAAACGCTCGGTTCGGCCTAGATTTTTGTCCTCGCCTGACAGCAATGGTCTATGGGACTCGACGAGGACGCGCTCGATTATCATCGCCAGGATCCGCCGGGCAAGATCGAGATCGCGACCACCAAACCGACTAACACGCAACGTGACCTCTCGCTGGCGTATTCCCCAGGCGTCGCCGCACCGTGCCGGGATATCCGGGACAACCCAGGGGACGTCTTCGAGTACACCGCAAAGGGAAATCTGGTGGCCGTCGTCTCCGACGGCAGTGCCACACTCGGTCTGGGCGACATCGGACCGGAAGCCGCCAAACCCGTCATGGAGGGTAAGGGCGTGCTGTTCAAGCGCTTCGCCGATATCGACGTCTTCGACCTGGAACTCGACACCGACGACCCCTCCGGGGTCGTCCAGGCCGTCTCGGCGATGGAGCCGACCTTCGGCGGGATCAACCTGGAGGACATCAAAGCTCCAGAATGCTTCGAGATCGAACGTCGGCTGCGCGAACAACTGGACATCCCGGTTTTTCACGACGATCAGCACGGGACGGCTATCATCTCGGGGGCCGCCCTGATCAACGCGGCCGAACTGGCCGGCAAAGATCTCGCTGACCTGGATGTCGTCTTCTCCGGCGCTGGCGCGAGTGCGATCGCCAGCGCGCGTTTCTACGTCTCCTTGGGCGTCGAACAGGAGAACATCACTATGTGTGACTCCTCGGGGATCGTCACTGTTTCCCGGGCCGAATCCGGCGACGTCAACGAGTTCAAAGCGGAGTTCGCCAGCGACCGGCCCGAAGGCGACCTGGCTGACGCCATGGAAGACGCGGACGTGTTCGTCGGACTATCCGTGGGCGGGATCGTCGACGAGGAGATGATCCGGTCGATGGCCGCCAACCCGATCGTCTTCGCGATGGCTAATCCCGATCCTGAGATTGCCTACGAGGACGCCAAGAACGCCCGCGAGGATTCGGTCATTATGGCGACCGGACGCTCGGATTACCCCAATCAGGTCAACAACGTGCTCGGGTTCCCGTTCATTTTCCGTGGGGCCTTAGACGTGCGAGCGACCGAGATAAACGAGGAGATGAAGGTCGCGGCTGCACGGGCTCTCGCGTCCCTGGCCCGTCAGGACGTTCCCGACGCGGTCGTCAAGGCCTATGGCGACGATCCACTACAGTTCGGGCCTGAGTACATCATCCCCAAACCGCTGGATCCGCGCGTTCTCTTTCAGGTCACGCCCGCTGTCGCCGAGACGGCGATCGAATCGGGCTGTGCTCGCACTGAACTGGATCTTGAAACCTACGTCGAACGGCTGGAAGCCAGGCTTGGCAAGTCTCGCGAGATGATGCGTGTCGTGTTGAACAAAGCCAAGAGCGATCCCAAGCGAGTCGTGCTGGCCGAAGGCGACGACGAGAAGATGATCCGGGCGGCCTATCAGCTCGTCGATCAAGGGATTTCCCGCCCGCTTCTGATCGGCGATCGGGATCGAATCGACGCGACCGTCGAGAGGCTTGGCCTGTCGTTCGAGCCGGACATTCTGGATCCCGACGAAGCGGATCTCCAGCGATATGCCGACTGGCTGTACGCTCGCCGCCAGCGGAAGGGTATCACCCGACGTGAAGCCGACGAACTCGTGCGCGACGGCGATTACCTCGGGAGCGTCCTCGTTGAGATGGACGAGGCCGACGCGTTGTTGACCGGCCTGACTCACCACTATCCTTCGGCGCTCCGGCCGCCGCTGGAGATCGTCGGCAGTGCTGAGGACGCCGAGTACGTCGCCGGTGTGTACATGCTCACTTTCAAGAACAGGGTCGTGTTCTGCGCGGACACAACCGTGAATATCTCGCCGGACGAAGAGGTTCTGGCCGAGGTGACCTGTCACGCGGCAGAGTTAGCGAAGCGGTTCAACGTCGAGCCGCGAGCCGCGCTCCTGTCGTACTCGGACTTCGGGAGCGTCGACACAGAGGGGACCAGAAAGCCGCGCCGCGCAGCCGAACTGCTCCGGGAAGACCCGAGTGTCGACTTCCCGGTCGACGGGGAGATGCAGGCCGACACGGCCGTCGTCGAGGACATTATCACCGACACGTACGACTTCTCGGAACTCGACGGCCCCGCGAACGTCCTCGTGTTCCCGAACCTGGAAGCGGGCAACATCGGCTACAAACTTCTCCAGCGACTCGGCGGTGCCGAGGCCATCGGACCGATGCTCGTCGGGATGGACAAACCGGTCCACATCATCCAGCGCGGCGACGAGGTCAAGGACAT
>JAZKRQ010000077.1:0-12715 GCA_036628575.1 Halapricum sp.
GTTCGTGGGTGGGTACTGGACGGGGCAAAAAGGCGTCGTGTTTCCGGTCGGCGGTTCGATTATCGCACTCCTCATCTTGATTCAGCGCGGAAACCCCGCCCTTTCCGTGAGGGACGAGCGTTCCGACACTTGTTGTCGGAACCGAGCGCCGAACAGGGTTCGTCGCTGGTGCCACCGCCCAGGCGAGGTTCGTGCCTTCGGAAATATAAATCCCTTGACAGTCCCTGGTGAACGTTTATTGATCCGATTTCGGCATCTTGTAACATGACCAATGTGAACGTGCATCGGCGTGCGTTGATTCGCACGGGTGCCGCTTCCCTCGCGCTGGGAGCCTTTACTGTGGCAGGTCCGGTCGGCGATGGTCCGTACATCGGGCGATCCCGGGCGGAAAGCCGGGCACAGTCGGTGAAGTCCGTCTACGCTCCGGGTGGGGACGGAGTCGACCGGATACGGGCCGACGGAACCGTCGAGGTGGTCGTTTCGGAGACAATCGCGAAAGGCGTCGCTCTCGCACCCGACGGGACGTTCTGGACCACGCGCCAGCCCCCGCTCGGCGAACCGGCATACATTCGACACGTGGATCGGGAGGGGACGGTACTCGAGAAGTTCAACCCGAACGACAAGGGAATCAGGGGGATCGCGCTCGACCGTCGGGGCACTCTCGGGCCGAGAAACCACCTGTACGTGGTCGCCCACAAAAACGAGCAGATCTTCGAGTTCACACGTGGTGGGACACTACAGAACAGATACGACACACCTGCGTTCGAAATCGTCGGGATATCGATCGACGACGAGGGGTTCCTGTGGCTGACCGACCAGCACGCGGACGTAGTGTACAAGACGGATATCTCCGGGGGAGAAAGCGACGTCGTCGGCTCGTGGTCGGTCGATCTGCCCGATCTCTCTGACGTCCCCGAGGTCCGGAACAACCCGCACCTGCAAGGGATCGAGGTCGTGGGATCCGAAGTGTGGGTCTCGGACGGTCGAGGCTCGGACGTCTATCGGTTCGACAAAGGGGGGACCCTCCGCTCGCGGATCGAGGACGTCGGCGGTCGGCGTGCGCTGAGTGCACCTCGGTTGCGAGACGACTCCTCTCCCCGGACAGCGGACTCGATCGAGGTCCGCTCGATCGACAGCAACCAGCGCGACGACGCAGGTCTGTTCCATCATACTGGCTTCGATTCGATGCGTCTGGAACTCGCGAGCGACGGCGCTCTCGTCGGGCGGAACGCCATTGCAGCGACGATACGATATACGAACTCATCCGGGAGCACGTGTGAAATCCGGGACCAGCCGTTCGAACGGGCGGATGATGGAACGTACGTCGCCGCGGGAATCCCGAGTACCGGCGTCCCGACCCAGTACGTCACGGTTTCGACGACTATTGATGGGGCGACGCTCTCGACGACGGCCCCCGTCGTCAACGTCCTGGGTGGCAACCAGCCACCGCTCCGCCGACCGCTCGAGAACTACGCGTACATGCTCCGCTATCACAGCGTCGAGGTCGAGGGGGAGCGCTATTTCGCCGCCAAGGTGGCCAAAGACGAACTCGACGGCCTGGAGTTCTATCGCTGGGATCGCGACGAGGGGCCGGTGTATCTCGAGGTCGAATCGCCCCGCGGGAACCCGCAGGCCTGGGTCGTGTTCGACAGTGCTGGGCGTCCCGTCACTGACGATTCGCTCCGCCGCAAGGCCGCACTGGCGGCGTTCGTCTCCGAGAAAGTCGCCGGTCTGAATCGCGATCACGTGCTCTCCTACTACGGGCAGGAATATCCGGCGTCACTGCGAACCGTCAGGGACACTGCTACCCTCAGCAGGGGGGTGCTCGCCGTTCGAGACACCGCGGCGGAGGGAATCGGCGAGATCGCAGGAACGTCCACGTCGGGCGGGTTCAGTACGTTCCTCTCGAAGGGTGGGAGCGAGACAGTCCTCAAGGAAGGCGCGGAACAGGCGGCAGCGATCGCGGCCAACAAAATCAGACGCGAGTTCGTCGAGAGGCTGCTCGAGGAATACGTCTCCTCACGGGAGGAGCTGCGAACGGATCCACTCCCGGTCCTGGAAGAGGGCTTTCGACAGCTGGCAAACGACGAGCTCACCGAGTCGGCAAGCCAGGCGGAGACGGCTGCCGACGTCGTACGCGGGCATCCGGCGGACGAACCCTGGTCGTACGAGGAGGCGACCCGCTTCTGGCGGAACTACAGGGAGTCGACCATCGACGGGCTCTTCTACATGACGCTCCGGGCGAACCTGCTACCGGACGGCGACGCGCTCACTCAGCTCAGAGACGTCACGCTGGAGGCCATCGAGGGCGGGAGCGGACTACCCGTCGATGCGCTGTACGATGCGCTCACTGGTGGGGAGCTGGGGTACCTGTCGGAGGCGGTAACCGCGACCGAGTTCGTACGGGCGAAAATTGCGGTGCAGGAGCGCGAGTTTGGTGCCTGGAGCCAGCAGGCCCAATCCGCCGCTATCCGGGCACAGACGGACACCGACAGCCCGATCTTCAGGGCCGGGACGGTTCAAACGCCGCCCGACGTGAACGGCGTGATTCTCGACGTCTCGCCTCCCAGTGGGACCTACCGGGTGGGAGAACCGGTCGAGGTGAGTGTCACAGTCGAAAACGCCGGGCAAGAGCAACACACGTTCTTCGTGGGATACAGTACCCGCGACCCCGAGGGGGAGTTCCACGATAACTACGGAACGACGGGAACACCGATCTCGCTCGCACCCGAGCAACAGCGGACGGTATCGCTCGACTGGGTCGTCGAATCGGACGTCCCACCCGGCGAGTACGACTTCGTAGTCTCGATCTGGCAGGAAAGCGATCGGGACGCCCTCGAACACAGATTGGACACGATCGAACAGACGGACGTCTTCGCTGTCGAGAACGACGGGCCGGTTCTCACGATTCGCGACCCCTCACCCGTGATGAGCGCGTCGGGTGAGACGACGACCGTCACCTTCACGATCGAAAACACCGGGACAGATCCCGCCTCCTCACCGGGTTTCGAGTCGCGGGGACTCCCGCCCGGGATCGATGTTCTCGACGTCCACTCGCCCGCCGCAACCGACACGACCGATGGGACGGTGCAGCTTGCCGACCTGCCCGCCGGGGAATCGCATGGGATCACAGTGACGTACGAGATCGGTGACGACGCCGATCCCGGCCGTCAGTCGATCCGGGCCACAGTCGCGAGTGAGGGCGGCGCCGCCGACACCGTTTCTGTGTCGTTCATCATCGAGCACCCGGTCCTCTCGAAATACGACAGCGACGACGACGGTACGATCAGCACTGCCGAGTTCGTAGACGGCGTCGGGAAGTGGGCCGAGACGGATGGATCGACAGCCGAACTCCGGACCCTGCTCCGTGCGTGGGCAACGGACGGTCTCTTCGGGTGACAGTCCCCGCGGCTGAACCCGCAGGCTTCTGCCAGGCCATTCCGCGAGGAGAGCTGCTAGTGACTGTTGTACCGACGTACCGGCCCGATCGCACTCACCTAGTTGTCCTTCAGGTCGGTGCGCAGCTTCGCGACATCGCTCTCGTTTCCAGTCGGGTCAGATGACGCCCGCAAATCCGGTTGCGCCGACAAGTATCATACACACACCGGTGAAGAGGTTGACATCCTCCTGCGCTGTATGACATCCTCCGCGCCGTAAACGGCGCGGTTTCCTCGCCGTCGTGGGAGTCTCGGCTATACCGATTTGGTCCGAGAATCAGAGATTCTCGTCATCTCGGAAATCGGCGATTTCCGAACGACCCCGGAGGCAACATTCCCGCCACGGTGGGCGGTACTCCGGTCTGTGCGCTGTTCGTTGGGACTTTCCTGAGGGTGTGATATCCCCGACCATTCATGGTCGTCCCACTTGAACCGCACGGGCCGTGCCATCGGCCTGACTGCCTGCTCTGTCTGCCGCTCTAGGAACGTCTTTGACGCTGTGAGGTCAGCGTGTCCCTCGAACCCACAGGGACAGGTGAGTGTATCCTGATGCCGTGTCGTTCGGTCTGTCGAACCACACTGCGGGCACGCTTGGCTGGTCCACGCTTCCGACCGAACCTCGACGGAGATACCGTATTCTTCGGCGGTACAGACCAGTCGCTCGGTAAACTTCTTGAACGACCAGAAATTATGCGTCTTCGCATTGGTTTCGGCCGACCAGTGCGTTTCCAACACGTCGGTCAGGCCACCGATATAGATCGTGTCCACACCCTCGGCGTACAGTCGTTCGAGCAGGTCACGACACAGTGCTTCTTGGGCGTGGTCACGGCGACGAGTTCGCTTGCGGTACAGCCGCCGGATTCGCTTGCTACTGTATCGACCGTCTTCGAGTTTCGACTGCAACCGGGCGATTTCTCGTGTCGTGTCACGGAATCGCTGGAATAATTCATGGCCGTCGTACAGATATTGTTCGTCGGTCGTCGTGGTACAGGCGATGAGATTGTTCGCACCAATATCCAGAGCAGCTGTCTCGTTAGCCAGTGGAGTGTCCCGTGAATCGTCAGAAACAGTCACGGGTTGCGAAGCTCGGAAGGTGCTGTCAGTCTCATCGTACCACAGGTCCAACCGACCCTGTTTCTCGTAGTCGGGCCAGTTCGGGTTGCCAGCGATTTCGAGGCGGAGTCGCCCGGTGTGATCGTATCGATCTTTCAACTCGCTCCCGACCAGTATCTCAAGCCGGGAGCAATCGCCCCACTCAACGGTGTAGTTCCTACGACTCCGGGTACATACCGGTATCACAACAGTATTGGGTCAACCGGACCAACGAACCGACACGGCATCGTCTCGACGGCCGTCCAAGACAAATGAGTGTCCTATCCCGAATTCCCGCATGCTGAGAGAGCGACTCGGCGTCGACCCCCAGGTACTGGCGCTCGCGCTGGCCCGCATGTCTGAGTCGGTCGGCAACTCCTTTCTCATCGTCGTCCTGCCGCTGTTCATCGCCAGCGACTTCGTCACCGGCAACAGCTTCGGGCTGACCGAAGTGTTCATCACAGGTTTCGTACTCTCGATTTTCGGCTTCATCAACAGCCCGCTCCAGCCGTTCACCGGGCGGTTGTCCGATCGAACCGGGCGGCGCAAGGTGTTTGTCCTGGTCGGGCTGGTACTCATTGCGGCGGCGAGTTTCTCCTACTCGCTGGCATCGACGTACTGGCACCTCGTGGGCCTTCGCGTCCTCCAAGGCGTCGCCGGCGCGTTCATTATCCCGACGACAGTCGCACTGGTCAACGACCTCGCCGAGGAGGGGAACCGCGGCGGCAACATGGGAACCTACAACACGTTCCGCCTGGTCGGGTTCGGCGTCGGCCCGATCGCTGCCGGCGGCGTCGTCGCCGCCGGGCCGTACTCGCTTCCGCTCCCCCTCGCGACGGGGACGCTCTCGGTCACGGGGTTTGACGCCGCCTTCTACTTCGCCGCCTCGACTGCCACGCTGGCATTCCTTCTGGTGCTGGTTCTCATCCGCGATCCGGATCTCGACACCGACGGAGCCAACGAGTCGGAAACCGAGGGTATCGCGGTTCTCGACCGGACTGGCGACCAGTTGCTCGACCCCGTGTTCGCGCTGGGGGTCGTCTCCTTCTTCATGGCAGTCGGGATCGCGGTGTTCGCCACCCTCGGGGAGATCGTCAACGCCGAACTCGGACAAGGGCCCGAGATGTTCGGCCTCCAGTTCGCGGCGTTCATCCTCGCTCAGGTGCTTCTGCAGGTGCCAATCGGGCGGGCAACCGACTTCTACGGTCGAAAGGTGTTCATCCTCGCCGGGACGGTGCTACTGGTACCAACCACGCTCGTCCAGGGACTCATCCTCAATGCCACGCTCCTCTCTGGGGTCATCTCGGGATCGTGGTTCATGTTTCTCGCGCGGTTTCTTCAGGGGGTCGCCGGAGCGATGGTATTTGCCCCTGCGCTGGCACTGGCAGGTGACATTGCGCGCGATGGACAGTCCGGGTCGACACTGTCAGTCCTGACAATGTCGTTCGGCCTCGGTGTCGCCGTCGGACCGCTCTTGTCCGGCATTCTGGTCGCCTGGGGGTTTGTCGTCCCCTTCGCCTTCGCGGCGTTTCTCGCGGCGGTCGGCATCGTCATCGTTCTGACCCAGGTTGAAGAGATCATGACGCCCCGACGGTCGCTCCCACTGATCGGTTACGTGACCTGAACACTTAGTGACCTGCATGGACTGGCTACTCGCTGGACCGCGCGTTCTCGATGAACGCGTCGACATCTTCGTCATCGTCGTCTCTGGGTTGGGTGTGTGTCGAGTCTGGCACGATATCGAGAATCGTGAGGGGTTCCCGCAGCATTTCGAAGGCCGCTGCACGGGAAATATCAAGTATCTCGGCTATCGCTCGATAGGTCATTTCACGCGCATCGTCTCCGTCCCGCAGTCAGCGCATTTGAGAACGTAGACAGTCTCGCCTCCCTCCTCGATTACGTCGCGTTCGCGGCGCGTCACCTCGCCGCAGGTCGGGCACTCTTCTTCGATAATCGCGTCGTCATGTTCCTTTGGCGCACCGATAGCGATTACCCGGGCCGGGGTATCGCCGACAGCGCGGGCACGATGGCTGTGGTTTCGGGGGACAAAAAACACCTCGTCGGCGCTGACAGTATAGGGCCCGTCGGGCGTCTCGAATTTGAGTTCGCCCTCAAGAACGATAAACAGTTCCTCGTGATCCGGATGTCGGTGATATCCCCAAGGGATCTGTTCTCCCGGATCGGCCCGATAAATATTCATCCCGAATTCGGTCGCATCCACCGCTTCGTCGACTTCCAGCTTTTGACTTGCCGGGCTCACTGCGTTCTGAATTTCGTCCAATCTGAGATTATGATAGTCGGACATATGTACATATACGAGAGCGGGCAAAATGTATCTGTTCGCCTGAACGATGTGTCTACATACCATGAGATGACAGTTTGAGTGTACTCGTCGGCCCGGCAAAAGTTGCTCAACCTCAGCATTGACTTTCGTGGGAGGCAGTGTCTGCGAAAAATGTGAAGTGATCCGCGCCGATCGACCGACTCTCATCCCCCAGATAGCCCCAGTGGAGGACCGTTCAAAGATCGTCGATATCGAAACCGACGTCTCGAAGCTCGTCAATCCAGTCGAGCGAACGCGTCACCGCTTCTCTCCAGCCGCCGTACAGTGCCTGTCGTCGCTGCTCGTCCATCGTCGGCTCGAACAGTTTGTCAACCTGCCACAATTCCTCTATTTCCGCTTGGTCCTCCCAGTAGTCGACAGCAAGACCGGCCAGATAGGCTGCCCCGAGAGCGGTCGTCTCGAGGGTCTGCGGTCGGACGACTTCTGTCCTGGAGACATCAGCTTGGAAGTCCATCAGCAGGTCGTTGTTTGCGGCGCCGCCGTCAACGCGAATCTGCTCCACTTCGAGATCAGCGTCGTCTTCCATCACTTCTACGATATCCTGAGAGTAGTACGCGATGGACTCCAGCACCGCTCTAGCAAGTTGCGCTCGGCCGGCCCCACGGGAGAGGCCGACAAGCGTTCCGCGCGCATTCTTGTTCCAGTACGGTGCATTGAGGCCGCTGAAGGCGGGCACGAAGTAGATTCCCTCGTTAGTGTCGATCGAAGCGGCCAGTTCTTCGACTTCTGACTCGTCGTCGATGATGTCGAGATCGTCACGCAGCCACTGCACACTCGCTCCACTGCTGTAGATACTTCCTTCAAGCGCGTAGACCGTTTCCCCATTGAGCCCCCATGCGATAGTGGCCGAAAGGTCTTCAGATTCGTACGGTTCGGTACCAGTATTCATGAACATAAAGTTCCCCGTACCGTACGTGTTTTTGACCATCCCCGGTTCGTAGCAGGCCTGGCCGAACAGCGCGGCGTGCTGGTCCGCTGCCACGCCCGCAATGGGAATCTCCGCGCCGAAGACCTCCTCGTCGGTGTAGCCGTAAATCTCGCTCGATTCTTTGACTTCCGGCAGGATCGCTTCCGGGATATCCAATAGCTCCAGTAGCTCATTATCCCACTCCAGCTCGTGGATGTTGTACAGCATCGTCCGAGAGGCGTTAGAGGGGTCGGTCGCGTACACCTCGCCGTCGGTCAGCATAAACACGAGATACGTGTCGATGCTGGCGAGTAGGGTATCGCCGGTCTGGGCCTGTTCGTTAATTTCCTCGACATTATCGAGGTACCATTTGATGTTCGTTCCCGTCGGATGTTCATCCGGCACGAGACCAGTTTTGGATTTGAAAATTTCTTCACCGTGCTCTTCGGCGAGGTCCTCCAGCATCTCAGTCGTCCGCATGTCCTGCCAGACAATGGCGTTGTGGACTGGGTTGCCTGTCTCGGCGTCAAACGGGACGGTTGTCTGTCTCTGGTTTGTAATCCCGATAGCAGCGAGATCGTCCGGCTCGAGCCCTGCATCGTCGAGAGCGTCCTCGACTGAGTCCATCTGAGCGTCCCAGATCTCGCTTGGATCGTGTTCGACCCACCCAGGGTTGGGGTAGATCTGCTCGAATTCGTGCTGTCCAACGCCCTGGATTGCACCTTTTTTATCGAAAATTACTGCGCGCGTACTTGTTGTACCCTCATCGAGGGTCATGACGTACTTATCGGTCATCGTATACACCTCGTCGTGATAGATTCGTGAAGAGCCCTTAAAAAGACCAGTGTTTCTAAATGATTTGCCATGATTGACAAATTATTTATAATATGAGTCTGAACTCACTATCTAGGCCGTCTCCTATACAGGGCACCCAACAGTGGGATGTAAAAATGTCAAGAATATCAACATCACTCGTCTACGACGATCTCGTCGATATCGTTGGACGAGAGAACGTGGAGCAAGAAGAAGTCGAAAAATCCGCCCACTCGGTGAACTGCAACTGGTACACACGGCAGATGTGGATGGACGACGAGACAGTTCCCATCCCAGCGTTCGTCGTGTACCCGAACTCTACCGAGCACGTAGAAAAAATCCACGCGCTCGCTAATCGGGAAAATATCCCGATTACACCGTTTGGCATGGGAAGTTCGGGGATGGGGGGGAATATCCCAGAGTACGGTGGGATACTGGTGGACATGAAGCGGATGAAGGACATCATCGAGATTAACGAGGAGTCACTCTTTGCCACGGTCCAGACCGGCATCGGAAACTGGGAGTACGAAGACCGGCTGAACGAACTCGGTTATACCTCTGGGCATCTCCCGGCCTCGCATTACTCGGCGACGGTCGGCGGAATGCTCGCACTCCGATCGGCCGGCCGCCTCTCAACCGGGTACGGGAAGATTGAGGATATGATTCTCGGTATGGAAGTCGTCCTTCCCGACGGCGAGGTCGTAAACACGCGATCAGTCCCCGCGCACGCGTCCGGACCCGACCTGAACCAGTTGTTCGTCGGCTCTGAGGGCGCGTTCGGCACGATGACGAAAGCCACGCTGAAGATCCATCCACTCCCCGAGGAACGTCGATTCAAGGCGTTCATGTTTCCAGACTTCCCGACCGGGCTCGATGCGGTCAGGAAGATCATGCGGAAAGGTCTTGAACCGGATCTGGCCCGGCTATATACGGAAGAAGAGACTGCCCGGACATTCAAAGAAACGTGGGGGGTCGATCGGGAAGGCGCATTCGTCATCCTCGGATTCGACGGGATGGAAGAAATCGTCGACGCACGGGAGAAGGTCGCCTACGAG
This sequence comes from Halapricum sp., assembly GCA_036628575.1. GTDB lineage: Archaea > Halobacteriota > Halobacteria > Halobacteriales > Haloarculaceae > Halapricum. The sequence continues at coordinate 9,649 of JAZKRQ010000077.1, forward strand.
ATCTGCGCAGAAGAAGGCGGCGAAGATCTGGGCAGAGAAAAAGGCGAGTATTGGTGGGAGAACCGATTCGCCGATTATTACCCCTCTGACGAGAAATCTGTCGAGAACTACCAGGCCCTCCGCGGCGGTCATCCCACCGGTGCTGGCGGGACAGTGAATACTTGCGTCCACTACGATCAGGCCGAAGAAGCCTACGAGGAGATGCGCCAGGCTTTCAAAGACACTTTCGACGACCGCTACACGAACTGGATTCACGCTCACTTCTCGCACTGGTACAAGTCGGGGACGATGTTCTATTGTCGCTGGCATCTCCGCGACATTCCGGAAGAACAAGACATCATGGAAATCGTTAACGAAGCATATGGTACACTCGTCCCGATCGCGCTCAAATACGACGGCGTCGTCGACCATCACCACGGAACCGGCCGCCTGCTCGGGCGGTTCTTGCGCGACCAGGACGAAGGCGCTCATCACACTCTCGAACAGATCAAAGACGGTATCGACCCGAAAAATATCATGAACCCTGGTGTCATGGGTCTTGGAGGCCGATAAGATGCATATCGACGAGCGATCGTTCGAAATCAGCGTGTGTGCATATTGCCCCCTTATGTGTAAGAACGTGGATGCGTTCCACCGCCATGACGGGACAGAGTCGTCCGCGCCGCACATGCGGAATCTGATCCTGCAGAAGATCATCCAGGAAAAACAACGACCGAAAGACCATCCACCAGAGCAACACCTCGAAGAGGCAGCGGATATGGTGTACAAATCGACGCTGGGCGGCGAGTCGACTGCCTGGTGTGGTGAGTCGATGGACATCCGGTCGAACGCGCTTGCCGGGCGTGCTGACGTCGTCGAGCATGGGTACGCTCCAGACGAGGTCACCGAAATCGACGAGCGAACGGACGCCGAGCACAACCCGTTCGGCGAGCCACACGATGCACGTCACGACGCACTGGACGACAAGCGCGTCGATCGGCTCACTGGGAGTTCGAACGCAAAGGTCGGCCTCTGGGTCGACTCCACGACCGCATACTACCAGCCCGAACTCTTTGAAGCGATCGTCGATATTCTGGAAGCAGCCGATCTGGACGTCGGGATGCTGGGCGACGACGAATGGTCGTCCGGGCTCCCCCAGTACAAACTCGGGTTGTGGGATACCGCCAAATCACTCGCCGAGCATAACAGCGAGGCGATCAACGAGCACTCTTTCGAGACGCTCCTCGTGGACTCGCCGGAGGCCTACCGCGCGTTTAATGACTTCTACCCCCACTGGGGTGCCGAAGTTGAGCCGGAAGTCGTCCACTCTTCGGAGTTCATCGCTGGGCTACTTGCTGACGGCGATTTGGAGCTCACTGGAGAAAGTTCACAGCTCGTCACGTACCATGACCCCTACGAACTGTCCCGGCACAGTACACCAATCGACCGAAAAGAATACGACACAACAGACATCCACGACGCGCCTCGGGAAGTGCTGGAGGCGATTCCGGGGCTCGAACTGCAAGAGATGCGCCACAATCGGGAGAAGTCGCTCAGTTGCGGTAGCGGTGTCGGCATGCAGGAGATGTACCCGGACGTCGCTCACAGCGTTGCCGAGACGGTCCTCTCAGAAGCAGCCCACACCGACGCCTCGACCATGGTAGTCGCCAGCCCGCAGTGCAAGTGCCACTTCGAAGACGTCGTCGCCGATGACGGGGACGCTGTCGACGTGGTGAGCCTCCCGGAACTTGTGGTCGAGGCGCTATGAACGAAATACAAGGACTGATGACCTATGGCTGATACACCGTCGGTGGTCGTAATCGGCGGCGGCGCGACCGGCACCGGCATCGCGCGCGATCTCGCGATGCGCGGCGTCGACACGACACTCGTCGAGAAGGGTAACCTCACGAACGGTACCAGTGGCCGGATGAGTGGCTTACTCCACAGCGGCGGTCGCTACGCCGTGACCGACCAAGAGAGCGCCAAAGATTGCATCCAAGAGAACCGAGTCCTTCGCGAGATTGCCCCACACTGCATCGAAATGACCGGCGGGCTTTTCGTTCAGATGGAGGGCGACGACGACGACTACTTCCAGCAGAAACTCGAGGGGTGCCACGAATGCGATATTCCGGCAGAGGAGCTTTCCAAAGCGGAGACGCTGGAACTGGAACCGCATCTTTCGTCGGACGTCAAGCGGTCGATCAAGGTCCCCGATGGCGCAATCGATCCCTTCCGGACAGTAGTGGCGACCGCAATCAGCGCCGAGAATCACGGCGGGCGAATTGAGACTCACGCAGAAGTCGTCAATCTGCTAACCGAGGGTGACCGCGTCACCGGCGTGAAAATCCGTCACAAGACCGGGAAAGGCTCTCGAGTCCACGGCGAGAACGGGGAAATTGAAGCGATCGAGGCGGATCACGTCGTCAACGCGACCGGCGCGTGGGCCGACGAAATCGCCGACATGGTCGGCATCGACATCAATATGACACCGGCGAAAGGTGTAAGTGTACTGACAAATGTTCGTCACGTCGATACGGTGATAAACCGTTGTCGTCCCCGATCGAGTGGTGATGCTATCGTCCCACACGAGACGACAGCCATCCTCGGCACCACCGACGAGGAAGTTGAAAACCCGGAAAACTTTCCGGAGGAGGAGTGGGAAGTCGATTTCATGATCGACGAACTGTCGACGATGGTCCCCATGCTGGAGGACGCTCGAATAATCCGCGCCTACTGGGGCGTCCGCCCGCTGTACGATCCGTCGGAACGCGACGGAAGTGAAGAAACCCAGAAAATGACGCGGGGATTCTCCATGCTGGATCACGCCGAACGCGACGGCGTTGAGGGGATGACGACCATCGTCGGCGGAAAGTTCATGACCTATCGCGAGATGGCCGAAGCGTGCACCGACCACGTGACCGACAAACTCGACGTCCACGCCGAGTGCCGGACAGCCGACGAGCCGCTCCCCGGCAGCCAGGACGAGGCCGTCCTGACGGCCGGGATGGATCGCTACGGATTGCGCTCGCCGACCGCTCTTCGCAGCAAGGAACGTCTCGGCAGTCGCTACGACGAGGTGCTCTCGGGC
>JAZKRQ010000078.1:0-12670 GCA_036628575.1 Halapricum sp.
GTGCGAGCGCGTTCGCGTGAGCGCGGCCCATGAAACGGTAGCCGAGCATGCCGATCGAGAGCGCCATGGAGGAGTCACGTAGCCGGGTGAAAAATAGGTTCGGCCTGGATCCTGCTCATAAGTAGTCTTCGAGGAAGACTGTCGCGACGCCAATGATGCCGACGAGGATGGCGAGCAGGATCAGCGGGACGAAAAAGTCCCCGACACCGACTTCGAAACCACCTTGGCCCCCGATCCCGGAGCTACTGAGCCCCAGGTCATCAGAGGAAGAACTCGCACCGAAAACGGCGAGCAGGCCCAGAACGAAGTAACCACCCCCGTTTCCGATGAAACTACTCACAAGCTTGACGTTCTGTTCTGCGTCAAGGGTAGCCGCATCTCTACCGCGGAGCACGGCCAAGAGGAGTCCGACCCCGAAACCGAACCCCAGCATCCCGTTTCCGACAGTAGTGGAAGCAAGAGCACTCTCCCCATCACCCAACCCCGGGATGATCAGCAACGCAATGAATAGTCCGAAACCGAGTAACGCGTAGATAGCGACCGTCCCAATCAGGTTCTCTTTTATATGCGGTCGTTGGAGCTTATCTACCATGCCCGGCCCCTGATCGACCGGGGGCTGGTACGTCTGCCCGGCCTGCGGTGCCTGCCCCCCTTGTGCTGGTTGTCCCCTCTGAGGCTGTTCCCCACCCTGTGGCGGCTGCCCCCGATCAGGTGGTTGTTCATCATGTTGGGGTTGGTCACCCTGCGTTGGTCGTCCACCCTGCTCACCCACATCCTGATCCCGTGGTTCGTCCTCACCAGACATACACACATGTTATCATGCCACTACCATAAAAATCTAATCGAGATGTCAATATTTCGCGATTCAACAGTGTACGAACCTCGAATCGACCGAAATACCGGTTCAGCGCGTCTCAGGCCCAGAAAGCGTCGCCCGGCTGATCCTCGAAGACGACGCGCTGGAGCAACTCTATCCCTTTCTCCAGACCCTCGCTGGCGGACGTGAGCGCGTCTTCGTGTTCGATCGAGAGCGCGCCGTCGTAGCCGACCATTCGCAACGTCGAGACGACGTCACGCCAGTGATCCTCGCCGTGGCCGTATCCGACTGACCGGAAGATCCACGATCGTTCTTCGACCTCGTCGTAAGGGGTCATGTCGAGCACGCCCTTGGTCCGGGCCTGTGCGTCGTATATTCGGGTATCCTTGGCGTGGACGTGGTGGATCGCGTCGTGAGCACCGAGTAGCCGAATCGCGTCGGTGATCTCGATCCCCTGCCAGTACAGATGCGAGGGGTCGAAGTTCGCGCCGATCCGGTCGTTCGTCCGGTCGCGTAGTGCCAGCAGTCCAGTCGGCTCGTATACCAGCATGTTCGGGTGCATCTCGATAGCGACGTCGACGCCGTGGTCCGCGGCGTGCTCGGCCACGTTCTGCCAGTACTCAGTCGCGAGTTCCCATTGATACTCGTGTGCTTCCGCGTGTTCCCCGGGCCACGGTGCGGTAATCCAGTTCGGCACTTCATCCTGTGGTCCACCCGCCGGAAGCCCCGAGAAACAGGTGATCGTGTTCACGTCTAGCAGGTCCGCGAGCTCGATCGCTTCGAGGAGTTCCGCGTCGGCTTCGGTCGCTGTTCCCTCGTCGGGGTGCAACGGATTGTTGTGGGTTGCTAGCGCACTCACCCGGAGGCCGTATTCGTCAAGGTCGTCACGGAGCGCGTCCCGGGCCTCTGGGTCGCCGAGCAGCTGTTGTCGGTCGAGATGTGCCTGGCCGGGATAGCCACCACAGCCGAGTTCGACGGTATCCACGCCGAGGTCGGCGAGGTATGCGAAGGCGGACTCGCGGGGCTGGTCACCGAGGGGGACGGTAAGTACGCCGACGTCCATACCCGAAACGACGGTTGTGTCGATAGTAAAAGTGAGCCCTACTGGGTCTCGTACCGGTCGAACAGCGTCGAGAGCTGTCGAGCCCGCATCGTGAGCATCTTGGCGTTGACGTACATCTCCCCGAGTGCGAGCGTCTGCTCCTCGGCGATGGCGGCGACGTGCTCGGCGTCTTCCATGGTCTCGCGGCTTGTATCGGCGGCTTCGTCGGCGATAGAGGCGACTTCTTCGCTGGAAGCGGCCTGGTCGTCGGTCGCGTTCGAGATCTCTTTGACGCCGCTGGTGGTCTGTTGGACATGTTCGAGGATCGACTCCAGAGCCTCCCTGCCCTTCTCTGCGTCCTCTTTCCCCTCTGAAACGGTTGCCTGCATCTCGCTTATCTCTTCGACGGTGTCGCCAGTCTGGTCCTGAATCTCCCCGATGAGCGACTCGATCTCGTCGGTCGCATCCTTGGTCTCCTCGGCCAGAGACTTGACCTCGTCTGCGACGACGCCGAACCCCGTCTCTTCGCCTGAGGAGGCGTGTGCAGCCTCTATCGAGGCGTTGAGTGCGAGGATGTTCGTCTGCTCAGCGATCCGATCGATCATGTCGACGATCTGCCCGACCTCGTCCATCTGGTCTTGCAGCGCCTCAATGGCGTCGACGACGTTCTCGGTCTGGTCGTCGGCTTCGTCCATCGCGTCGACGACTCCCCTGGCGGCCTCTATCCCTTCCACTGTCTGGCGCTCGGTCTGGTCGGCCTTGTCAGCGACCTCGTTGCTCGATGCGGCGATCTCCTCGATCGTCGCCGACATATCGCCCATCTCCTCGGAGATGCGACTGATCTTCCGGTGCTGGTCGCCAAAAACGGTCGCGATCTCGTCGATCGTATCCGCGACGTTCTCGCTGGCCTCCATGACGGCTTCCGTGGCTGTCGTCACCTGCTCGCTCGATCCGGCGACTTCGTCGCTGAACTCGCTTGCGGTGTCGATCGTTTGCTCGAAGGCCGCCGCCATCTCGTTGAACTCTTCGGCCAGTTCGTTCAGCGCTTCCGCGGGCGTGTCGACGTCCAGGCGCTGCCGGAGATCGCCCTCGCCTGCCCGTGCGACGGTCGCCGCGGAGTCCCGGAGACGGGCGTCGAACTCTTCGCCTGTCAGCTCCCCGGCGGACGTGACGCCGCCATCGGTGGTCACGGGTGCGACCTGGCCTGCTGGCCCTTTATTCTCCTGCCGTTCCGATCGGGCACTCTCCAGACGCTCCTTCAACGACTCCTGTTCGGCCAGTAACTCGTCGCGTTCGTCGGCGAGCGCGTCCCGTTCGACCCGCAGGTCCTCCAGATCGGTCCGGAATCGATTCAGCCGTGCGTTCGTCCGCCAGCCGGCATACACCAGCACCAGGGCGGCGACGGTGAACCCGCCGGCAGCCGACACGACGTAACCGGGTCCGGACACAGCAGACGGTAGCAAGACCTGATAGAAGGCATGCACCAGCTGGAACGCCAGCGCAACGACCGTCCCGCGTTCGAGAGAAATTTGCATGGCAGTAAGTAACCCGAACGGCCATATATAACCTTCCACCAGTCTCAGAAGTTGTATTGGGGACGCCGACTTTCGTCCCGTTGCTGTGTGACGGATAGCAGTATTGACGGCGGGTGTGTACCAGACGGGAACACGACAAATATCACCGTAGCCGCTACCAGACCTGAGAACGCCGGCGGTAGGTTAAATACCGCCCCCAAGAAACGGGCGGACATGTCACGCTCTGGCGAGAGATTCGGGGGCCGTGGTTCCGGCACGGGAGCCGAACTCTTCCATCGGATGGTCGGCGGCGACGGCGAAGCGGCGATGGACGCGCTGCTAACGGGGTTTCAGGAGAGACACCCTGATGTCACCCTGGAGGATGTCACTGACGAGAACCTCAGTCTCGCGGTCAAGAGTCGCATCCTGAAGGAGAACCCGCCGGACGTCTGGATCGAATGGCCGGGCAAGAACCTCCTGCCGTACGTCGAGGCGAACGTACTGGCCGACGTAAGCGACGTCTGGACGGACTCGGACATGGAGCGACAGTACCTCGACGGTCCGCGTGAGGCCGCCGAGTTCGATGGGGCCTACCACGCCGTTCCCCTGAATATCCATCGGATCAACAACCTCTTTTATAACGTCGATATGGCTGTTGAGGCCGGGATCGACCCTTCAAACCCGTCGAGCCCGCGCCAATTCATCGAGATGCTTCGTCAGGCCGAAGCGGAGACAGGGACAGTCGGGATGCTCTTCCCCATGAAAAACCCCTGGACGGCACTTCAGCTGTGGGAGACAGTCCTGCTCGGCGAGCACGGCCACGATGTCTATCGCGACGTGACCGACGGCCGGGCCGCCGCCAACAGGGACGCAATCACGGACTCGTTGGAGATCGTCTCGGCGTACGCGGACCTGGCGACCGACGACGCGCTGTATATGTCCCTGACCGACGCTAACGCTCGGTTTATCGACGGCGAGTCGACGTTCTTCCACCAGGGCGACTGGGCTGCCGGTGCGTACACAGAAACCGACGGATTCCGGTACGGATCCGACTGGGAGCACGTGCCGTTCCCGGGGACTGAGGGAACTTACGCGATGAACATGGACGCGGTGATCGCCTCCGAGGCGACCGAGAACGAGGACGCTGTCGAAACGTTTCTGCGATACGTGGGCTCGGCGGACGGTCAGCGGCGGTTCAACCAGAAGAAGGGGTCGATCCCGCCGCGGACGGACGTCTCGATGAGACAGTTCACCGAGTTCCTCAAGGAGCAACACCAGGCGTTCCAGTCCTCCCGATCCCAGCCGCTGTCGATCACCCACGGGTTGGGCGTCCGGCCGGACACCCTCATCGAACTCAAAACCGCGATATCATCGTTCGTCGCGGAGTGGAACGTCGAAAGGGCGACCGCCGAAATGGTCGCCGCGCTCGATCAGTAGAGGAAAAGTCTGTCGACGCCTTAGCGTGAACGCCGGTACGCGCCCACTCACGACAAGTCGCGACGGTTTTACATACTGCGCCCGAACGTCCAGCTATGTCTCTGGAAACGATGGAACCCGATCCCGTATTTAACGAGGACGCCTACGTTGACACCGTCGAGACGCTTGCGGAGTACGACGGCCTGACATATCTTGTCTGGGGTGGCGACTGGTGTGGAGACTGTCGCGCACAGCTTCCGAACTTCGGGGCCGCGCTGGATGCTGCGAACGTCCCGGACGACCGGATCGAAGAGATCCCCGTCGAGAAGCTTGATGACGGATCCAAGGAAGGTCCCAAGGTCGAGGAATACGACATCGAGTACATCCCGACGGTCGTCGTCGAGAAAGACGGTGAGGAGATCGCCCGCTTCGTCGAAGACGAGCCGGTCGATATCGCCGTCTATATCGCCGAGCGGATCCGAGAACACTTCGAAAACTGATACTTTCTGGTCCGACGGTTACAACTTTTCCCCGCAGGACGGACATTTGGGCCCGGACTTCTCTTCCGCTGGTTCGACACTGATCCCGCAGTTATCACACCACAGCCTTTTTTCGCCGTCGTTATGTGGCGTGTCGTGGGTCATGAGTCCCGAAGCCAGTCGATCGCGGCTTCCACGTCGTGTTTGGGGGGCGAGCAGGTAAAGTCACGGCACGCGTAAACGGTCGGTTCGCCGTCCCGGGCGGTGCGACCGTCCCAGATAGGGGGTGCCCCGTCGAGTCCGAGCGCATCTACCCACGCTTTGAGCCCCGCCTCGGTCGGCGGCCGCTGTGCAAGAAGTCGGGCGGGCAGGTACGATGATGCGATCGCTTCCCACCAGGGTTCGGGCAGCGAGTCGGCTGCGACGGTCAGTTCGACGGAACCGTTCCGATAGCGATCGGCCGCCAGCGTCAGCGAAGCGTGCTGTACCGGGCTGTTCTCGACGGATATAGCATGTGTCGAAAGTACGTCATCGGCCACCTCCGCGAAGCGGTCGTCCGACCGGAAGTGGTCCAGCGCGAGCAACAGTTCGGCGGCGACGCCCGTACTGGACGGCGTGGACTGATCGTTTAGCTCCTGGGGGCGGGCGATCAGGCTCTCCCCGCCAGTTCGGGTGAAATACAGCGTCCCCTCCGCTTCGTCCCAGAAGCGCTCGACCAGTGCGTCCGCGAGATCGAGCGCAAACCCGAGGTGTTCGACGTTACCGGTCGCCTGGTAGGTGTCGAAAGCGCCTCTCGCGAGGAAGGCGTAATCGGCCAGGTAGCCGTCGATTTTCACCTCCCCGTCCTTGAACCGGCGGCTGAGGTTCCCGTCCTCCGGTTCCCATAGATGGTTCCGGCAGAACGATAGTGCCTCGGCGGCCACCTCGGCGTACTCGGGATCGAGGACGATCCCGCCCTCCGCGAACGCCGAAATCGCCAGCCCGTTCCAGCTCGCCAGTACCTTCTCGTCGCGGTTAGGACGGGGCCGATCCTCGCGGCTCTCGAAAGCCTGCTGGCGAGCGCTCTCGAGCCGTCGCTCGACGTCTGATTCGTCGAGCCCGTAGCCGTCGGCCAGCCCTTCGACGGTCGCGCTGCGGGTCAGCACAGTCGTCCCCTCGAAGTTGCCCGCCTCGGTGACGTCGAACCGATCGCAGAACAGTTCGGCGTCGGTCTCCCCGCCCACGGCTTCACGGACCTCCCCCGGCGTCCAGGTGTAAAAGGCACCTTCCTCGTCGCCTGCGGATGGGTCGTCGGGAGGGGGACTCCGTGCGTCCAGCGTGCTGAAGAACCCGCCATCCGGGTGCTGGAGTTCGCGACGGAGGAAAGCGAACGTTTCCTCGACGACGTCGGCGTATCGCTGCTCGCCGGTCACCTGGAAGCCTGCGAGATACGCCCGCGGAATCTCGGCGTTGTCATAGAGCATCTTCTCGAAGTGCGGGACGATCCACTCTCGATCGGTCGCATACCGGTGGAAGCCGCCGCCAACGTGGTCGTAGATCCCGCCGTCGGCCATTGCGTCCAGGGTCTCGGTGAGGACCTCGCGCAGGACGTTTCGACCGGTCCGTTCATAAGCGCGGGCCAGGAGATGTAACCGACCGGTCTGGGGGAACTTCGGGCCGCTCGATCCGAACCCCCCGTGCTCGCGGTCGGCGGTCCGGGTCGCAGTGTTTGCCGCTGTGTTGAGGAGGTCGTCACCGATATCACCGGGTCGATCGGGTACCGAACTGACCTCGCTTTCGATCGCCTCGGTCCACTCGTCGGCGCGTTCCTCGATCTCTTCGCGGTCGTTGGCGTAGGAGGCCCGGAGTTTCCCGAGGAGGTCGAGAAAGCCGGGGGTCCCGCGACGGGATTCCTTCGGGAAGTACGTCCCGACATAGAAGGGGCGCTGATCGGGGGTGAGCCACACCGACAGCGGCCAGCCACCGCGGCCGCTGACTAGCTGGGCGAGGGTCTGGTAGATGCTGTCGACGTCCGGACGCTCCTCGCGGTCGACTTTGATCGGGACGAAATGCTCGTTGAGCACATCGGCGACCGTCTCGTCCTCGAAGCTCTCCTCGGCCATGACGTGACACCAGTGACAGGACGAATAGCCGATCGAGAGGAAGATCGGCCTGTCCCGTTCGCGGGCGGCTTCGAGGGCGGCCTCGTCCCATGGTTGCCAGTTAACCGGGTTGTCCGCGTGCTGCTGGAGGTACGGGCTTGCCGCCTCGTCGAGGCGGTTCTCTTCGAGAGGATCGTCCGTCATAGACGTCAATCCGGGCTTCGGACGGAAACCACCGACGCCACCGGCAACGAAATCCCTGTTTCAAGACCGCCAAACCGAGAATCGTTACTCTGGACCGTTCGCGCTCATCGGCCCGTTCTCGACGTACTCCCGTCGGTACACGTCAAGGACCGCCCGGAGGGAGCCGATGACGACAGGACCGAAGAAGACGCCAATGAAGCCGAACACGTAGATCCCGCCGAGGACGCCCAGGATGATCGCACTGGGGTTCAGCCGCGTCTCGGTGTACCGGTCGATGATCAGCGGCCGGAGGAAATCGTCGCAGAAACTGACGACGATAGTCCCGTAGACCAAGAGGGCGACGCCGGCGACTGGTCGCCCGATGCTGACGAGATAGACGACAGCCGGTCCCCACACGAGGAACGAACCGATGATCGGCATGACCGCGAGGAATATCATCACGACCGTCCAGAAGACGGCGTTCGGGACGCCGAGGACTATCAGCCCGAGCCCGGCGACGACACCCTGGACGACTGCGATGAACACGTGGCTGGCGAGCACTGCCCACATGACGTCGTCGAACTCCCGACGGAGCTGGGCGTAGACGTGATCCGGAAGCGGGGCAGTCCGTCGCAGCCAGCTTCCAAACCTGTCGCCGTCCTTCAGGAAGTAATACAGCAGGAATATCGTCAGCGCCGCCCCGATCAACAGATCGGCGACCGTCCCGAACGCGCCAATCGCGCCGTCGACCGTTCCGATTCCGGTTTCCTGCAGGCTCCTGCGGGCCATCTCCATCAGGTCGACGTCCTGACCGGTTACGTCTCGAACCGACGCCTCGAGTTCCGTGAATTCGATCTCGCCGCGGCGTATGCGTCGGACGAACGTAGACGTCTCCCGGATGACGACCCACAGGAGCCACGACAGGGGCAGGATGACAGCGATAGTGGTGCCGACGACCAACCCTGCCGCGGTCGTGCGCGTGCCGAACTTCCCCTTGAACCGCTGGTGGATAGGACGGAGAGGGAACGCCAGCAACACCGCGAGGAGAACGAACTCCAGGAACGGGCTGACCAGCAACACGGTGAATACGAGCAGGAGTCCCGCGAGACCGACGACGATTGCACGCGCTCTGTCCATGTTCCCAGTTGTCTCTGCGTCGGTTTTTAACTCTTACAGGCTAAGTCCCCGTCTCAAGGAGCCGCCGAAGGCGGCGAGTAGGCAGGGGTAGTTCACAGGAGCGGGTATCGATTCTGGCAAGTTTGTCGTCGTCACTGCGTAACGGTCGCGGGGGTACTGTAGCTCCCACGACGGCGAACAGCAACCTTTTACCGGCCTTGCTGCGCGCTATCGCGTATGACAGAAACCGTGCTGCTGGTCGGTGGTGGGGGTCGCGAACACGCAATCGCTCGCGCGCTCGCAGATACCGACTGCGAACTGTACGCCTGTGCCGGCAACAAGAACCCGGGTATCACACGGATCGCCGAAGACTTCGAAGCGCTCGATACGACCAATCCGAAAGCCGTGACGACCTATGCGAGCGAAGTCGATGCTGACCTGGCCGTGATCGGACCGGAAGCCCCCCTGCAGGCTGGCGTCGCCGATGCGCTGGACGAAGCCGATGTCTACGCGTTCGGCCCCCGAGAAGCCGAGGCGCGCATCGAGACCGATAAGGCATTCCAGCGGCGGTTCATGGAAAAGTACGACATCCCCGGCTGTCCGGATTTCGAGACCTTCGAGGACATGGACGCAGCCTGCGAGTTTATCGATGACTACGACGGCGATCTGGCGATCAAACCGGCCGGCCTCACCGGTGGCAAGGGCGTCCGCGTCATGGGCGATCAGGTCGACGCCGAGGAAGCCAAAGAGTACCTTCGCGCGTCGGACTACGACCGGGTCGTACTAGAGGAACGACTGGTCGGCGAAGAGTTTACCGTCCAAGCGCTGGTCGCTAACGGGGAAGTCCGTGTCACGCCGGCCGTTCAGGATCACAAGCGCGCCTACGAGGGAGATGAGGGGCCCAACACCGGCGGCATGGGAAGCTACAGCGATGCGACGCTGGAACTCCCGTTCATGGATCACGACGATTACATGGAGGCTATCGCCGTCATCGAGTCGACTGTCGAGGCCCTGGAAGATTACAAGGGCGTTCTGTACGGCCAGTTCATGCTGACGGCCGATGGCGTCAAAGTCGTCGAGTTCAATGCCCGCTTCGGCGACCCCGAGGCCATGAACACCTTACCGGTGCTAAACACGGACTTCCTGAATGTGATGACCGCGGCTCGGGACGGCGAAACGCTTCCGCAGCTCTCGTTCGCCCCGCACGCGACCGTCTGTAAGTACGCCGTCCCGGACGGATATCCAACCGAGCCCGAGGCAGGCGCAGCGGTCACCGTCGACGAAGACGGGGCCCGCGAGATCGCCAGCGAGTACGACGGCGAGGCGATCCTCTATTACGCTAGCGTCGACGACCGCGAGGACGGAATATACACCACCACGTCCCGCGCGTTCGCAGTGGTCGGCGTCGCCGAGACGATCACTGACGCCGAAGAGATCGCCGAAGCGGTGCTGAGCGAAGCCGGCGAAGAGGGACTGCGAGTCCGCCACGACATCGGCAAGCCCGATCTAGTCCAGCAGCGGATCGACCACATGGCCGAGCTGCGCGAGGAGTAGGAGCCGGCGGCTTCTTGTCGGTGGGGTTCCAACCGACGGGCGTGTCCGACGACGACCAGTCACGCCACGATCGACTCGCCAGTCAGGCGACGCCCGGGCCGCGAAACTCCCTGATGCACTGGCCCGAGACGCGCCATCCCCTCCGCGTGGTTTTGAATTTTGTCGTCGTCTGGCTCGTCCGTTACTCCCCGAGCCTCAAACTCAAAAACTGGTTGCTTCGCCGACTCGGTACGGACGTCGGCAGCGGGGTCGCCTGGGCGCTAACCGCGACGCCGGACGTCTTCTGGCCGGATTTGATTACGATCGAGAACGACGCTATCATCGGGTACGACGCGACGATCCTCTGTCACGAGTACCTCCAGGACGAGGTCCGCAAAGGGGAAGTAGTCGTCGGCGAACGGGCGATGATCGGGGCCGGCTCGATCGTCCTGCCTGGAGTGCATATCGGCGAAGACGCACAGGTTGCGGCCAACTCTCTGGTCGAATCCGACGTTCCGGCCGGCGCAACGGTCGCCGGCGTCCCCGCGGAGGTCGTCTCCGAGCCGGAGGGCGAACAGGTTAATGGAAATCCAGACCGTAGCGGCGGTAATGTCTGAAAGCCCCCTCGTGGACGACTATCCCAGTCCGGAGGCGCTCGCGAACACCTTCTACGTGTACGAGGTCGATCGCGGCGAGGAGGCGATCCGGTACTACGGGGAGCCGCTGACCCCGAAAGATCGCGTCGTCGATCGGCTCGCGCCGCTGTTCCGGGAGCGTGGCTATCGCGTCTCGCTACGATACGAGACCGGCGAGCACGTCCTCGTCGCCGAGGAACGATCGATGGGAATCGACGGGATTCCCTGGCTGAACGTGGTGCTGTTCTTAGCGACGGTGACGACGACCATGCTCGCTGGGGCACAGTGGTACGGCGTCGCTTTCGCCGGGGAGCCGCTGGAAATATTCGGGGCCTGGCCGTTCGCTGCCGCCGTGTTGGGAGTGCTGGGCGTCCACGAGTTCGGTCACTACGCGATGAGCCGCCATCACGAGGTGCAGGCGACCCTGCCGTATTTCATCCCAATCCCGAACATCCTGGGAACGCTCGGGGCGGTCATCCGAATGAAAGACCATCTCCCCAGTCGGAAAGCGCTTTTCGATATTGGCGTTGCCGGCCCACTCGCGGGCCTAGTCGCGACGGTCGTCGTCACTGCCATCGGCGTCTCGCTCCCGCCTATCGAAGTGGGTGCGGACTCACTGATCCGGCAGGTCGAACTAGGGTATCCGCCATTGATCCAAATGATTGCGGTTGCGTTGAACGAGCCACTGGTCTACGAGGACCCCTCGCTGATGGTTAACCCGGTCGTCCTCGGCGGCTGGGTCGGCGCGTTCGTGACCTTTCTGAACCTCCTGCCAGTGGGTCAACTCGACGGCGCGCACGTCGCTCGGGCGCTGGTCGGCGAGCACTTCGATCGGATCCAGCGCGCGGTCCCCGTGGCCCTATTCGGGCTCGCCGCGGGCCTCTTCCTGTTCGGCGACGGGCGAGCCGTCGGGATCTGGCTGCTGTGGGGCGTGTTAGCGCTCGTTCTGACCCGGGTTGGCGGCGCAACCCCCATCGACGAGTCGGACGTCGGCTCCCGTCGCAAGGCCGTCGGACTAGTCACGCTCGTGCTGGGTTTGCTCTGTTTCACGCCGGTACCGATCGTCTTTACTGGGTAGGTGGCCGGAACTGATTCCTGGCCCCCGATCGACCGTAGAGTATGCGAACAGCTCTCGTGACGGGTGCTGCCTCGGGGATAGGGCGGGCGACGGCGAAGCGCCTGGCGGGGAACGGGTGGCGTGTCTACGCGGGCGACGTCGACGAGAACGGTCTCGCAAGCCTCGAGGGACCGACTACCGTCAAGATGGACGTCACCGCCGAGCCCGACTGCAAGCGGGTTCGGGACCGGATCGATGCGAATGTCGGTGGCCTCGATTGTCTCGTCGTCAACGCCGGCTACGCGCAACTCGGCCCGCTCGCGGACCTGCCGAGCGAATGCCTCGACGCTCAGCTTTCGGTCAACGTTGTCGGTGCACACCGGACTATCGCGACGTTCCTACCACTGCTCGCCGAGCGTGTGGGGACAATCGTCGCGGTATCGAGCACGCACGGTCGCGTCACTACGCCCGGACTCGGCGCGTACGCGATGTCCAAGCGTGCCCTCGAAGCGCTCGTCGAAACTGTTCGCATGGAAGTCGAAGACTACGACGGGGAGGTCGCGCTGGTCGAGCCAGCCTGGGTCGAGACGGGGTTCGCCGACGAGTCCGAGCGCACACTCGACGGGGTGGAGCGGTCAGAGGAGTTCGCAGACATCTATGACGCGATGGCTGAAAGCGTGCATTCTCGTGCCGATATTGCCGTTTCCCGTCACTCGCTACTGTGTCACATGCCACCATTTACAAAGATATTAACTCGATACTGAATAAAGACTTATACCTGTGCGTCAACTACGTTC
>JAZKRQ010000079.1:0-12613 GCA_036628575.1 Halapricum sp.
ACACGATCATCGTGACTGAAGGCGGCTGTGAGATCACGACACGGCCGCGATAACGAATATATTGACCGAAAACCGGCACGGTGATTGTCAATTTTTGATAGCAGGTGATAGGGATTAGCGTAGAAATCCATAGATTTCGCCCGTGAAATCGAATCCGGTCGCCGGATCGGAGTCCAAAGATCTCCGATCGGCTACGCTAATCCCTATGAATTTCGTGACGAGTTATAGACCTGACTGCGCGTCGTGGTATGATCTATGCCGACCACATGCGCAACCGTCCGTATCAATGTGAATGAGGTCGTCGCCGTCGTAGCCGCACCGTCAGGAGACGGCTCCCGTGATAGAATATCCGATCAAGCGTTGTTCATCCGGTCCGCGGTCTTCTCACCACAGACCAGGCATTTACTCACCCTGTAAGGCTCCCGGGAGAACTCCGCGTTGTCAGGGCTATCGCTTTCGGTCACCAGCTCCAGCGAGACTATATGGGTCGTCTCGCGCTCACAGTGTTGACAGTGCTCTGGCCGCTCTGCGCATTGACTGTCTGTGGTCGCCATCTTATTTTACGCCAATGTCCAAAGAGAGCATAAATACGGCCGACTGTTCCACACAGTTCACGGGAAAACCGACAGACGAAGGTACGATATCATCTAACCGCCCCAAACAGGCCGATACCGTTTACAACAGTATTTGTGGGAGTTTCAAGGCTAATTCTGCCAAAACGGCCGAAATGTTTAAAAGATAGTGCGCAGGTAAACAGCACGCCTTTTGGCTGCGGTGTCCGACAGTACCGACATGGAGCAGGTGTTCGCACCGTGGCGGATAGAGTGGGTCAAACGGCCACACGACGATGCCGAGATAGACGAGTGCGCGTTCTGTGAGTTACCCGAGCTGGACGCCGATCGGGACCAGCATATCCTCGCGCGGAGCGACCACGCCTATGTTCTGCTGAACAACTATCCGTACAACCCCGGACATGCGATGGTGATCCCCTACGCGCATACGGGCGAGTACCGCGATCTCGAACCCGAGATGTTGCTCGATCACGCGCGACTCCAGCAGCGGACC
Organism: Halapricum sp.; assembly: GCA_036628575.1. Lineage (GTDB taxonomy): Archaea > Halobacteriota > Halobacteria > Halobacteriales > Haloarculaceae > Halapricum. Next base: position 1,066 of record JAZKRQ010000079.1, read on the forward strand.
GTCGACGCCATCGAGACGGCACTGGATCCTGACGGACTGAACGTCGGGATGAACCTCGGTGGGAGCGCCGCTGGCGGGTCGATCGAGGATCACCTTCACACGCACGTCGTCCCACGGTGGGAGGGGGACGCCAACTTCATGACCGTGATTTCGGAGACGAAGGTCATCGTCGAGGCGATCGATGACACGTACGACCGGTTGTACGACGCCTTCGCTGCCCAGGACGGAACGCACTTCGAGGACGAGACGGACGCCGTCGTCATCGAGTCGGCGTCGAAGCCGATTTGACGGGCCGCACACAACGGTGGGTGTGATGTCGGGGTCTCGTCGGATCACGTTGCGCCGGGTCGGGCTGCTGGTGCTGGCCGTCAACGTCGGACTCGTGATCGCCAAGGGCGTCGTCTGGTGGTACACGGGCAGCCTGGCCGTCCAGTCGGAGGCGGTAAACAGCCTGGCGGATACGGTCTACAGCGTCGTCACCGTCGGTGGATTGTATCTGACGACCCAGCCGCCGGACTTCGAGCACCCCCATGGCCACGAGCGGATCGAGCCGTTCGTCTCGCTTTTCGTCGCGCTTGGCGTCTTTGCAGCCGGGTTCGGCGTCCTCTTCCAGGCCGGTCGGGCGATCCAGTCGGGAGACGTGACCGTCACTCGAAACCTCGCAGCGGTGGCCGTACTGGCCGGGACCGTCGCGGTCAAGTTCGGTCTCTACCGCTACGTCGCATCGATCAGCGAAGCGTACAACTCCCCGGCGCTGTACGCCACGGCTATCGATAACCGCGCCGATGTCCTCACCGCCAGCGCGGCGCTCGTCGGCGTCGTCGGTGCCAGCGTCGGCTACCCTCTGCTGGATCCGGTTGCAGCCGTCGTCGTCGGGTTCGGGATCCTCTATACCGGCGTCGAGATCGTCCAGGACAACGTCAACTACCTCGTCGGCCGGGCCCCGCCGGACGACCTGCGGGCCCGTATCATCAGACGCGCGCTCGCTCATCCGGATGTCGAGGGTGCCCATGACGTGATCGCCCACTACGTCGGCCCGGAGATCGACGTGAGTCTCCACATCGAAGTCGAAGGCGATCGCACCTTGCGTGAGGCCCACGACATCGAGACTGCAGTCATCCAGTCGATCCAGGCGCTCGAGGCGGTCGACGACGTGTTCGTCCACGTCGATCCGAAAGAACTCGGCGAGTGGAAACACGACGACGAGATCGATCGCCTGATCGACTGAGCGGAGGAGCCGTCGGAGTAAAGTGGTTCCCCGTCGATCCAGCGGGTAGTGACGACGACGCAGTCCACGCCCGAGACGCGCGCGACGCTTCTGGACCGTGCGGCCGCTTACGCCGAGACGATCGATCTCGACCTCGATACCGACGCCATCGAGTGGGATATCTCCGAACGGGCCAAACGTCGGGCGGGGAGTTGTCGCTACGATCGCCGGCACGACCGGGTGACGATCGTCCTCACCTGGGACGCCTACCGCGAACTCGGCTGGGAACGGTTCACCGGGACGATCCGCCACGAACTCGTCCACGCCTGGGAGTTCCTCACGCACGGCGAGTCGGGCCACGGTCCGCGCTTCCGGCGGAAGGCCGCGGAACTCGACGCGCCACGTCACTGCGAATCGTTCACCGACGGGCGCCTCCGGCTGGTCTGTACCGGCGAGGACTGTTCATGGGCCCTGGAGCGCCACCGGGCGTCCAAACCGGTGCAGTATCCGGACCGAGGTTACTGCTGTGGCGAGTGCGGGGGCGAGTACGTCGTCGAACACGTCGATTCGGGGCTTACCTGGCGGACGAACAGGGGATACGAGCAGGCTCGCGAACGCCTCGGTGACGAGTGGTGACAGGGACCAAACGGTAAGGCACTGCCCCGCCAACGACCAGTATGGACATCGAAGACGTGTTCAGCTCTCTCCCGAGCCCTGGAACGCACTCGTTTCCGGACTATTCGCTGCCGAAAGGCAACCCAGTCTTACCGATCGCGGTCACCGCCGAGGAACTGGAGACGTTGCTAGATCTGTACGACCGGTTCGCGGCCGTCGATCCGACCGGAATAGACAGCAATCCCTTCCTGAAGGCCTCGACGGAGTTCCTCCAGCAGGTGTTCGGCGCGCCCGGATACCGGCCGGACGACCAACTCGCTGACGACATCGCTGCCATGCTCAACGACTTCTCGGACGATTTAGGCGGGGCGGCCATCGGCGTCGTCGATGCCACTCCGAAACACCACCAGACGTTGTACTTCTTTCTGACGTCGTGCAAGGGATATCACCTCGCACCCCACGTGCAGTTCGCTCCGACGGCGGGGAGCGTCGAGACGCTGTACGAGATCTATCAGCGAGTGGTCGAACAGGACGTGTATCTCAAGCGGCCGCGAACCGTTCTGGAATAGGCGAAGCGTTCGGCTGGTCAGGTGCCACCATCTCTTATCGGGGCCGCGAGCGTACGCCCACGTATGGAGACCCGACCGCTCGGAACGACTGGTCAGGAGAGTACCGTCTGTACGTTCGGCGCGATCGCACTGAACTGGCTCGAACAGGAGGGTGCGGACCAGATGGTCGAACTCGTCCTCGATCGCGGCGTCAACCACTTCGACGTCGCGCCCGCGTACGGCGACGCGGAGCTGAAGCTCGCGCCGAAACTCGAGCAGTACCGCGAGGAGATATTTCTCGGCTGTAAGACGATGGAACGCGGGTACGATGGTGCCCGCGAGAAACTCGAGCAGTCGCTCGACAGACTCGGCGCGGACACGATCGACCTCTACCAGATACACGGCCTGGAATACGAGCACGAACTCGACGCGATAACCGGTGATGACGGCGCGCTGGCGGCATTCCGGGACGCACAGGAGGAGGGTTTGATCGATCACATCGGGCTGACCAGCCACGGCGATCCCCGGCTGATCCTCGACGCTATCGACCGGATCGACGACCTGGAGAGCCTGATGTTCCCGCTGAATCCCGTCGTCGTCGGCAAGGAGGGTCCAGAGTACGAATACGAGCGCGTGCTGGAACGAGCGGAGGAGGAAGACATCGGCACCCTCGGAATCAAGGCCTTCGCGGCCGGACCGTGGCCGCCGACCGACGAACTGCCCGAAGCGGAGCGCCCCTATGCGAACTGGTATCGACCCGTGGATACGCAATCGGAGATCGACGAACGGTTCGACTTCGCGGCCTCGCAGGGACTGACCAGCGTGATCTCGCCCGGCGATCCAAAGCTGGTGGCGATGGTCCTGAACGCCGCCGACCGGTACGAGGAGATGTCCGAGGCGGCACAGCGAACACTGATCGAGGGTTCCCGTCACGAGGAGAGCCCCGTTCCCGAGCAGTTGCATCACTGATGGATATCCCAAACACTGTCGAGACGGCGCTTGCCGATCAGCCGGTCGCCGGTCGGAACTGTCTGGAAGCCGGAGCGGGCGTCGGGAACACGACGGCCGGTTTACTCGAACGAGGCGCGGACACCATCCAGGCGATCACTGACGACCGCGATCACGCCCGAGCAGTCGGCGACCGGTTCGAATACGACCGGGTTCGTGTCCTGGAGGCTGATCTGCGGTCGATCCCGCTGGACGACGACACAGTCGAGTTCGTCACTGCCCACGCGCTATTCAACGTCGTCCCGGTCGGCGACGTCGTCTCGATCGTCTCGGAACTCTCGCGGGTGGCTGCTCCGGGAAGCCATCTCGTCGTCGATGACTATGCGCCGATGCCGGAGGGGCAGATGGCGGAACTGTTTGCCGTCGAGAACGCCCTGGCCGAGCTAGCCCGCGGCGTGCCCGCACTGACCTTCTATCCGGCCGCCCACTTGCGGTCGTTGTTCGTCGACAACGGGTGGACGTTCGATCGACAGCGGTCGTTGCTCGATCCCGTCCCCTGGACCGAGTCACACGTCCGTGCCCACCTCGACGTCGCCCGGGAACTGGCCGCGAAGGGGCCCGAGGACGTTACCGAACCGCTCGTCGGCCGGGCCGAGCGGCTGGCCGACGCGATCGGCTCGGCTGAGGCCGGCGAGATGTATAGCCTGGCGTTCCGGCGGTAGGTAGCTCCGACAGACCGGACGTCAGGGCGCGCCGACCAGCACGAACGTGCTCTCGACGCCGCGATTCTGTAACTGTCGCTGGGCATCCGGCTCGATCCGGAGCGCGTCGCCTTTGTTCATCGATACCTCCTCGCCATCGACGGCGACCGTCGCACGGCCCTCGATCAGGAGGTACACCTCCTCGTGATCGGTGTCGGCGTGATCGTGGGGCTTTCCCTCCCAATGTGGTTCACACTCGACGACCGTGACTCCGACCTGTTCGCAGTCCAGTGGGTCCCGCAGGAAGTGCATCGCGTCGGCGACCGGATCGACGTTCTCGTAGTTGACCTTCGAGTACGTCATTGCACGTGGATTGTGAACGCCCAACGCACAAAGTTGTTCCGTGGCAGTGTGGGCAGCTAGACTACGCGATCAACCTGGGGGGAGTGAGTAGCCGACGTACGTCGTTTTCAACCGGTGGGAAATACGTGTGTGTTATTTTCACACAGGGAACGTTGGTACGACTAGAGGGGAGATGACTGTCAGAGACTACATGACTGAAGGGGTTGAGACCGCGGGACCAGATGCGACGGTCGAGGCAATAGCGATGCGGCTCGAACAGGCCGGTGTGGGAAGTATCATCATCGAGGAGGAGATGGAGCCTGTGGGGATCGTCACGGATCGGGACCTGGCGATCCGGGTCGACGCGCGCGACCGTCCCGCCTCGGAGGTCGCGGTCGCTGACGTGATGACGGCGGACCCAGTGACGGTCTCTGCGGACGCCGACCTGTTCGCGGCAGCGCGGACAATGCGTGACAACGCGGTACGGCGACTCATCGTCGTCAACGAGGAGGGGAAGCTGGTCGGAATCATCACGTTCGATGACCTGATGCGGCTGTTCGTGACCGGTATGGCCGACCTGACGGACGTGATCGACGCCGAATCGCCAACGTACTAGGTCAGCGATCGGACGAACCCGAGGGTCGCGACGGTCAACACCATCGCAACCGGTGCGAGAACGACTGCGCTGACGGCAAGTCCGATCCGGGTTCCGATGAGGACGCCGTAGAGACGCGGCGCGGCGAGCACCAGCGTCGTCGCCAAGACGTAGGCGCTCAACTGTCGATAGGGGCCTGGCCCACCACTGAGGTGCCAGGCCCGCCGGAACGCTTCGGGAAGCGTCGCTCCCGTCGCGACGATCAGATACGGCGTGGCCCACAGGCGGTACGTCACCGTCATGAATCCCACGCCGGCGACCGCACCGGCCGGAAGCGATAGGGAGAGAAAGGCGGTAACGGCCGCCGCCGCGACGCCCCATAGCATCGTATAGAGCGCGACAGGGACTCCGAATTGACGGGCGTTGCGCCATAGCGACGGTCGACGGTGGTCGAGCAGATCGTTCAGCCCCCCGAGGTACGCGCCAGCGAACAGCCCGATCACCACGACCGGAAGCGTCAACATCGCCACGGCACCCGGATGCAGGAGGACGGCGAACCCGTCAGACGGGACGGCGACCACTGTCCAGAGGTCGACGATCGGACCGGGGAACGATCCGACCGGGTAGACGGCAACGTCCTCGTGGCCGAGCGCTTCGACGATGGGTAGCGCGGCGAGCAATCCGATCGCCAGCGGGAACAGCGCCCACAGTGGGTGTCGTTTGGTTATCGACCAGCCCCGGCCGACCCACGTTCGGAACGGCCCGGGATTGAGGGTGCGCGCCCACCGAGCCTGGGAGTTTTGGTCGGGGTCGTCTGGCGAATCGTCGTCACGCACTGCGACCACCTCGCGAGCGACAGCAGTCAAGCACGTTCGTGTCCTGAACGAGCAGGGAAAAATAGGTTCACGTCTCTTCTCCGCTGATAGTGACTTCGGTAAGTCAATGCCACACTGACCGCCCGAAGTCGGGCGGTCATACCGGTAAATCGTTACAGCTGTCACTATCAATCGGGAAACGTTTCGAATTCGAACCGTGCCCCACCGTCGATACTGTCGGTCACGGACACGGTCCAGCCGTGTGCCCGTGCGATGTCGTCCACGATAGAGAGTCCGAACCCCGTCCCGCCCTGTGAAGAGGTAACGCCGTGTTCGAATACCGTCTCTCGGTTCTCGACTGGGATCCCTTCCCCGTCGTCCGCCACGTAGAATCCAGTCTCGTCGTCAAGTGTTCCGACACTGATTGACACGTCGTTTCCGCCGTGCTCAACCGCGTTTCGAAAGAGGTTCTCGAACAGTTGCGTCAACCGGTTTACGTCTCCGGTGACGACCGGAACCGTCTCGGAGACGTTGATCGTCGCCTCGTGGGTGTCGACGTAGCCCCAGGCCTCCCTTGCAACCCGCTTCAGATCGATCTGTTCGGCATCCTCAACTGTCGTGTTACCGCGTGCCAGCGCCAGCAGATCTTCGATGAGGCGTTCGATACGGTCGTGGGCGGATTCGATCTTCTCGAAATGCTCTGGGTCGCCTGTCTCGGCCGCCACTTCGAGAAAGCCGATAGCGACTGTGAGCGGGTTCCGAAGGTCGTGGGCCACGACGCTCGCGAACTGGTCGAGGCGTTCGTTCTGCCGTTCCAGTTTCTGCTCGCGGCTGGCGCGCGCGAACGCCGCTTCGAGAGTTGCTCCGAGGATCCGAAACAGATCGACGTCCGTATCGGAGAATACCTTCGAACTGGTCGATCCCGCCGAAATGAGACCGTACTCGCCGAGCGGGACTTGGATCTCGCTTTTGATCTCAGTCTCTGGATTGTGGGACTGTTCGAGTGTCTGAACGTTGTCGTAGACGCGCAACTCCCCTGATTCGAAGGCGTCCCAGGCAAGGCTGTTCCCGGGCATGAAGGTGGGGGCCTCGCCGAACAGTTCTCGTGCGGCAGTCGTCGACGCGATTGGGACGAGCGCGTCTCGCTGGTCGGCAGCTTCCCAGACTCCCGCAATCTCGAACCCCAGGACGTCAGCGGCGGCATCGATACCGATCTCGGCGATAGCTTCGCTCGCCCGGGCCCGGCTCAGCTGCTGTGCGGTCTCCTGCAGGGATCGCAGCTGCTCCTCAAGGCGTTTCTGCTCTGTGATGTCTTCGAGGACAGCGAGAATATGCTCTTTCTTGCCGTCCGGATCCATAATCGGCGCTGCGGACAGCAGGAGATCCAGTTTCTTCCCCTGTTTGCTCTCTCGCTGTATCTCTTTTCCACGGATCTGTGTCCCGTCCAGTACTCGCTGTCGAAGGTCCGCGAACTCCGACTGTTTGTCGTCAGGAACGATCGGGTTGAATTCACCGACGACCTCCGCACGGTCCCACCCGAACATCTCTTCTGCGCCCTGATTCCACAGCAGGACGTCACCTTTGGAATCGATCTCCAGGATCGTATGTGGAGCAGCCTCGATGAGCGATTCGAGCCGCTGGTTCGTCCGCTGGAGTTCCTGCTCCCGTTGGACTCGTTCGGTCACGTTTCGGGCGATCCCGACGATGCGGGTGACAGTATCGTCGACGGCGACGGGAGCGAGGCTCGTCTCCCAAAATCGAGCGTCGTCCGCGACCGGCAATTCCTCCTGGTAGGAGACGGGTTCCCCACGTTCGAGGCAATCCCGATAGTTCGCCGCCAGTTCGCTGCCCCGTTCGTCGCCGAACACGTCTCTCGGCGTCTTGTTCCGGACTTCTTCGGTCGTGAGGCCGGTCTGGGTCTCGTATCCAGGACTCAACCGCGCGAACCGGAAGTCGACATCTGGGCCGCTCCGATCAACGTCGAGGATGAATATCGCGTCACCGGAGCTAGCCAAGAGGGCGTCGTACTCCTCGGCGAGCTGGCGGGGATCGCGGTCGCGCTCGGAAGATATCTCCCGGGAGAACACGGTGAGGCCGTCTTCGTCGGGGAAGGCACGGATCTGAACCCAGTACTCGAACGGTTCGTCGACGTATTGCTCGAAGGAGACGGGCTCACCGCTCTTCATCGCGGTTCGATACCGGTCTTCCAGTTCCGTCCCCTCGATCGACGGAAACTCCTCCCAGAGAGTGTTCCCGACGACGCTTTCCGGGTCACGATCGGCTCGCGTACCCATCTTTTCGTTCATGTATTCGATGCGCCACTCGTTGTCGAGGGCGTAGACTGCGTCAGTCGTTCGTTCGAGCGTACGCTGATATCGATCTTTCATCCGATCGGCGACCGCTTGCTTCCGGACGGCGTCTACCAGCGTCTGGATCCGCCGAGCGAGCAATTCGAAGCTCTCCTGATTGGATCGTATCGGAATGTAATCGGAGATGTCGACCCGCATCGCCTGGCTCGCCACTTCCTCGCTACCCCGACCGGTAAACAGAACCGTCGGGAGGTCATCGTATCGCGCCTGGACGTCTTCGAGGAAATCGATCCCGGTGCCGTCGGGGAGAGAGTACGAGGCTACCACGCAGTCGACGGTCGCGGTCCCGAGGTAGTCCATCGCCGTCTCGGCATCGGCTACGACCGTCACATCGAGGGAACCGTTTATTCTCGGTAGTTTCGTTCGAACGAGGTCCGAAAACGCGGAATCGTCATTGACGTAGAGGACCCGTATCAGTCCGACACCCTCCTCGTCGAAATCACCCATCGTACCGCAGATAGGTGACGTTACCTTTTGAATGATCGGTCTTGACGACCCCATAGTGACTGCTGTAAGTCAATGCCACATCGACCGCCCGCAGTCGGGCGGTCGTACCGGAACATAGTTACAGCAGTCACTATCAGCCTTCGCCGTCAGAGAACCCACTCCGGTCCATCGCTCCCCACGTCTCGACGCCACGGAGGTATTCGATGAGACCTTGCCACGCAACGAGTGTTTTCCATTGTCGGTAGCCGAAGTTTTCGAGGAGCCCGTACCACAGCAGTCGTAAGACCTGTGAAGGACTTTCGTATCGGTTGAAACTCCACACTTCGCTGAAGACGCCGAACCACGAGAGAAAGACTCCGAAGCCCGTCGTCAGGAGGAAGAACATGAGCGCGAACTCCACCTCGAGGGCGCCGAAATACCACGCCACCGGGATCACCAGGTATCCCACTCCCTCAATAAGGGGACCGAGCATCTCCGCGGCGAAGAAAAACGGCATTATGACCGATCCTACGCGTCCGTACCGTCGATTGAATAACATCGTTCGGTTGGAGACGAGGGTTTGGACCATCCCCCGGTACCAGCGTCGGCGCTGTCGGCTGAGTGCCCGACGCTTTTCGGGGACTTCCGTCCAGGCGACCGGCTCTGGGACGAAATCGACCGTGTACTCACGACCCTGCTCGGTCAGGTGTCGATGCAAGCGCACCACGATGTCGAAGTCCTCTGTGATCGTTGTGTGCCTGTAGCCCCCGATATCTTTCACCGCCTCGGTCTGAAAGAGGCCGAAAGCCCCGGAAATGAGGATGAGACCGTTGATGCGATTGAGGCCGAGACGACCGGAGTAGAACGCGCGTAGGTACTCCATCACTTGCAGTCCCGGGAGGCCAGTCTTCGGCAGCGTGACGTCCTTGACGATCCCGTCCTCGATCGTGCACTCGTTTGCGACACGGATGACCCCACCGGATGCGACAGCGGTCGTCGGCTCTTCCAGAAACGGGGTGACGATCTGGAGCAGTGCGTCCCGATCGATAATCGTATCGGCGTCGACCGCACAGAATAGCGGCATATCCGTGAGCCAGATACCCGCGTTGAGCGCGTCGCTCTTACCGCCGTTCTCCTTGTCGACGACCAGCAGTTCCTCGTACGTGGCCGACCGATACACGTCGTTTATCTCCTCGGACGGGACCTCGAAGGGGACCTCCGCCTCGACAGGTTCCAGGTCGAATGTCTCGACGAGATGGGACAACGTCTCGTCAGTCGATCCGTCGTTGACGACCACGACCTCGATATCGGGGTAGTTCAGCGAGAGCATCGACTGGACGCTCTCGACGATCGTGGTCTCTTCGTTGTAGGCGGGAACGACGATCCCGATGCCGGGATAGAACGGGGTCGCGAATCGCCGAAACGGCGGGTTCCATCGGGACTCCTGGACCTCCTCACGGAGTTCGAACAACGCCAGTAGGTGCAAGAAGAGGTAACCGACGTTGATAACCACGTAAAAGCTCACGACGAACAGGCTAAATATTCCGAGTATTACGAGGGCTGCGTGTGGGATCGTGTGCATCTCAGCTGTACACCCGTTCTGTCCCCCGCCGTGCCAGGTCGTCATATCTGGCGTGTTCCGCGCTCCAGTTCCAGGCAGTACCCAGCACAGCCGGGGTCTCGGGATCGATACGGTCTCGGCGATTGACAAGTGCTGCTGTGCCCCGTTCGAGTGCCCGTGGATGCTCCTCACTCACCAGCGCGTAGAGCAGCACACTCAACGCCGATCGATCGCCCCAGGTTCCGAGCATCTCGTAGACGGCGGCCCGGACGCGGGGTGACGGATCGGCGGTCGCCCGTTCGAGAAACACCTGATCTCGCAACGATTCTCGCCAGCCGAAGCTCCCGAGCGCCCGTGCCGAGGCGGCTCGTATGGCTTCGTTTTCCGTTTCCAGAGTCGCGGTCAACCACGTGAGGTCCTGCTCACCGACGCTCGTATCGAGGTACGCACAGACTGCGAGTACTTGGGCCAGCAACGGCTCCTCCCACTGTGAATAGTCCGACGCGGCTTTCTCTAGTAGCGGTGTCGGGTCGTCACGCGACATCCGATATAGCGTATCTTGTCCAAACACTGTGAAGTGGCCGCGAACGTCGTCGAGTAGCATCGAAACTCCCTCCCGGGGGTGATCGAATCTGTCGGTTTCGATAAGCAACGTCACTGTCGCCGCCCGCTCTCGGGGAGAGTCAGGTTCGAACCCGGAGTTCAAGTACGGCTCGGGATGTTGCAACAACGTGAGCCAGGTCAGTGCGTCGAGATGCTCGAGTTCGCTCCGGCTGTCCAGCTGACGCCGCGCTCGCTCGGGAATGCCTAGGACGACACCCAGGCCCTGTAGCTTTTCTTTGTCATGACCGTCCAGTTCTCGAAGAAACTCGTCGAGTAGCGATTCGAGCACGTGCCGCTCCGTCTTGGTGAGTCCATCGGCCCATCCGCTCCAGTCCGATTCCTCGGTGAACAACCGGTCGAGCAATTCTCCGCGAAGATCTTCTCTGACGAGGTCTCGGCGGTTATCGACGACCGAGCGGTACACGGACCAGCCGATCGTGACGTAAAACGACACCGCCAGCAGGAGACCGATCACGAGCGCGACCGCAACCACGATAACGATCAGTGGAACGCGGTACCCGAACGCGACGACGCTGGCCGCCATCATTCGCCCCTCCGACAAACGGGAGTCGGTCGGGTCATTGGAGTTGTTTTCGAATGCGTGCCAGTAGTTCCGCGCTCCGGAAAGGCTTGGAAACGTAATCGTCCACACCCGTCTCGAACCCTTCGAGGACATGCTCTTCCCGCCCACGCGAAGTGAGCATTACCACGGGCAAATCTGACCGGACGTTCAATTCCTCGTCACGAAGCATCCGAACCAGTCTGGTGCCGTCGAGGCGTGGCATCATGACGTCGACGACGAGTGCATCGGGTTCGTA
>JAZKRQ010000080.1:0-12561 GCA_036628575.1 Halapricum sp.
GCGGCCGGACTGGAGTGATGGAGGCGGCCTGTCGCGGTGCAGTCGAAACGGGGGGCCACACTATCGGGATCCTTCCGGGCGAGGACCGGGCGGAGGCTAACGAGTACGTCGAGACCGCGATTGCCACGGGCCTGGGTAACGCGCGCAACGCCCTCGTGGCGCTGAATGGCGACGCCGTTATCGCCGTCAACGGCTCGACGGGAACCCTCTCCGAGATCGCGCTCGCACTGGACCGGGGGCTGTCGGTAGCCGGACTGAATACCCACGACGTCGACGGCGTTCGAGCGGTCGAAACGCCCGAGCAGGCGGTCGCGTACATCGACCGCGAAGTCGAGTAACAGGGCAAGAAAGACGGAAGTGTTACGGCTTTCCTGCAAGTTTCTTGTCTCTCGCGGTCCAACGGTAGGTATGGTTGTGGACCGAGACGAGGCCGTCTCGCTGGACGAGGGAGACGACGGGGACGCCGAGGACGACACCTCGCTGCTCGATAAGATCAAAAGTTACTACCGAAAAGTGTTCTCGCCGGCACGATACTGACGTTCACGAAGGTGCACTTGCCCAAGCGGTTCCGACAACGGAACGCGGTCAGAACACGACCCGTTCGAGGATCCGACGCCCGAGCGGCGCGCGCCGGGTGGCCTCCGGGTAGACAGTGACAGATGTCGTGCTCGTGGACGGTGCCGACTGGCTGTCGTCGAGCAGGACGTGCCGGAGACGGTGATCGGCACCGCTGCGGACGATTACGTCTGGTTTCGGGGACTGGCCGCCGTCAGGGCGGACAGCTCTGGTGCGGACGGGGACCGAGAGCATGCCGGACATCTCTTGTTCGAGGTCGGCGATCGTTTCCTCGTGGCGATCGGTTCGGTCCCGTTGATCGGGATACCACAGCGAGAGGATCCCATCGTTGGCGGTCACGATCGTCTCCGCGAGCGTGACGGCCCGAGATTCGTACGGCGTACCGTCCCCGGAGAGGACGACGTGTTCGGGGCTGTCGTACCCGAGGTTGTCCATCAGGAGGACGTCACAGGAGGCGTGTCTGACGACCCAGTCGACGGGGTCGCCGAACAACCGCGACCGGAGGCGGAGCGGCTCGTGTTCGGTGAGTATCGTGTCCACGTCGTGGTCGTCAGCGACATTGACGATCGCGTGTTTCGTATCGTGGCTGACGATCTCTTCGGCGTCGATCGTCACGCCGAACTCCGCGGCGAGATCGTCGAGACGGTTCTCGAAGGAGATATCAGCCGACGACTGGACGGTGGCCTCATCGGTGAGGGGGGCCTGATCCGGAATTTCCTCGAAGCGGACGGCGATAACGCGACCGTCGTGGGGACGAGCGATATCTGCAGCCAAGGAGAGCAGCGAGCGCTCGCGTGCGGCCCCGATGTCTTTCGTCAGCGCGACCAGCACGTCGTGGGCCCCTTGGACGGACGCGGATTCGATATCCGTGATCGCGTCCCGGCCGACGCGCCGTCGGATCGCGTCGCGCGCGACGCCTTCGCGGCGGACGCGGGGCCGAACGTAGACGACGTACCAGGCGACGCTTCCGAGCGTGATGAAGGCAGCACCGGCGAGGGCGACCGTACCCATCTGGGTCAACAGGAGCACGCCCGTGGCGGCGCCGAACACCTGTATCCAGGGGTACAGCGGCGAGGTGAACTCGGGTTCGTACTCGGCGTTGCCCTCGCGGAACGCGACGACAGCGACGTTAATCAGCGCAAACACCATGATCTGGAAGGCGCTGGCGAGTTTCGCGATCTCCAGGATCGGGACGAACGCGATCAGCGCCAACATTACGGCTCCGGTGAGCGTGATCGAGGTGACAGGCGTCCCCAACCGATCGCTGACCGTCGAGAGGGAGGGCGGAGCCAGTTTGTCGCGGCTCATCGCGAAGGGATAGCGCGACGATGAGAGGACGCCGGCGTTGGCGGTCGAAACGAGCGCGAGGACAGCCGCGACGATGACGACGACGACGCCGACCTGTCCGAGGGTCGCTTCGGCGGCGACGGCGACGGGAGTCAGGGTTCCAGCGACGCTCCCGGGATCGGTGATCCCGACAATCACGGCGACGACAGCCACGTACAGAAGCGTCGTGAACGCGAGCGAGCCGAGGATCCCCAACGGGATGTTTCGGCCAGGGTCCTCGACTTCCTCGGCGACGCTGGCGACCTTGGTGACCCCGGCGTAAGAGACAAAGACCAGACCGGTCGCGGCCAGTAGTCCGCCGATACCGTCGGCGAAGAAGTCCGCGTAGTTGGCCGACTGGACGCTGGGGGCACTCCCGGCGGCGAACCAGCCCAGTGCCGCTAGCATGACGACGACGATGCCGACCTGGAGTCGCCCGGTCTGTTTCGCACCGAGGACGTTCACCAGAATCAGAACCGTCGCGAGTCCGAGCGCGACCGGTTTCAGCGGCAGATCGAATACGAGTAACAGGTACGGGACGCCGCCAACCAGCGCCAGCGCACCCTTGAACGACAGGGAGAACCACGTTCCGACGCCGGCGATCGTCCCGAGCAGCGGCCCCATCCCGCGCTCGATGTAGATGTAGGTCCCGCCGGCCTCGGGCATCGCGGTCGCCATCTCCGATTTCGAGAGGGCCGCCGGGACCACGAGCAGGCCCGCGAGGAGATACGCGAGGACCACCGCGGGCCCGGCGATCTTGAGCGCGAGCGCCGGCAGGATGAAGATGCCGCTGCCGATCATCGCCCCGATACTGATTGCGAGCACCGACGGGAGACCGAGGTCTCGTTCGAGTTCCTTCATTCGGTCGCCTCCGGTCGCGGGGAAGCAACTGACACCTGGTCGAGGAGTGCTTCTGACAGCACCGTCGTCGCACAGACCGGTTCGTGACCGACCTCCTCGAAGAGTTCACATCGATCGGGGGCGTGTACCAGGACGAAAATCTCCGGGATGTCGAACCGCGCGCGCAGATTTTGTGCCACGAGCAGGTTCCGGCTGTCCTCGTCGGTGGCTACGACGACCGCAGACGCGTCCGCAATCCCGGCCGCTTCGAGTGCCCCCACGTCGGTGGGATCGGCCTGCATTCCCGAAACGTCGTCCGGATCGCGGGCGTCGTCGATCAGTCTGACAGTGTGCCCCTCGGCCTCGAGACGCCGGGCTATCGACACGCCGAGGGGACCACCGCCGAGGACGTAATACTCTGCTGCATGTGTCTGTTCCGCGCTCGTGAATGCGGTCGGTTTCAGTTCCATAATCCTGTTGTCGAGTGTCGCGTACGATGGCTGGCCAACACTCGCTCGTTCCCCTTTTGGGGACGGAACAGCATAAATACCTAGCTTATTTTGACGGTTCGTCAAAATAAGGCCCAGAATATGATATTACGTCTTCTAGGTCAGGAGATAGATTACGGGGAGTGGGGTTTCGGATCCGAGAGAGTCGAAAACGTCATAATTGTGCATCCGGTAGAGATTCGGCAATAGATGAAAGACGGCGAACTGGACGCGACCGATCGATCTATCCTCTATTACCTCCAGCAGGACGCCCGCCACACCTCTTCCGGAGACATCGCGTCCAAGCTCGATCTGTCGCCGAGCACGGTGCGGACGCGGCTCAGCAAGCTCGAGGAGAGCGGTATCATCCGTGGGTATCACATCGATATCGACTACGATCAGGCGGGCTACCCACTGTATACGAAGATCATCTGCACAGCACCGGTTACCGAGCGGGATCAACTCGCGAAAAAGGCCCGGGACGTCCACGGCGTCACGGCAGTTCGCGAGATAATGACAGGGAAGCGAAACTTGTACGTGAACGCGATCGGGAAGTCACACGACGACCTCAACCGCATCGCCGAGGAACTCGACGAGATTGGGCTCGACATCGTGGACGAGCAGATCATCCGCGACGAGTACGTCTGTTCGTATCACGGCTTTCTCGACAACGACGACGAGTGAACGGCGAGGCTTTCGCCTTGATTCTTCCGTAACAGGATCAGTCAGTCGCGTCGGAGACGCTCGACTGTGTCACTGGCGACGCGATAGGCGTTCTCGACGGCGATATCGAGACCGTCTTCCCAGGAGTGGACGCCCCCGCCGTCTTCGGACGGTCTGTCGTGGTTCGAGATCGCACGGACCGACGCGTACCGGTCGAGAGCGTTGTGGCGGGCCAGCGCGTGGGCCGTCCCGGCCTCCTCGGTGACCGTCGCCCGGTAGGGCGGCGCGTCGTATTGCTCGCAGAGCCACGCGACCTCCTCGGCACGGTCGTGGCCGTGCCAGAACTCCCCGCCGGCGACAATCGTTCCTGACGTGACTCCTCTATCCCCGATATCGACGCCTTCGGCCGCCGCCCGGAGCCGCGAGCGCAGTTTGTCGTCCAGTTCGTAGACGTAGTCTCGCGGTCGATAATCGAGCAGCTGAAGGCCGTCGTCGGTGCGGTGTTTTCGATCCCAGTCGACGATAGCCTCGCCGACGACAACCGAGCCGATCGGTACCTCGGGCGGGCCGCCAGCAATACCGGCCGTCAGGAACAGCGTCGAGCCGTCGACGAGCTCGCTCGCCAGCAGCGTCGTGACGGTCGTCGCCGCTGCAGTGGGCCCAACGCCGGTCGCAACGACGCCGGTCGTCCCGTCGTGGTACAGCGGCGATCCGTAGTCGTCGACTACACCGGGCACGGATCTGGTCGACGACCACTCGCAATCGAGCCATGGCGAGAGTTCATCGGCCGGGAAAGCATCGGTGCCAAAGGCCGGGAGGACGACGATGTCGAGAGCCATATATCCGTGATTACGAGAGCCAGTCGGCGAACTCGCCCTGGATGAGCGTCTCTTCCTGCTTGCGGATGTACTGGGCCTGCATCCCCCAGATCGCTTCCGGGAGCGGGACGCCCTCCTGAACGCGGCGACGGACGTACCCGAACTTCCAGCGGGCGGGCGATATCCGCCTGTCGAACCGTTCACGCAACGGCCGGATGTACCGGCGTGCGGCTTCCGTCGAGAGCCCCTGGAGTTCCAGCCCGTCGCGAGCGTGCTCGAACAGTTCCCCGTATATCTCCTCGAGATCGGTCGTCTCGCCTGCACCCGTGATCCAGAGCATGTCGGCGTCCAGTCCGTCCCGCATCGCGTTGTAGAAGTTCTCCTCGGCAGCCTCCCAATCGAGCCCCTGCACAGGGTGTTCCCGACGGACGAGACTCTCCAACAGGCCGGCGAACACCGCCTGGAACGCGATCGCGTCCCGAATAGTCGGCTGGGCCGGAAGGGGCCGAAACTCGATGCGAGCGTTGGCCTGCGAACGGGTCGCACCGTCGAAGACGGGCCGGATCCACCGCCAGTAGGACCCGTGTTTGTGCCGGACGTGGGCGAACTGGTCGTCGAAGCGCTCGCCCGTGGTCACCTGCATCGGGACGATAGTATCGTCGGCGACGATCGCGTCGATCGCCTCCTCGACAGACTCAAAATCGGGCGGGAAACACACCTTATCCGGCACTGACCCGTCGACGGAGTTCAGCACCGACTCAAAGACGGAGATCCTGTGTTCCATCCAGGCCTCGCCGAGGATCTGCGCGGCCGGGACATCGTCGTACAGGTCCGGCGGGAAAAACGGCGAGTTGGCCCCGAGCGCCAGAAGCGGGCCAGCGATCCGCAACGCGTAAGCGAAATACTCCGGCAGATCGGGCGCGTGGGGGACCTGCACGTGAGGCTGTATCGAGGTGATGAGGCTCTCGGGCATCACGGTGTCGGCCTCCAGTGTGACGTTGGGGGCGTCCAATCGCATTCCGGAGGGGTAGTCAGTACTGGCCATCGCGTGATACCGGACGGCGTCAGTCATGTTAGTCCCGATCGTGACGCCGTCTTCCTCGACGGAATCACACAGATACGCGCGAGCGGTCTCCCCGGTAGGCGGCACCGTCCACATGCCGTCGCTGACCAGCCGGATGTTCTCCGCGCGGGTGCGCTCCTGGGCCGGGACGAGGTTAGCCTGCAGTTCCTGTTCCTGGGCGGCAAGCCCGTAGGAGTTCAACGGCTGCGGACTGGTCTGCATCTCCGCGTTGTGCAGGCCGAGTTCCTTCTCGAATCCGATCCGTTCGAGCAGCGGCCGCGGGACCCGCTGGAGCGCGTCGGTCCGGTCGTCGACGGCGTACAGCTCCAGTTCGAGACCGACGATCGTCTCGCTGTTGTCGAAGGTCCCGTCCAGCACCTCCGCTTTGAGCCGCTCGGCCTCCGCAGCCGCCTGCTCCTGGAACGCCTCGCGGTCGACGGTCAGCGACTCCCGAACGGCGGCCGCGAGGTCGGATGCCGACATACCCACAGATTACGTGGCACCCGTGTTGAAAGGTTCGGCTACGTCGGGACGATCACCACGGGCCGAGCCGCCTCGCCCGCGACGGCCGCCGCGGTGCTCCCGAGGCCCGAACCGTCGGCGTCCGGGTCGCCGCGACGCTGTCCGAGCAGAAATTCGTCGGCGTCGATCTCGTCAGCGAGGGCGAAAATCACCTCGACTGGCTCGCCCTCGCGGCGCTCGGTCCAGACGGTCGCCGGAGCGAGCCGGGCGCGGGCGACGTTGATCGCGTCTCCGACGTCTCTCTCGGGTGCGTCGGGTTCCGCGACGCCCAGCACCATCACGGTATCGTCGGCGTCGAGTCGGTCTGCGAGGTAGTCGCATGCCGTCGCGCTCGTGTGGACGGAACTACTCGCGAGCAGGTAGGTGGTCATACGGGAGTCGAGGGGAGCCAGAGGCAAGTCGGCACCGCCGGCGAGAGCGCGAAGTTTACGTACTCCGGAAACACAGAAGGAGTGTGCGCGTCGAGAACAGCTTCATCCCGGTCGAGGGCGTCGGAGAGACGACCGAGCGACGGCTCTGGGAACGGGGGATCACCCACTGGGACGAGTTCGATCCCGACGCAGTCGGCGAGACGACGGGGAATCGGATCCAGTCGTTCATCGATCGGGCCTACGATCGCCTCGATGATGGCGACGCCGACTTCTTCGCCAGGGAGTTCCCCAGTGCAGAGCAGTGGCGGCTGTTCGAGACCTTCAGCGACGGAGCGTTGTTCTTCGACATCGAGACCACAGGCCTGGACGCCGACCGCAACAAAGTGACGACAGTCAGCACTCACCTCAACGGCGAGACGGAGACGCTCGTCCAGGGCCGGGACCTGCACGACGACGCTCTGCGGGACCTCTTCACCGGGGCCGATCTGCTGGTGACGTTCAACGGGAAACGGTTCGACGTCCCGTTTCTGGAGACGAACTTCGATGTCTCGCTGTCCGAGAAGCCCCATCTCGACCTGATGTATCCCTGTCGCCGCCTGGATCTCACCGGGGGCCTGAAAACCATCGAACAGGAGATCGGGATCGGCCGTGACCGCCCGGACATCACCGGAAAAGAGGCGGTAGAGCTGTGGTATCAGTACGAGCGCGGCGACGAATCTGCACTAGAAACGCTGGTCTCGTACAATCGTGAGGACGTCGAGAACCTCCGACCGCTCGCCGAGCGGGTCAACGAGGGCCTCGAACAAACGCTCCTCCCGGACACGACGACGATCTGACGAGACGGACAACCCCCTTTCTTCGCATGGAGAATGCGGAACGTGGGTATCAGTCACAATTAACGGCGAGCGCCAGGAGAGGACGGCCTGAGGAGGTGTTCGCGGCCGGCAGCGAGGCCGATCAGGAGGCCAGTGAAGTGTGCGATCAGCGCGACGCGTTCGCCCCCGGTGACGACTGTCAGGACGACGGCTACGGCGATCAGGATCGCGAGTTGGACGCGCGGTCGGATCTCGATGCCCGCGGCGACGAGTTCTGTCAGGCGGTTGCTGGCCAGGACGTAGCCGAACAGGCCGAATATCGCACCGCTGGCTCCCAGGACCACCGCCTGTTTCCCGAAGACGAGCGCGTACACGGCCACTTGCATCACGCCCGCGAGCATTCCGGTCAAGACGAAGAAGGCGTAGAACCTGGTCGGAGAGGTCCGTCTTTCGAGGAGCAGCCCCAGGAGAGCCAATCCGAACAGGTTCGTCACGAGATGAGTCGGGCCACCGTGAGCGAAGACGCTAGTGAGAAGCGTCCAGGGCCGATGACCGAGCGGCCAGGCGAGCGCGAACGTCCAGGGAGACACTCCGAACAGCGATAATAACCCCTGGACGACGGCCACGAAGAGCGCAAGGGCGACCAGGGTCAGGGTCGGACTCGACGAACGATCCATACCCCTCCAACGTGATGGACGCGAAAAAAGCTGGTCGAACCGGCTAGGGCTTCGAGCGGATGCGACGACTTACCTGCTGGAAGACGTCGTTACAGGCGTCGCAATTCGCACAACCGATCTCGCCGCAGTCGATGGACTCGCCACAACGGGGACACTGGAGGCCACGGGAGGGATCGAACTCGAACTCGCAGTTCGGACAGATCATAGTATCACCGCCAGCAGGCCACCGACGCTGAAGGCGACGACCCACGAGCCGATCCACATCGCCAGCGCGCTCTTTGCGTCCCGTTCCTTGAGGATCATCACCATCGAGAGGATACAGGGGACGAACAGCGTAATGACGACCAGGCCGACGAACATCTCGGCGGTCGAGAGGGCGACGTCGGTCATCCCGGCCGCGGCGAAGTCACGACGGATCAATCCCAGGATGAGCACGCGGCCGAACTCCTGTGGGAGTCCGACCAGCGCCGTCACCGGAGCGAGCGCCCGCTGGATCGCCTCGAGTCCGCCAACGTAATCCAGTGCCGAGATGGCGACCGCAGTGGCCGCAAACAACACCAGCGCCTCCCGGAGGAACATCTTCGTCCGGTTGTAGGTCTTCCGGAAGATGTTCCGCGGCCGCGGAATCCGCATCCGGGGGAGTTCCGTCACCAGCGGCGTGCTCTCGCCGGGCAGGGTCCGATCGAGGAAGAGTCCGGCGACCCCGAGCACGAGCAGCAATACGCCGACGTAACCGAACCACCAGACGAGCCCGAGCCCGGCCAGCATCCCCATGATGATGCCGAGTTGTGCCGAACAGGGGACTGCCAGCCCGAGCAGGGCCGTCGAGATGAGCCGCTCGCGTCGGGAGCCGACCATCCGGGTCGTGATGACTGCCATCGTCACGCAGCCGACGCCGACGATCATCGGGACGATCGCCCTGCCGTTCAATCCGATCCGGTTGAGCCCGCGATCGGTCAGTACCGCCAGTCGCGGGAGGATGCCCGAGTCCTCCATGATCGAGATCACGAAGTAGAAAGCCACGACCAGCGGCAAGAGGACGCCTACGAGGTACTGGACGGTGATCGTCAGCAGGCCGAGATTGTCGTTGATCAGCAGGAATTCGATCGGCTCGGCCCAGCTCGCGTTCGGCAAGAGACCGGTAACGGCCGACTCGACGACCGGGTTGTAGTACTCCTCGAAGACGACTAGCTCCATGAAATCGACCAGTCGCTGGGCGACCAGATCGCCGATCAGATAGTAGATCGCGCCCAGCATCGCCAGCGCGATCGGCGTCCCGGTCAGCGGATCGAGCATGAGGTCGCTGATCCGCTCGGCCCACGAGGACTCTCGTTCCTCTCGAGAGAGGACGCCACCGACGACTTCCTCAACGCGGCGACGACGATGACCGTAGACATCCTCGCGCTGACCCGCCTCGGCAAGGGTGGGGACGCCGCCGTCGGCGACGACTTTGCCGGACGATATCTGCTCGGCAGTCGGCTCGTCGCCCTCGACAAGCAGCGTCTTCTCCGCGCGAGAGGCCTCGACTTCCGCCGGAAGTTCGTCGAACCAGCGCTCTATCGGCGTCGAATCCGGTGCGGCCGCCTCGTCGACCCGCTCACGGAGCGTGTCGATCCCCTCGCCATCGACCGCGACCGTCGGGACGACCGGGACGCCGAGTTCACGTTCCAGGGCGTCGACGTCGATGTCGACTCCGTCGGCTTCGGCCTCGTCCATCATGTTCAGGGCCACGACCGTCGGGATCCCCATATCGAGAAGCTGTAGCGTCAAGAAGAGATCCCGATCGAGCTGGGTCGCGTCGATGACGTTGACGACGGCGTCAGCCTCGAGGACGATCTCGCGGGTGACTCGCTCTTCCTCGTCGAAGCTGGAGACGCCGTAGACACCCGGCGTGTCGGTCAGCCGAGCCCCGTCGAAGGCGGCCTCGGTCGTGTCGACGGTCGTTCCCGGATAGTTCGAGACGTCGACGTACTTTTCGGCGAGTTCGCCGAAGACGACGCTCTTGCCGACGTTCGGACAGCCGACCAGCGCGATCGTCTCGTCGGCGTCGACGTCACAGTCGCCGGGTTCGTGACAGCTCATCTATCGACCCCTTCGGATGTGACTTCGATCTCGGCGGCCAGATCGGCCCCGAGAGCCAGTTCCGTGCCGTTACGACGCAGGACGACCGGCCCCTTCCGGAGCCGATGGCGACACTCGACGTTGCCGTCCAGAAAGCCCAGCCTGAGCAGCCGCGCCCGGACGTCATCGTCCGGGACGCGCTCCAGGGAGACGGACTCGCCCGGATCCGTGTCAGCCAGCACCTCAGTCATTTAGGTCCACCTAACTGAGTGTAGCCAACCCAACGGGTAAAGAAGGGGAGTGTGTTCCCAGCCGCTGAAAATATATATGGACAACTGTGTAGGATTTGGCTGGCCGAAACCAGAGGCGGTGGAGTTTTGCGGGTGTCGTCCCGACGGTCAAGAGTGACCAGCGGCACGTACACATTGGTGGTGGAACTACCCGATGCAGCGTCGATTACGTTCGGCGCGGCCGGCGATCGCGACCTCGCGGCTGGACTGTACGCCTACACCGGGAGTGCGTTCGGGTCCGGGGGTTTCTCCCGGATCGATCGCCATCGCCGGGTCGCAGCGGGCGAGAATAACGCTCGCCACTGGCACATCGACTACCTGCTCGGTCACCCCGGAACGCGGATCGTCGAGGTCGTCCGCTCGGCCGACGCTGACGTCGAGTGTGCGGTCAGCGGGCGGTTGCCCGGTGAGCCTGTTGCGGGAATCGGCGCGTCGGACTGCGGCTGTGACACCCACCTGATCTACGGCGACGACGGTCGAGGGTTCGTTGATGACGTCCGTCGAGCGCACGCGAGTGCGCGAGGAGAATAAAGAGAACCCCCCGCTTCGAATCCAAAATCCGATATTCACGGCTCGCGGAATTGCTCGCCGTAGAAGTAGTCCATCCTGGATTCGAACCAGATGAAGACTCGCGATGCTCGTCTTCCGGGGTTCGAATCCAGAATCGGAGATCAGTCGCTCCCGAAGTGGTCGCGACAGAATAGTCCATCCTGGATTCGAACCAGGGTCGCGAGCCGTTTCCCGCCATGAGGCGTCGCGTTGCGCGCCTCGTAGGCGTCCAGAAGCTCGCAGGATTGGCCAGCTACCCCAATGGACTGCGTGTACTCGAAACGAAGTAGGCAAGACAACTAAACCCTGTCGCTTTCACCCGCATTTGCTATCCCTGTTATCATAGTGATTGCAGTACGTCTGTTCTGGGCCGGTTGCCCGATGGCAGGCGACCGTCCCGGCAAATCGTTACAGCAGTTACTATCAGTCCGGCGACCACTCACACGCCGTCCCGTAGGTCAGTTCGTTCTCGTCGATATACGCGGACAGGCAGGCGTAGTTGCAGAATCCGCCAACAGCAACTCGATCGCCGTTCCGGGTCTCCTCGACGTAAATCGGTTCGTACGGACCCAGATCGCTTCCGCAGTACGTGCACGTCCCGGCCATGCCGTATTATACTCATCCACGGGGGAAAAGTCACGGCCCACCCTCACATGTGAACAGTGCTCATGCCAAAGCGGGACCGATACGACCATGCCGGCGGCGACGAGAGGGGTTCGTATGTACGTCGGACGATTCGTCGTCGTCGGCCCTGAGGTCGGCGCATACCGCGTCTCATCGAGATCGTTTCCCAACCGCCAGGCCGTCGAACGCGACGGCACCGTCACCATCGAGCCCACGCCCGACGCACCGCCGTCGGACAACCCGTACATCTCCTACAACGGCTTGCGGGTGACCTCTCAAGGGGCCGTCGTCGGCAACGGCTCGCACGTCGATCCCATCGCCGAGAAGCTCGAACTGGGCTATCCCGCCCGGGACGCCCTCGCCGAGCCGCTGCTCGCACTCGACTTCGAGAAAGACGACTACGACACGCCCCGGATCGCCGGCATCGTCGGGCTGGACGACGATCCCACAGTTGAAAACGCCATCATCGGAACCGTTCGCCGGGACGCTCTCCACGTGGAGGCAGCCACCCAGCCGACGCTGGTCGCGACCTACGAAAAGGACAGTCCCGAACCGTTCGCCTTCGAGGCGACCGACGCAGACGAGGCCGCCCGCGAGGCCTACGATCTGGACTTCGAGCACGCTGTCTGTGCGGCGGGCGTCGTGAGTACTGAGGACGGCTTCGAGACCGGCGTCGTCAACGGATAGCGGGCCAGACGTTCCCGCGTGTCAGGCCCGCGTCTCCGCTGGCAGCGCCGCCAGGAAGTGCGAGAGGTGGAGCCGCTCGTTGGTCCCCTCGACGAGGTCGAAGTCGATCTCGCCAGCCAGCTGGTGTACGCGGGCGAGTTGCGGCCCAGTATACCGGGACCGAGCAGTTCGGAGGATCGCTTCCATGAGTT
>JAZKRQ010000081.1:0-12337 GCA_036628575.1 Halapricum sp.
GCCAGTTCAATCTACAGATGAACAAGGCAACTGCCTCGGGGTCATCTGGAAATCGAAGAGTTCCGCGATGTGCGTTGTCCGCCGTCCAACGAACCCACAAGCAGGCCTGCGGTCAGCGAGCAGATGACGAGCCACTCCGCGTCTCATAGTGATTACTGTAAGTCTGTACCGGTCGACCGCCCGACTGCGGGCGATCGATGTGGCATAGACTTACTGCATTCACTATCACGTCGGCCTTGATCAGAGGGATTTGCGTAGAAGTCCATCGGTTTGGCCTGGGGATGTCGATCCCGCCATCCGATCGGAGTGAGAATTTATCCGATCGACTACGATAGCCCCTAACAGTCGCCGGGTTTGCAAAGCAGCGTCAGAACACTCGCCCCTTGAACAAGGCGGGGGTACTCCCTCGGTGTCAGAAGCTATGTATGCGACTTATTTGTTGAGCGAGGGTATACTGGTGCTTCGAGTGTGATGACGACGCCGGTGGGGTCGTTTGGTTCGAAGTCGATTTCACCGCCGATGATCTCTGTTCCCCAGACGACCAACGCGAGACCGAGTCCACTGCCGTGGTTCAGAGGTGTTTCCGTTCCCTCGTCGACTAGGGCGAGTTCCTCGTCAGGTATCCCCGGCCCGTTGTCTGCAACGACGATCTCGATGCGATTATCCCGCCGCGTAACGTCAACCCAGACCTTCGGATCGGAGTTCGTGTTGTGCTTTGCTGCGTTCTCGAGTATGTTGGAGAATATATCGTCGAGCCTAGCGTCTACGTACAGTGATTCGAGGTTGGGATCGAGATTTCGATGAATAGTGACGTCGTACGACGAGTCCTGTAATGTATTGAGATTGGTCGTGATGATATCCTCGACAGGAGTAGTGCGGGCCTCGTCCATCCCCTGGTCGAACATCTCGAGGACGACCCGGATCTTGTCGCTGAACTCCTTGATATCCAGGGCGTTCCGCTTGATTTTCTTCGCTCGGATGTCGCTGTCATTTTTGCTAGCAACGTCCTCTTGAGTGAGTAATTCGGCCTGGCCAACAATGACCTGTGTGTTCGTCCGGACGTTGTGCCGGAAAACGCGGTTGAGTACTTTGAGTCGCTGTTGCTGTCGTAGATATTGGCTGATATCGTGCAGTGTGACGATCTTTCCGATCGGACGGTCGAGGTTGTCGGTAATCTCGTTCACCGAGATATCGTAGGTACCGCTATCGTCGTCCGGATCGAGGAGAAACTGATCGACGTTCGACGAACCGTTCGTTATCTCGCCTGACTCTGGCAGGACAGAATTGACCGGGTTCCCCAGCGTTTCTGCTGAACCGTTCCCGATGATATTGGCGGCTTCCTCGTTCAGATCGACGATATTGTTGCGTTGGTCGAGGATGATGACACCGCCCTCCATACGGTCAAATGATAACTGACGGGCGGATCTGATCGGGGTCGGACTCGTCTTGAAGAGTTGGAACTGGGTCAGAGCACCCAAGAATGCGAGAGCGGAGAACGAAAAGGCGATTGGAGTCGGGTCAATGCCCCCGGTCGGAAAGACATCCAGTAGATAGAGGATGTTCGTCAACCACGGGACGACGAGTCCGAACAGTATCGCGAGACTTTGTCCCTTGAACATGTTGACCTGGCTCGTCACGAACTGCAGAAGTGGTACCGCACCGAGAAACCCCAGAGAGTACGTATACGCCCCAATCACCCAGAACCAGAACCCGGGTGTCCGATCCAGTACGGTCTCCCCGCCGATCACTACGAGCACCGAGTCGACGTACATGAGATGATGAAATTCGTTCGTGGGCCCGAGTATGATAGTGATCGCTGGGATTATCGACGCCAGCACGACGTATCGGGGTTCGATATAGTGACTGTACCCGGTGTATGCCAGCGAGAAGAACAGCCAGGCGACGGGGAGAATCGCGATTCCGATCCAGCTGATGTTTACCCAAAATATCTTATTCTGTAAACCAGTCTCAGTAATACGGAAAAATAGCACTGCAGACCACCAGCACTGACCAGCGAGTAGGATTGTCAGGGGCACCGCACCGGGTTTGGGTCGCTCCCGCCAGGCCAGGATGCCTCCCGTTACCCCGGTAGCGATGGTCGCTAACAGGATAACTTGTAACGTGGCCAGTGAGATCATGGGATCACCGGACTGGCATCGGCGTTGCGCTCATTACACTATTCATAATACGAATCCAGGTACTCTCGTATCTCCGAAGCCTCCAAACCCTCCAAACTCTCCAAACCGTACTGGATTACCAGCGGATAGAAGTGACGGTTCTTCTCGAAGTCCTCGTCGTACGTGAACTCGTATTCCGCTTTCAGTACGTTGTACAGGCGACGTAGGTCCTTGGTCTGGTCTTCGGGGAGATACATGTACGTCCCGACCTGCTGATCCTTGACCGAGGTGGGTTGCTGATCGTCTGACTCCTCGGTTGACTCTGCCTCTGCGTTCGAGTCCGATGCGTTCGTATCGTCTTGGCCGTTCGTTTTGTCCCCCCGGTTGCCGGTCTGTTGCCGACGCTTGCGAAGCCGTTCAGATCTGTCGTCCGTCATATGTCGACCTCCTGGGCGAGCAACTGTTTGTCGAGGTTCTCCGCGATGCTGTCGAACACCTCAAGCTGGTCGGAGTTCGGGTGTGTAGCGTAGAGTGATGCGCCCTCTGTGAGCGCTCGTTGAATGGCTGCGCGTTCACGGACTTTCCAGACTGGCGTGTCGTCGAACGCGTTCTCGACCCACTCTATCATCTCCCCGGCCTGGCTCTTTCGGACGTCGATCCGGTTGATGATGACTCCTCGGTCTTGAATCCGAATGTCGTAGTCCGTCTCTAGGGCGCTGATGTGGTCGAACAGCAGCTCGAACGCGCGCTTGCTTGTCGTCTCCGCTAACGCCGGAATAAGGGTGTTTTGGGCAGCATAGAGAGCGTTGTCCATGAGGTTTCCGAGAAAAGGCGGGCAGTCGATGATGACGTAGTCGTACTCGTGTTCGACGTGTGCAAGAGCCAGTGACAGTTGTTGCCCAGAACGGCGGGACAGAGTGAGTTCCGGTTCGATCGCGGTCATATCGATGTTCGAAGGAAGTACGTCCATCTCCTCGTGCTCGCGGACTATCTCAGTGATTTTGTCCCGCTGTTCCGGATCGCTCAGCACGTCGAATAGCGATGGCGGCGGATGATCATACACCTCTCGCATCCCGAGGTTCTCGGTCGCGTTCCCCTGTGGGTCAAGATCGACGAACAAGACATCGTGGCCCCGTTGATTGAGGGCCCCCGCTACGTTGATAGCGATTGCCGTCTTCCCGACCCCACCTTTCTGGTTGCTGACTGCCAGTACAACTGGCTCTGACATACAAACTGTACAAATGAGTAATAATTACTTAAAAACACGTCAGACGTGTGACTGACACACACTCTAATTAAGTTGCGTGTTGAACGGAGACACTCCGGCAACGCTGTCATCGCCAGGGGATTCAAACCGCCGTCGCCCTAACGTCGGGGTGATGGGAAACGCAGCGCTCCGTGATCTGGCGGTGATCGAAGAGGTTCCTTTTGCAGATTTGGAGGGATCTATCGTCGCCGTCGACGCACACAACTGGCTGTACCGCTATCTGACGACGACGGTCAAGTGGACCAGCGACGACGTTTACACGACCAGCGACGGCGAGGAGGTTGCCAATCTCGTCGGTATCGTTCAGGGTCTGCCGAAGTTTTTCGAGCACGACCTGACGCCCGTGTTCGTCTTCGACGGCGCGGTGACTGATCTCAAGGACGACGAAGTACAGCAGCGCCGGAAGAAACGGGAAGCGGCCGAGGAACGCCTCGAAGCCGCACGCGAACGTGGTGACGAACTCGCAGTTGCGCGACTGGAATCCCGGACACAGCGACTGACAGACACGATCGTCGAGACGACTCGGGAGTTGCTCGAGTTGCTGGACGTCCCGATCGTCGACGCGCCGGCCGAGGGCGAGGCCCAGGCCGCCGTGATGGCCCGTCGTGGTGACGTTGATTACGCCGGTACTGAGGACTACGACGCGTTACTTTTCGGTGCGCCGCTGACGCTGCGCCAGTTGACTAGCAAGGGCAACCCGGAACTGATGGACCTCGACGCGACGCTAGACGCACACGACCTCACGTGGGAGCAGTTGATCGACGTCGCGATCCTCTGTGGAACGGATTTCAACGAGGGAGTTTCCGGATACGGCCCGAAGACTTCGGTGAAGGCGGTCAAGGAGCACGACGATATCTGGGGCGTCATGGAAAGTGAGGGTATCCATGTCGAGAACGCCGATCGAATCCGGGAACTGTTCCGCGATCCGCCGGTGACGGACACACCAGACCTCGATCTGGGTATTTCACCAGACGTGAACGCAGCTCGGGAATTCGTCACCCACACATGGGAAGTCGACCCCGACGAAGTGGCGCGCGGCTTCGAACGTATCGAGGATACTCAGGTTCAGACCGGACTCGATCAGTGGAGCTGACGACGGAGTGAAAAGGACGGCCGAAACTGGACTGGCCGGCCAGCTGGTGGTGGACAGGTGGATTTTAGTTATGTTTACGGCTCTATCTCGGCTCGTAGCGACTGAATCCGGTCCATCAATCGCTCTACCTGTTCGTCGACCTGTGCCTGGCTTTGTTCACGAATCGCCTCCAGCTGATCCTCCGCCTGATCGAGGAATTTCTCCGTCTGGGTCTCGATGTCTTCGTGGGCATCCAGCAGGATCGACACCTGCTGGTCGAGGGTATCGAGGTACGCCTCGGTCGCGTCCTCGGTACTCTCTACGCCTTCGGCCGCCATTTCGGCAGCCTCTTCGCCGGCCTGTTCGACGGCATCGAACTGCTCGTCGACTGCCTGACGAACCTCTTCGAGGCCGGAGACCGAACCAGGCATGGCTGACTCGATCGCGTCCAGATACGAGTGCATCACTTTCCGAGTCACTTCAGCGCTCTGGCGCTGGGCCTCGGCACCTTGTTCGACGCCGCCAGTGACCGTCTCCGCGAGCTGTTGCTGGAACTGTAGGCTCCGCTCGAGAGCCTCGCTGCTCTGTTCGATCGTTCGGCGCTGCAGCTCGAACGCCATTTCGAGGGGTGAATCCTCGGGCATGTTTGTTAGTTTCACACGGAGAGCTTATCAAACCGGGCGGTTACTATCCCCAACATTTACATTATTATAGTGATAGTTTTTGATCAGTGACGGGCACACGGATCAATTACAGTGGACTGGTGATCGCCGGGATCGGTTTTTTCCTGACTCGTTTCACGGTCACGCTCGCCATTTACCAGGATCCGGTCCGGTTCTACCTGGCGGGGATTGTCCCGCTCGTACTGGGGCTCGGCCTCGCAGCCTTCGGCGTCGCACTGGCAGTCGCGGATGTCGAGGCTTCTCTCGTTCGAACGACGATGGTGTGGTGTGTGATTGGGTTACTGACGATGCTACTCTTGGCTGTCCTCACGCTGGTCGGATCGCGCCCCGGGGAGTTCTCGGATATGACGGCTCTCCGGTCGCGTGCGTACCTCTCGAATTTCCTCATCGGTGGCAGTATTGGCGGTACGTTGACGGGATTGTACGCGGGACGGACCCAGAAACAGCGGGTCGAACTGGGCCGACAGGCCGACAGGCTCGACGTACTCAATCGGTTTCTCCGTCACGAGATACTCAACGCACTTACCGCCATACGGGGATACGCTGCGATCCGGCGCGAAGGGGCCAGGGACGCCGAGGCAGTAATTAACGAGCACTCGGACGCCATCGAGCGAACGATCGAGGAGGTGAAATACCTGACCCGCACTGCTCGAACTAGCGGACCCCCGATCGGTTCGATCGACATCCATGCGTGCCTCGTAAATAGTGTCGAGACGGTCAGACGGGAGTATCCGAACGTCGATGTCATAGTGGCGAGACAAGACGACGAGACATTCGTACGCGCGACTGATCAACTGGAACGCGTCTTCACACATTTGCTCGAAAACGCGGCCGTCCACGCGAGTGGGGAAGACGCGACAGTCGAAGTTTCAGTCACTGAGACGACTGATACGGTTCGCGTCAGCGTCAGCGACGATGGGCCGGGACTCCCCGAAAGCCAACGGCAACTACTCGAGAGCGGGAACGTCAAGTCCTTCGACGATCCTGGGACAGGGTTCGGACTGAACATCGTCCGGTTCCTCGTCGAGAGTTTCGAGGGTTCGATAGAGACGACAGTGGGTGAGGACGGTTCGACGATAACCGTCGTGTTGCCTCGTCCCGGAACTGACGAGACCGGGTTACGGCCGAGTTCGGCGCATCTGGCGGGGTTCAGACCCTCACTTCCGCACCTCCTCGTCACTTTCGGGGCCGCCGTCTTCGCCGGAATATTGTACGGCTTCGTCGCCGTGTTACTCGGCGGCTCTGTCAGCGGTATCGGCGTCTTCTACGGAGCCCCGAGCCCGGTGGTCGGGTGGATAACACACGAGTTCCACAGCATCGTCTTCGGCTTCGTCTTTGCGGGGCTGATCTCGCTCGTACCGGAGCAATACCACGATCACGTCCCCGCGTATCTCATGATCGGCGTCGGATGGGGTCTCGTTCTCTGGCTGTTGGCCGCGGGATTCGTCGCGCCGATCTGGCTCCGACTGCTCGGTTTTCCGGAGTCGGTGCCGAACCTTTCAGCGCGACTGCTGGGGACCCATCTCATCTGGGGAATCTCGCTCGGGCCGTTGACGGCTCTCGGATACCGGCACATCACGCCGTGGCTGGAACGACGCGGGCTGTGAGCGTTAGGTCCGTGAGATTGTTACTCTCACCGACTGTGGATTGTCGGCAGAGTGCTCCGAACCAGTTTTGAGCCTAACTGGATAGGCAGACAACTCAGAAGTGCGGGGGTCGAAAGAACAGCTATGGAACAAACCACACTCGAAGTCGACGGAGAGCACGCGGTTCTTGAGGGACAGGCAGACGGCGAGTGGCTCGAATCCGACGCCGTCATCGCTCTGGAGGAGTGGGAGTGATAGCACCGAAATCATCCCCGTGATAGTGACTGCTGTAAGTCAATGCCACATCGACCGCCCGCAGTCGGACGGTCGTACCGGTACATAGTTACAGCAGTCACTAGGAGTGAGACGCGTCGACGCGGGTCGCAACACTGACCACGCGCCGGGTCCTGCTGTTCGCACATGTATCACGTACGCTCCCCCGGCAAGGCCAACCTCATTGGCGGGCACACTGACTACAGTGGTGGCTTCGCTCTCTCTATGGCGACGGACTTGGCGACGACGCTCGAGGCCGAACCCGCCGCAAAGGTGACTATCACTTCGGAAGCGATGGGTGAGACGCGGGCGTTCGGGATCGACGATCCGGAACCGGCCGGGGACTGGACCGACTACGTCCGTGGCTGCTACGCCATCTTGTCTGAAGCCGGATACGATCCTGACGGTTTCGAGGGAACGATCGGCGGCGACCTGCCCTTGGGGAAGGGACTTGGGTCCTCGGCGAGTCTCGAACTGGCCGTGCTGGCGTTCCTCGGTGCGGCGTACGATCTGGAACTCTCTCGCGAAGATATCGCACGACTGGGGCGGCGTGTCGAGACTGAGTTTCTCGGTGTCGACCACGAGTTCCCTGCACACCACCCCATCGCACTGTCGAAGGCCGACGAAGCGCTGTTTCTCGATCTCGGTTCAGAGACGTACTCCACAGTTTCGATTCCGACCGATCTCCGGTTCCTGGTCGTCCACTCCGGCATCCACCGCGAACTCGCCGACTCTCCCTTTGCGGACCGTCGGGAGACGGTTCGAGCCGCACTGGCCGAACTCGGGGCAGCGGCCTCGCCGGAAGTGGATCTGGCGGCGCTGAGCCGGCTGGACGGCGAGCGCGCTGAACGACTGGGGTACGTCGTTCGGGAGAACGCCCGCGTACGCCAGGCCGCGACGGCTCTGGATGACGATGATGTTGAATCCTTCGGCGAAGTGCTCGTCGAAGCCCACGAGGACCTGGCCGAACACTTCGATGCGACCACGCCAGAACTGGACTGGATCGTTGAAACTGCCGTCGAGAACGACGCGTACGGTGCCCGCATGATCGGCCCAGGCTGGGGCGGAGCAGCGATCATCGCTGTCGATGGAACCAACACTGGAACGGTCGCGGACACGATAACACGCGAGTACCCGGACGCGTTTCCCGACTGGGAACTGTCGACGTACGCCGTCGATCCGGCTGACGGCGTGACTGTCGATATATTCGAGTAATTGGATGTCAGCGCCAAGCTGTCGGGAACGGTCGTTCGATCCACCAGAGAGATTTTGTCCCCGCCAGTCGAGAGCTAGCATATGGCAGACGAATACCGAACCGAATCCGACAGCCTCGGCGAGATGCAGGTGCCAGCGGACGCCTACTGGGGGGCCCAGACCCAGCGCGCCGTCGAGAACTTCCCGATCAGCGATCTCAGATTCGGACGACGTTTCGTGCGTGCGCTCGGGGTCGTCAAGAAGGCCGCAGCACAGGCCAACCGCGATCTGGGCACTGTTCCTGCCGAGAAGGCCGACTGTATAATTCAGGCCGCCGACGAAGTCATCGCCGGCGAGCACGACGACCAGTTCCCGGTCGACATCTTCCAGACCGGCAGCGGCACCTCGACGAACATGAACGCAAACGAGGTGATTTCGAACCGCGCGACCGAGATCTACGGCGGCGAGGTCGGGTCCCGCGAGATCCACCCGAACGATCACGTCAACTTCGGACAATCGAGCAACGACGTGATCCCGACGGCGATGCACGTCGCGGCCCTCGAATCCGTCGAGCGGGATCTCCTGCCCGGTCTGGAGACGCTCCGAGAGGAATTGCAAGCCAAGGAAGACGAGTTCGAGGACGTAGTCAAGACCGGTCGGACCCACCTGCAGGATGCGACGCCGATCCGGCTGGGACAGGAGTTCTCGGGCTACCGGGCGCAAGTCGAGAAGGGAATCAGTCGCGTCGAGGACTCCACTGAACGCCTCGCGGAACTCGCGCTCGGCGGGACAGCGGTCGGTACCGGACTGAACACCCATCCGGAGTTCCCCGAACTCGCGGCCGAATACATCGGCGAGGAGACGCTATTGCCGTTCCGCGAGGCGGACAACCACTTCGAGGCCCAGGCCGCTCACGACGCCATGAGCGAGGCCCACGGCGCGTTGCGGACCGTCTCGGGCTCCCTGCACAAGGTCGCGAACGACCTCCGCCTGCTGGCCTCGGGACCCCGAAACGGCTTCGGCGAGATCGACCAACCCGAGAACCAGCCCGGCTCCTCGATCATGCCTGGAAAGATCAACCCTGTCGTCGCCGAATCGGTCAATCAGGTCTACGCACAGGTCGTCGGCAACGACGCCGCGGTCTCGACGGGCGCGGCCAACGGCCAGATCGACCTCAACCTCTACAAACCGGTGATCGCTTACAACTTCCTGCAGTCGTCGGAACTGCTCGCGAACGTCAGCGGGGCCTTCGCCACGAAGTTCGTCGCGAAACTGGAAGCCGATCGCGAGCACTGCGCCGAGCGCGTCCAACAGAGCATGGCGTTGGCGACGGCTCTCAATCCCGCCATCGGCTACGACAAGGCAAGCAAAGTCGCGAAGAAGGCACTTGCGGAAGACAAGACGATCCGCGAGGTCGTTCTCGAAGAGGGCTATCTCGACGAGGATGAGGTAGACGAGGTGCTGGACCCGTCGAAAATGACCGAACCGGGGATCCTCGGCGAGGAGTGATCGTCGGACGAGGCCATCGGCGGGAGCGAATCGACTAGGGAAGATCTGGCGGCGTGGAAGGATGCGTTTTTTGCCCCCCGGACTCGGAGTCACTGCCAATGACCGACGAGTTCGACTACGACGACCTGGGGCTGGTGGCCGGCCTGGAGATCCACCAGCAACTGGACACCGGGACGAAGCTCTTCTGTGAGTGTCCGACGGAACTGCGCGAACCCGAGGAATCGACCCGCCGACTCACTCGGTACCTTCATCCGACCAAGAGTGAACTCGGGGAACTCGACGAAGCCGCCCTCGAGGAGAGCCAGGTCGAACGCGAGTTCGAGTATCTGGGCTACGTCACGACCTGCCTGGTCGAGGAGGACGACGAGCCCCCCCACCGAGTCGACGACGAGGCCCTCACCGTCGCTCTGGAGATCGCCCAGCTACTCGATATGGAGCCAGTCGACCAGATCCACACGATGCGCAAGCTGGTTATCGACGGCTCGAACACCTCCGGCTTCCAGCGCACGATGTTGGTCGCCGACGACGGCGAGATCCAGACTGACGAGGGGCCAGTCGGGATCGACGACCTCATGCTCGAGGAGGAGAGTGCCCAGCGCGTCGCCGAAACCGATTCTGGGGTCCGGTACTCGCTGGATCGACTGGGGATCCCGCTTGTCGAGATCGGCACGAAACCGGACATTCGCTCGCCCGAACAGGCACGAGAGGCCGCCGAGCGGATCGGCATGCTGTTGCGTTCGACTGGCCACGTCAAGCGGGGCCTGGGAACCATCCGCCAGGACGTCAACGTCTCGATCGCGGAGGGGGCACGGATCGAACTCAAGGGCGTCCAGAGCCTCGA
Organism: Halapricum sp.; assembly: GCA_036628575.1. Lineage (GTDB taxonomy): Archaea > Halobacteriota > Halobacteria > Halobacteriales > Haloarculaceae > Halapricum. The sequence continues at coordinate 10,543 of JAZKRQ010000081.1, forward strand.
CGACATCGACGATATCGTCCGCAACGAGGTCGGCCGGCAGGTCGCCCTGCTGGAGATCGCTGACGAGTTGGCAGAGCGTGACGCCGCTGTCGCCGAGCCCCAGGACGTGTCCGGGGTCTTCGAGGGGACGGATTCGGGCGTCATCCAGAGCGCTCTCACTTCCGGCGGTGCAGTCCAGGCCGTCCGCCTGGAGGGGTTCGACGGCCTCGTGGGTCGGGAGATACAGCCCGACCGGAGGTTGGGAACCGAGTTCTCCGATCACGCCAAGCGCCACGGCGCGGGCGGGATCTTCCACACGGACGAACTGCCCGCCTACGGCGTCACCGAGGCGGAAGTCGGGGCGCTTTGCGAGGCCGTCGACGCAAACCCCGAGGACGCCGTGGCCATCGTCGCCGACGATCCGGAGACCGCCGAGCTGGCAATCGACGCCGTCGCCAAACGGGCCGAGACGGCGATCGAGGGCGTCCCCGAGGAGACCCGCGACGCCAACGAGGACGCCACGTCCCGATACCTTCGCCCGCTTCCGGGCGCGGCGCGGATGTATCCCGAGACAGACGTTCCGCCGGTCGAGCCGGACGTCAGCGAAGTCGAGACGCCTGAACTCCTGACGGAGAAGGTACAGCGCTATCAGGACGAGTTCGATCTCGACGCCGGCCTTGCCGAGCAGGTCGCATACGGGGAGTACATGCCCCTGTTCGAGAAGGTGGTTGCCGACGGTGTCGATCCCACGCTGGCGGCCGGCACCCTCGAATCGACGCTGACGGAGCTCCGGCGGTACGACACGCCCGTCGAGAATCTCGCCGACGAGCACCTCGAAGATGCCCTGAAACTGGTCGACGAGGGGGAAGTCCCCAGTGAGGGGATGAACGATCTCCTCTCGGCCCTGGCGGAGGATCCAGACCTCTCAGCCGAGGAAGCTGTCGAACAGGAAGGGCTGGGCGGCGTCTCCGAAGACGAGGTCCGGGCGGCCGTCGTCGAGGTCGTGGAGCGAAACGCAGAGCAGGTCAGCGAGGAGGGAATGGGTGCGTTCTCCGGGCTGATGGGCGAGTGCATGGGCCAGCTCCGCGGGAAAGCGGACGGCGATCTCGTGAGCAGTGTCCTCCGTGAGGAGATCCAGAAACGGTCGTAGTTTTCACAGCAGGAACTGCAGCGCGCCGAACAGGGTGACGATCGAGACGACGGTCGTCACGAAGATGTTTACTGAAGCGATCCGCCGGTTCCCGCCCAGTTCGCTCGCGTAGATGTACGTCGAGACGGCCGTCGGTGCCCCGAACATGAGGACGCCAGCCTGGAGGGTCAGCGTCGGCGCTCCGAGCGCCGTGAACGTCGCCCACGCGAGCAGCGGCATGAAGAAAACCTTGAGGGCAACGACGGATCCGATCGTCCCGTAGTCGCGTTCGGGTAGCGTCAGCTCCAGCGACGCACCGACACAGAGCAGGGCCACGGGCAGCGCCAGATCCGAGAGGTAGCCCAGTCCAGTCGCGGCGGCCGCGGGCACGGTCGCCCCCTGCCAGGAGAAGAGCAGTCCAATCGAGAGGGCGACGAGGACAGGGTTCGTCACTACCCCGCGCAGTTCGTCCAACACTGACGCGTCGGTGTCTGTGACCCGCAGGAGGATTAATACGGTCAGCGGGACCTGCGTGAGCGCGCCGACGCCGAGGATGAGACTCGCCTTCGCGGCAGCGGCGCTTCCGAGCGTGGCCGCGACCAGCGGCAGACCCAGATAGCCGAAGTTCGAGTGGTACGACTGGACGACTGCGACGCCGCGGGTCGCCGGCGTTCGTCGGCGTCGGTG
>JAZKRQ010000082.1:0-12228 GCA_036628575.1 Halapricum sp.
CGGTAAATCGCTACAGTAATCACTATGAGTACCGCAGGGTCGTCCGTCGCCGCTGTTCCACATGTTTCTCGAATACTTCCGATAGCACTACCAACAGTGGATGAAAACACATTTGTTTAGGGTTACCTAATCCAGTCAGGATGGCAGTCGATCGGAGTCCGTCCGAGCGCGTTGACGTCTGTGTCGTTGGGGCCGGGCCGGCGGGTGCACTGATAGCCCATCGCCTGGCCAACGGTGGCCACGACGTGGTCGTCTTGGAGGCCGGGCCCAGGTTCGATACGGAGGATCGGGTTGAGCGGATGGAGCGGTCGATTCGGCCAGCCCACGCCCCGCAGTCGGTATGGGACATGGGTGGGGACCGTGACGCGTTCACGTCCACGGGATCGGCTCACTATCCCCTGAACCACAGCCGGGTGAAAGGCGTCGGTGGAACGAGCCTTCACTGGCAGGGGATGGTGATGCGCCTCCACGAGCGGGACTTCAATGGAGAAAACGGCGGTGATCCGTGGCCGATCGCGTACGACGACCTCCGACCGTACTACGCCGAAGCCGAGCGGGAGATGGGCGTGGCCGGGGCCGACGACAACCCGTTCGCCTCCGAACGTGAGGAACCGTTCCCGCTTCCCCCGTTCCCGCCCTCCCACAGCGACTCGATCTTCGCGAGGGCCTGTCGAGCGCTGGCGATCACGACCCATTCGGTGCCGAACGCCCGCAACTCCGAGTCGTACGACGGCCGCGGGGCCTGCGTCGGGTACGGCACTTGTAAACCCGTCTGCCCCTCCGGCGCGAAGTACGATGCGACCGTCCACGTCGAGAAAGCCGAACAGGCTGGCGCGCGCGTCCTCGACCGGACGCCGGTCCAGCGACTCGTACACGACGAGTCGGGCGACCGAGTCGAGGCCGCCGTCTACGCGACCCCTGACGGCCAGGAGTATCGCCAAGAGGCCCGACAGTTTGTCTTGGCGGCGGGTGGCATCGAGATACCGCGCCTTCTCCTGCTGTCGGCGACCGAACAGTATCCCGACGGGCTGGCCAACACCTCCGGCGCCGTCGGCAGGTACTTCACTGAACACCTCGGCGCTCGGGTCGGAGGCACTATCGACCGGCCGACCCGCCAGAAACACGTCGGGTTCAACACCACCGAGAGCCACCAGTTCTACGACAGCGACGAACATCCACCGATCAAACTCGAACTGCTGAACTACGCCGGCCCTTCCCCAACCGAGGAGGCGCTCACTGCTGACGAGTGGGGCGACGATCTGCTCTCGACACTCCGGGACACATACGGAAACTATCTCGAAGTCGCCGGTCTGGTCCAGCAGGAGTCGCGCTCCGAAAACCGAGTCACTCTCGACCCTTCGCAGACAGACGATCACGGTAACCCGGTCCCCGAGATTCAGTGGTCGATCAGCGAACGCGACCGTCGGACGGTCGAACGTGCCAACGGGATTCAGCGGATGATCCTCGAAGAACTCGACGCCGACATCGAGTGGACGGTCGGCCCGGATTCGACCGGGCCGGCCTACCACCACATGGGAACGACCCGTATGGGCAGGAACTCCGAGACGAGCGTCGTCGACCCGCGATGTCGGATCCACGATCTAGACAACGCCTGGATCGCCTCGAGCAGCGTTTTCGTCAGTGCAGGGGCGATGAACCCGACCCTGACTATCGCCGCGCTGGCTCTTCGGGTGACTGATCATCTCGAAGAAACGCTGGAACAACGCTGATCTGTAGGAGGTCCTCGGAGGCGTATGGCCAAACTATACCGACGGACGTAACTTTTGATACTGCTTCAGTCGAACCGGTCACGACTGAAAGTATCAGGGCTTACGTCCGTCGGTATACGATGGAGTCATAGTGATTACTGTAGCGATTTACCGCTACGACCGCACGGCTGCGTGCGGTCGATGTGGAACAGACCTACAGTAATCACTATCAGACGACTGGCATCCCGAGGATACCGAGACCAGCTGCACCGAATAATCCTAGCGTCAGCAGGACTGCCACGAGGAAATAGACCAGTTGTCGACCAAGCAGACCGATACCGGACCGATCCGAGACGATGAGATACGGTAACCTGGGTCCTTTCGAGATTACGGTGTCTTCTTCGGCCGCAATCTCGTCGAAATCCTGCCCAGTCATCGTATCGCTGAGGTCCGACAACGAATCCACGAGTCCCGGCGGCGTGCGCTGCTCGGGAGGCATCGCCGTCCCGTAGACAGTCACTTGATCGCCGGGTCGAAGCGCCGCCCATTTCGTCGTACGGCGACCCGATCGGTTTGTATCGTCCCAGGAGAGCCTGACGTCGGCGTTGTTCGTATCGACGAGAACGTCCCCCGTGTCGTCCTCGACGTAGAGCGGGACGGCCCCGACGTCACGCTCCCGAGTGTCCTCGTCCATGAAGGGCAACTCTTCGTCCTCGTTGCCGTGATCGGTATCGACCTTTTCGATCCGTTTGTAGGCGAGGTATTCCTCGTCGTGCTCTCTACCTGGGCTCACGCGCAGATCCCCTCTCGCCGCTCTTGCCGTTCCGCTCACCTTGACCACGCCCGGGGAGACCTGGTCGGCCGGCATCTCCGACGCCTGAATCAACAGCGACAGTCGCCCCCACTGTAGCCACGCGGCGTATCCCGGGAGGGCTGCTAGCCCCAGGAGACCGATCCAGGTAGGGATAGCATCGACCTGGAACGACAGCAGGACGACAGCGACGACGCCGGCAACTCCGAGCAGCATCAGTGCCACCTTCTTCGGGTTGTTCAGGACGTACTGTGCGAGCAGCATCGGATTCCGCCGCATCCGTTTGAGTTTTCTGAGCATTATTTGGATCTCGGTGAGCCACGTCAACGCGACAATTTACGATCGGTACAGATCCCCCTGGGACGCGACGTAGCCGACGACCACGAGCGACACGACAACCGCGCTACCGTCACCTGTTATCAGGTTCAGGACTGCTGACAGGCTATAGAGCACCAGGGTCGCATACCACGCCCACGTTGTCAGCCCCACGAGTGCGAGCATCGTTAGCATCTGAACTAGCGACAAGACGACGATACCGACGCTGAAGGCGACGTGGAATTCGTCGGCGATGAACCAACCAATTCCTGACAACAGGCCGAGTATTGCGCCGAGGATCCCCACGACCGCGACGATCCAGATGCCGGTGGGCGTCTCCGGGTCGTCACTGTAGTTGGCCCGCGTAGACGAACGCGTTTTGTCAGTGGCCATACCGAACTATCTCGAAAAACCAACAAAATATCTGTAATTGGTTATTCAACCGTTTGAAATGTACTGTAGAAAATCAGTTGAATTGTCCTGCCTAGCCGGGATAGATCTCGACGAAGTACTCGGAGGACGAGAACTGCTCTAGCGGATTCTAGAACGGCTGGCCAAGCAGCAGTCCGGCGTCGACCAGCAAGAGAACGGCGACGAGGGTCGCCCCGAGGAAGAACGGACGGGCGTTCCGGGCTGGTTCGCGGACCTTCCGCTGGCTCGTCCCGTCGGCGAGTCTACTCGCGCCGACCTCGATCAGACCCATCAACACCAGCCAGAAACCGATCATCGCGACGAGCAGGTATCCGCGGTTCGTCCCGAACAAGACATCGGTTGAGGTGTACTCGTGAGGAAGGACCATCGCCATCCGGACCCCGGTCAGTGCCAACAGAAGGGCACTGATTCGCGAGAGTGATCTGAGACGGCCAGTGATGGCCGATAACGGTTCGGCATTGAGGTTCCCGTCGCGTGCCGCTGGCAGGACCGCCCACGTCACGAAGACGACGCTCCCGGTCCAGATCCCGGCGAACAGGACGTGAATCGCGTACAGTCCGCTTTCTTCGACTCCCATGTCCGTTCCCGGGGACGGCATGCTCTTGAAGGTAGAGGATCCGAAACTACCGCAACTCGCCAGTGGACTCTCTTCGATCTGTTATCTCCTCGACACTGATAGTGATTACTGTAGGTCTGTTCCACATCGACCGCACGCAGTCGTGCGGTCGTAGCGGTAAATCGCTACAGTAATCACTATGAGGTGATCCAGCAGGTTCGCGAACGAACCTGGATCAGAAACGAGGCACTGTAGATCCGATCGGTGCCGATCTCGGCAGCGATATCGGCCGGCTCGACGAACGAGAGACTCTTGATGTCGACGGTCGATTCGACGTCCGCCAGTGACGCCAGCGATCGGGTCACGTTCTCCGTCCCGCTTTTCATCAGCTGGTTTATGATCCGGAGTTTCCGGATGTCAAAAGCGGCATTTCGGTATCGGAACGTCACGCCGGCAAGTGGTAGTCGTTTCGGTCGGCGGAACAGACGACAGTGAATCGCCCTGGTCAGCGGGACAGGACGGTACCGCAGCCGTCCTGGTCAGTGGGACAGGACGGTACCGCAGCCGTCCTGGTCAGTGGGACAGGACGGTACCGCAGCCGTCCTGGTCTGTAGGCCAGGACGACAAAATAGCCATCCTGGTCGACCGGCTTGGGCACGCTTAAGACCCGTCGTGCGCTTGCACCGGGTATGGAACCACGGGACCTCTCGATGCACTCGATCTATCGGGCCGGACGGGGGATCGAAGAGGTCGCCCGGGACCTGGGACTGGATCCGGACGACCTGATCAAACTCTCCTCGAACGAGAACTCCCTCGGACCGTCCCCGAAGGCCGTCGAGGCCGTCCGGGACGCCGCCGCGGACGTCAACCGCTACCCCAAGTCCTCACACACGGACCTGATCGCGGACCTCGCCGAGAAGTGGGACGTTTCTGACGAACAGATCTGGCTGGCCAACGGCGGCGACGGCGCGCTGGATTATCTCTCACGAGCGCTGCTAGAACCTGGCCAGACCGTGTTCGTCCCCGATCCGGATTTCACCTACCATGGGATGAGTGCGAAGTATCATCACGGCACCATCGAGACCTTCGAACTCTCGAAGTCGGAAGACTTCCACCAGTCTCCGGAGCGCGTCCTCTCGTCCTATGACGGCGAACGGATAATCTACTTGACGAGCCCTCACAACCCGACCGGATCGGAGGTGACGATCGAGGAAGTCCGGCGGATCGCCGACCGGACCAATGACGAAACGCTGATCGTCGTCGACGAGGCCTACGAGGTCTTCTCCGAACTTGAGAGCAAGGTCGAACTCGTCCGCGAACGGGATGACGTAGCCGTGCTCCGATCGTTTTCGAAGGAGTACGGGCTAGCCGGGCTTCGGTTGGGCTACGCGATCACTCCAGAGGAGTGGGGCGAGGCCTACGCCCGCGTGAACACGCCCTTCGCTGCTAGCGAGGTCGCCTGTCGGGCCGGCCTCGCGGCGCTCGAGGACGAACAATTCCTCGAAGAGACAATCGCGACCGCCCGCTGGGGACGGGAATATATCCGAGAGCACCTCGATGCCGAGACCTGGGAGAGCGGAGGGAACTTCGTTCTGGCCGAGGTGGGCGACGCGTCAGCCGTCGCTGACGCCTGCCAGCGTGAGGGTGTGATTGTCCGTGACTGTTCGAGTTTCGGCCTCCCCGAGTGCATCCGGATTACCACTGGCACGCGCGAGGAAACCCCACGTGCGGTAGAGACGATAAACGAGGTGCTGGCGGAGCACAGGCCGGAGGCCAACCGATGAGAATTGCCGTCACTGGGACGCCCGGAACGGGCAAGACCACCGCGGTCGAACACCTCGACACCGACTTCGAGGTGATCCATCTCAATGACGTCATTCGCGAGCGAGACTTCACGACCGGCCGCGACGATGAGCGCGACTCGATGATCGCCGATCTCGACGCCGTCGCCGAGTGGCTCGACGACCACAAGGACGCGATCATAGAGTCCCACCTCGCCCACGAGTTCGATGCCGATCGGGTGGTCGTCCTTCGATGTGACCCCGAGGAAATCGAACGACGTCTGATAGAGCGTGGGGAATCGCCCGAGTCCGCCCGTGAGAACGCCGAGAGTGAAGCACTGGACGTCGTGCTGGGCCACGCCGTCGAAAATCACGGCGAGGACAGTGTGTACGAGATCCAGACCACCGATCGGACTCCTGCTGAGGTAGCCGCGGAGATCGAGGCCGTGATCGCCGGCGAGCGCGAACCCAGTGCCGGGACCGTCGATTACATGGGCTACTTATGACGCTCGATAAGTATCGTTCACTGGCGGATCGTGTGCTCCGGCCGTTCGTGACCGCTTCGGCCAAACTCGGGCTGACACCCGACGCAGTGAGCGTTCTCGCCATCGTGGTCGCTGCCCTCTCGGCGGGAGCGTTCTATCTCGGTGGCGACGAGTCGCTGTACTACGGCATCGGCGCGCTGCTGGTGTTCGCCAACGGCTGGCTCGACCTGCTCGACGGTGCGCTCGCTCGTCGGCTGGACGCGTCTTCGGAAGCGGGGGACCTCCTCGACCACGTCCTCGACCGCTACGCGGACATCTTCATTCTCGTCGGCCTGGCTGCCGGGATCGGGCGGTACGACCTGGGGCTCGCGGCGGTGACGGGCGTGCTTATGACCTCGTATCTCGGTACGCAGGCTCAGGCTGTCGGCCTCGAACGGGTCTACGGAGGCCTACTCGGCCGGGCCGACCGGCTGGTGTTGATCGGCGTTGTCGGTGCGGTCGCGGTCGTGGTGACCGAACCGATCCGCGGGTTTACCGTCGTCGGGTGGCTGTTGATCGTCTTCGCGGTCGTCGGTCACTTTACTGCGCTTCAGCGGTTCTACTACGCGATGGGCGATCTCAGGTGAATCGGCTACAACGGGAGCCTTTATCAACGCCGGGCCAGTAGCCGTCGGACATGCACGACCCACACGTGGATTCGGAGTTCTCGCGGAACCGACAGCGCCTTTCGGGTGGTCGCGATCTCGAGACGGCCGCCTACGAGCCGGAACTCGGGTCGCTTCCCAGCAGCGACCGTAACGAGGAAGCCGTCAACAAGACCGGAACGACGACCATCGGCATCGCGACCGAAGAGGGAGTCGTCGTCGCCACCGACCGCCGGGCCAGTCTCGGCGGCCGGTTCGTCTCGAACAAGAACGTTCAGAAGGTCGAACAGATCCACCCGACAGCAGCCCTAACGCTGGTTGGTAGCGTCGGCGGCGCCCAGTCGTTCATCCGAACCCTCCGCGCGGAGGTCAACCTCTACGAGGCGCGTCGCGGCGAGCAGATGAGCATGCAGGCACTTTCGACGTTAGCGGGTAACTTCGCCCGCGGCGGCCCGTTCCTGGCGATCAATCCCATTCTCGGCGGCGTCGACGAGGACGGCAGCCACGTTTTCAGTATCGACCCTGCCGGCGGCGTAATGGAAGACGACTACACCGTTACTGGATCCGGACTTACCGTCGCATATGGGACGCTCGAAGACCGCTACGAACCGGATATGAGTCTCGAGGAAGCGACCGAGGTCGCTGCGGTTTCGATCGAGGCGGCAGCCGAGCGCGACACTGGTTCCGGCAACGGGCTCTGCGTCGCGGAAGTCACCGCCGAGGGCGTCGACATCGAGACCTACGACACCTACGACGTGTAGACCGCCACCCGTTCTCTCTTTCCACCACTGTCTCCATCCGGGTAGTTATCGACAGCATCTGGTTCCCGGATCTGAAACTGTTTCAAAGCTACTCGTTCTGGGTGCTCGAAGAAAGGGACGAGCCACAGAAATAGCGGGGACCAGCCGCTGGTAGCCTGTGTTGGACAACAACCCGGACCCCGTCGGGATACCGCCACCCACGAAAACACTGCAGATGCGAAACCAGAGCTGTACTGCCGTCCCCGTCGTTCGCCCTCTCAATCGGACAGCGCTTGTTCGGCCTGATCGGCGTCCTCGACCGTCAGTTCGTAGAGGTTCTGGCGTGCGTCAGCGAAGTAGACGTCCTCTTCGACGACCCCCACCTCTTCGAGCCGTTCGAGCGCGTACCGGACCGTTCGCGCCGAGAGCATGGATTCCTCTACGATTCCCTTCTGTGTCAGTGGCCCCTTGTACTCCAGGACCTTGAAGACGAGTTTCGCACTCGGCGGAAGGTCTGAGATAGTCTCCTCGTCGGTCTCAGTCATTGAGTGAAACCAGGGACCCTGCCCGTATAAAGATTGAGGCAATCGGTTCCGACTTCGCAATCGCTTCTGCTAGCGCGAGGTTGGTTGATCCCGAAGACGATACGCTGTGGGAAGTTATCGTAACCGTCCCAACAGCCTATAGTCGCGGTCGGGGGTGTATCGCCGGAACAGCAGACTGTTCGTCAGCACGGAGACGCTGGAGAACGCCATCGCCGCTGCGGCCAGCACAGGTTGGAGGAGTCCCAGAGAAGCCAGCGGGATCATCAGCGTGTTGTACCCGAGCGCCCATACGAGGTTCTGCTTGATCTTCTGGAGGGTCGCATCCGAGATGCGGATCGCCTTCACAACGTCCAGCGGATCGTCCCGCATCAGCGTCACGTCGGCCGCCTCGATGGCGACGTCCGTCCCGGAGCCGATGGCCGTCCCGACGTGGGCGACAGCCAGTGCCGGCGCGTCGTTGACGCCGTCACCGACCATCATGGCCTTTCGACCCCCTTCCTGGATAGCCTCGACCGCGTCAGACTTGTCCTCCGGGAGCACTTCCGCCCGGACGTTCTCGGGATCGATTCCGACCTGTTCGGCCACCGCACGGGCGGTCCGCTCGTTGTCGCCGGTGATCATCATCACGGTGACACCGCGCTCACGCAGGGCCGTGACCGCTGACTTGGCACCTTCTTTGACCGTGTCGGCGTCCGCAACGACGCCGGTGAGCACCCCGTCGAAGGCGACCAACATCGCAGTCTTGCCTTCGGTCTCCAGGCGCTCCATCGTCTCGGCAGCGGGCTCGGGGGCGATGCCCTCGTCCCGCATGAGCTTGCGGTTTCCGACCAGCACTTCGCTACCGTCCACAGTCGCCCTGATCCCGTGGCCGGGCACGTTCTCGAAGGATTCCGGTTCCGGAACGTCGAGGCCGCGTTCCTCGGCACCCTCGACGATGGCCTGTGCGAGCGGGTGCTCGCTGCCGCTCTCGGCGGCCGCCGCCAGCCGGAGCACGTCGTCTTCTGTGATGCGTTCGGGGGCGGCGACTGCGCCACCATCAGGGGCCGGTTCCCCGCCGTCGGCGGTTGCGTCGTCGAAAGCCACCACGTCTGTCAGTTCCATCTTCCCTTCGGTGAGAGTGCCCGTCTTGTCGAAGACGACAGTATCGACGTCTTTCGCGCGTTCGAGGACGTCACCTCCTTTGAAGAGGACCCCGTTTCCCGCCCCGATGGTCGTCCCGACCATGGTTGCGGCGGGGGTCGCCAGCCCCAGTGCGCAGGGACAGGCGATCAGCACTGCCGACGCGAAGACGATGACTGCGAACTCGAACACGGAGACGGATCCGCCCACGACGGTCGGTCCACCGGCGACCTGGCCCCAGAGCGGGAGCGAATCGACGAACCCTGCCAGCGTCTGAGGGAACATGAACCAGACGGCCCCCCAGAACAGGGCGTTGACGATGACTGCCGGGACGAAGTACGCCGAGATCCGATCGGCGAGATTCTGGATGTCGGGCTGGCGAGACTGGGCCTCTTTGACAGTTTGAACGATCTGCTGGAGCGCCGTGTCCGAGCCGACCTTGGTTGCCTTGACCGTGAGCAACCCGTTCTCGTTGATCGTCGAGCCGACGACCTCGTCGCCTTCGCTCTTCTCCACGGGGACGGACTCGCCGGTGACCATCGATTCGTCGACCGCCGACTGGCCGTCCACGACGACCCCGTCCGTCGGGATCTTTTCGCCGGGCCGGACCTTCATCAGGTCGCCGACCTTGACCTCCTCCAGCGGGACTTCCTGTTCGGTTCCGTCGGCCCCGATGATCGTGGCCGTCTCGGCTTCCATCTCCAGGAGTTTCCGGAGTGCCTCACTCGCCTGGCCTTTCGAGCGGGCTTCGAGATAGTTCCCGAGCGTGATGAACAGGAGGATCAGCGCCGCCGTGTCGAAGTAGACGTCACCCGCAATCAGCCCGGATAGCACTGCCACGGAGTAGACGTACGCCGTCGAGGAGCCCAGGGCGATGAGGACGTCCATATTGGCGCGTCCGTTCGTGACGATCGCCTTGTAGGAGTTCTTGTAGAAGGGATAGCCGAGAACGATCTGGACGGGCGTCGCGAGCAGGAACTCGACCCAGCCGAACTGCACACCGAAGACCGTCTCGGGAACGATTCCACCCCCCAGCAGGTAGTGCTCCACGATGAAGAACAGAAGCGGTGCCGAGAGAGCCGCTCCGAACAGGGTTAGACGGAGCTGTTTCCGGGTCTCTTCCTGCCGGGCGGCGTCGCGGGCGTCCTGTCCCGAGTCTTCGTCGCCGGCGTCCTCCCGGACCGGCGAGTACCCCGCATCCTGGATAGCATCATACATGGCGTCCATCGAGATCTCGGCGGGGTTGTAGGTGACCTGGGCCTCGTCGGTCGCGTAGTTTACCTCGGCGTTGACGACCCCCGGCGTCTCTTCCAGTGCCGTCTCGTTTGCCTCGGCGCAGTTCGCACACGACATATCGGAGATAGCTATCGAAACGGTTTCAGATATCGCGCCGTAGCCGGCGTCTTCGATCGCGTCGTAGATCTCTCCGAGCGATACTGTCTCTGGGTCGTACTCGATTGATCCCTCATCAGTCGCGTAGTTGGCGCTCGCCTCCGTGACGCCGTCCAGGGATTCGAGAGCGTCCTGTATCGATGCCGAACAGTTGGCACAGGACATCCCCGTGACATCGAGATGAGTCGTTCGCGTAGCCATGCTTGTATTGGCATAGGGGCCCCATGTTTAGACGGTTTTCTGCTTCGATAGGTGGCCTGATACCACCCCAGAATTTTGGATTCCTAAGTTGATTGTGCTTCTCCACCGTCTGACGAACGTTTCGTTGTCTGTTCCGGAGAATCGGGAATGTGCCGAAAGCGAATACCGGAACGAACGGCTTTTTACTCCGGGTAGCCGACGGGGACGTATGGCTACCGAGACGGCGGACGGAATGACCGGCCATGTCCGCAGTGTGACGGTCACGACGCTGGCCTCGCTTATCGGGATCGGGGCAGCACTGGTCTCCGAGTTCGTCCTCGAGGCCGATCCCACGGGACAGATTAGTCTCTTCGTAATCCTGGCTGCGATCGCTGCACAGTTCCCGATCCTGCAGGCTTTGGGCGTCGATGTCCAGGAGTTCAGCACGAAGGATTACCTTTTTATAGCCTTTATGACATTTTCGCTGTGGTTTATCTCCTGGACACTGCTCCTGACGGCCCAGACGGTCTGATCGGGTGAACCATTATGGCTGAAGATAGCATTGCCGTCGTCGACCTCGACCGTTGCCAGCCCGACCGCTGCAACTACGAGTGCATGAACTTCTGCCCGCCCAACCGGACGGGCAAAGAGTGCATTGTCAAACGAGGCGACGCCTACGACGAGGACGAACCGTTCGAGGGCGGACCCGACCAGGTCCGCATCTCCGAAGAGATCTGTCTGGGTGAGAGCTGTGGTATCTGCGTCGAGAAATGTCCGTTCGACGCCATCGAAATCATCAATCTCCCGCAGGAACTGACTGACGATCCGATCCACCGCTACGGCGAGAACGCCTTCTCGCTGTACGGTTTGCCCGCTCCAGGCGAGGGTCGCGTGACGGGTATCCTCGGGCCGAACGGGATCGGGAAGACCACGGCAGTCCACATACTGGCCGACGAACTCACGCCGAACCTCGGGGAATACAACGAGGAGCCTTCCTGGGACGCAGTTCTCGACGAGTACCGCGGGACTGCCCTCCAGGACTATCTGGAGGCGCTGATCGACGACGAGGTGACCGTCTCGCGCAAGCCGCAGTACGTCGATAAGATTCCCGATCAGTTCGACGGGACCACGCGCCAACTGCTCGAACGTACCGACGAACGCGGGGAACTGAACGCGCTCATCGAGCGCGTCGGAATCGGGCCCGTCGTCGACCAAGATATCGACACACTCTCGGGCGGAGAACTCCAGCGTGTGGCGATCGTCGCAGCGCTGGCCAGGGACGCCGACTTTTACTTCCTTGACGAAATCACGCCCTACCTGGACATCGGCCAGCGGATGACCGCCGCCCGGATCATTCAGGAACTGGCAGCCGAGGGAGACCGATCGATGCTGGTCGTCGAACACGATCTCGCGATATTGGACCTGCTAGCGGACGCGCTGCACGTCGCTTACGGTGAACCCGGGGCGTTCGGTGTCATAACCGATCCCAAATCGACGAAAAACGGGATCAACGAGTACC
>JAZKRQ010000083.1:0-12058 GCA_036628575.1 Halapricum sp.
CCGACGCCCGCAACGCTCTTTCCCGATGGCGAGGGAGCGGCTGGTTCGAGGCCGATCTGCTCGGCGCGAACACCGAGCACCTGTCGCCAGTAGTCGAACGTCGTCTGGTAGTACGCGCCGCTGTCGATGGGGTAGACGAGCGTCTCGAACTCGTCACCGACGAACCGTGGTCCCATTCGCGTTTGCTCGCATTCGAGGTGCTGATCGGCGGCCGTCGCGACCGGCGCCGTGAACTCGTCGACCGCGCTCCGGGTGACGAGGACCGGCACGTCATAGCCCTCGGCGTAGGTGGCCAGTCGTGCGAGCGTTCGCGCCTGCAGTGTCTTCGCGTGCCCTTCTCCGAGCATGTCGTCGCCGCGGTACTGTGCGTCGACCGCCGGCGCGACGACGAGCGAGGGGGTGTGCGGGGACGATTCGTCGACGCTATTCGGTCGCTGTCGGCGTGGCGTCTCGCCGTCAGTGGTCGATTGCTGGATTGACTGATTCACCGCCGTCGGGAGATCACAGACTGCCCCGTAGTGCTGGTATGCGGTGAAGCCGCGAGCGACGTGGATTCGGTCGAGCAATCGCTGGCTCGGCGCGATCCGTGCGAGCGTGGTCGTCGTCGCGTGGCCGTTCGCGTCGATCCAGAAAGCCGGCCCGTCATGCCGGAGCACGTGATCGAGGACGAGCGACTGGAGACTCTGGACGCCGCGTCCGTCCGCAACGTCGAGGAGGGTGATCCCCTCGTCGAGCGAAGGGAGAACGATCTTGTCGACAGTTGGATCGATTCGGTCAGCGAGGGTCTGATTACGATCTGCGCTCCGTCTCGGCTGGTTTACCGCCAGCCGGTTCGAGGTCGGCGTCGATCTTTCCGACATACGTGATTAGATGCCCACGACTCCAATAAGCCGCGGCGTGTCGTTTCCACGTTTCAGGAATTAGAGTTGGACTGCGTGGTGATGACGGCTCCGTCCTCGTGTTCCGCATCTTCACAGACCGTTTCCGGAAACGGTTCCGGCACCACGAGCGTCACTTTCTGTGCTGCCAATATTTGTGTGGGCGATGTCCAAGTGTTGGTCACGGATGGGTGTATAATATAATAACTCCGGCTACCGACCGAGTTACCACCTCTATTATTAACTCTTCACCTATTTAACAGCCGCCGAGCAAGGATGCCGTTGCGTGGATGACATCAAAAAAAGAAAGGTTCGAAGTGCGATAGAGCTATAGTGGTCGACGCTGCCTTCATTCCTTTCCGTGACAGCGGCCGTGGCGACAGCCGGAACGGCACCGGGATTGATTATTCCACCACCAACTCTTGATGCCCCCTGACCCACGATCTCCGACGATCGCGTTTTCACTATTGCCGACGCCGTCGACATCCAGGGCTACCGTGCATTCATAGGGATGAGCGTCGCCTATCGGCGGAATTCTCACTCCGATCGGACGACCGGATCGCTGTTCCCGGGCGGAATCTATGGATTTCTACGCTAATCCCTATCAGCACAACTCGAAGCCACACGTCTCCCTCCCGAACGATCTTTACACTATTTAGAATAGAGAAAAATAAAGAAAAATATTAATTATATGCCTTTGAATATCTATCCGTGCTAT
Source organism: Halapricum sp. (assembly GCA_036628575.1). Lineage (GTDB taxonomy): Archaea > Halobacteriota > Halobacteria > Halobacteriales > Haloarculaceae > Halapricum. The sequence goes on from JAZKRQ010000083.1 coordinate 1,597, forward strand.
TGCCCGGGGTACCGTCGCGGATCGCGTTGGCTTTTACATCCGCTCAGAGCCAGTTCTATTCGTCCTCTGTACCTTCTGACCTCCTCTTAACACCCCTTTTGAAACCTCTAGGCTGAAAATGATCTTTTCCTTGGTCATTAAATATGATTCCTCAATATTGATATGAACAGTGAACTTTTATATATAGTTGCTTTTTATAAATGAACGATGCCTCGGAGCACCAACAGGCGAACGTTCCTGAAAGGCGTCGGAGCAACGGCAGCAACTACGGGTCTTGTCGGTACAGCGAGTGCGTATGACTATCGGACGGCGACACGATTCGCGCAGTTCAACATCCAGGAACTGGAGACCAGCCAGGTACAAGAGAAAGGCGACGAAACGGCGGCGGCGGCCGCCCGGGTCATCCAGGAAGCGGACCCCGACATTCTTCTGATCAACGAACTGACTAACAACATCCAGGAAGGGGAATCGACCGACACGGAGAACGTGCGGGCGTTCATCGATAACTATCTCCGCGAGCCCCAGGCCGATCATCTGGAGGGGCTCTCGTTCCCCTATACATTCCAGCCGCCGAGCAACACTGGCGTGCTGCCGGATGATGACTACGACTTCAACAAGGACGGATCCGCGGGCGAACTGCCAGGCGACGCGTTCGGGTTCGGATTCTACCCTGGTCACTACGCGTTTGCGGTCGCAAGCCAGTATCCGATCGTCGAGGACGAGATCAGAACGTTCCAGAAGTTCCTCTGGAAGGACATGCCGGGCAACCTGATGCCCGTCGACGACGGGAGCATGCATATCAACAAGGGAGAGGACGACATTTGGCTGACCGAAGAGGAAGCCGAGGTGTTCCGACTCTCCTCGAAGACTCACGTCGACGTGCCCTTCCGGGTCGACGGCGAGATCGTCCACGGGCTGATGTCCCACCCGACGCCGCCGGGCTTCGACGCGAGTAACAACTTCAACGGTCGGTGGAACCACGACGAGAACCGGTTCTGGGCCGACTACGTTGCCGACGCCGATTATATCTACGACGACGACGGACACGAGGGCGGTCTCGACGACGATATGTACGTGCTGATGGGGGACATGAACGCCGGTCCGATGTCCGACCGGATTCTCCACCCCTCGCGGTCGTTCTTCTTCGAGAACGACGACTTCTACACCGAGGAACTCCCGACGAGCCCCGGTGGGAGAGCCCACGGTCACAAGTACGCCACCCGGATCGACGGGGACTTCGAGGGTGTCGTCGAACAGGTCGACTACGTCCTCCCGTCGCCCGAACTAACGTACGAGGACAGCGGCGTCATGTGGCCGGCCTTCGGGCGCGGACAGCGGGAACTGTACGAAGCGGTCCAGAACGACGGCGGGGCGTCAGACCACCGGATGGTCTGGGCTGACCTGAACATCGAGAAAGGTGGTTACGACGGCTTCGACGTCGGTCAGGATGAGAGCGACGCCACCAGTGCCGACTTGCGTGCGCTCCTTCGATCCCTGCTCAGGGCGATTAACGCCAGTCCATAAACAGGTAGCAACCCCTGTATAATCGTATATTTCTTGGGACAGGCACAGAGGCTCACAGACGAGACTCGTGCCAACGAAGGCGTATCAGCACTCCTACACAACTGCCGGGACCCACCGGTTTATCAGACGCCCACTATTAGAGACTAGTATGCCTGCAACGCTCGAAATCGCGTGTGAGAACGACGATTGTGAACTCGATATGGCTGAACTCCACTACACGTACGATATGCCCGACGACGTCACAGTCGACGATTTCCAGTGCCCGTACTGCGGCCAGTCGGATCCCCTCCGAGAAATCACGCTCTGACCACCCGAAGCGGGTTTTCGAACCCGCGGATCAGAGATCAGAGTTGGGCGAGTTCGTCCGCAACCTCGTCGTAGTCCGGGAACGCCGGCCACTCCTGTGCGACCCAGGCGTACTGTACCGTCCGTTCCGTATCCAGGAGGAACACGGCCGGCCGTGGCTCGCTGACGCCCGCAAATCCGTCCAGATCGTTGACGATGCCGTACTCCTCGGCGACGCCGTTCTGTGGATCGCTGAAGAGTCGGTAGGGCATCTCACGCTCCTCGATGAGCGTTTTGTGCTCGTACGGCGTCGAAATCGAGAGCCCGACGATCGTGACGTCGTAGTCCTCTTCCCACGCACGGTCGCGCAACTCGTTCCAGATGTACGTCGCCGGAAAGGCCCCGTCCATCGGATAGAAGACGAGGAGGACTGGACTACTGGTAGTGAGATCGGACAGAGCGACGTCCTCCCAGTACTCGTCGTTCACGAGCGGGCGGACGAAATCCGGCGCTTGCGCTCCTTCCGCGGGATGATCCGACGCGTCGAGTTCGACGACCTCGAAGCCGAGATCCATCTGCTATCCCCCCGCCCCGTAGGTTTTTTCGAGGTATTCGACGATATTGGCGCTCTCGGACATCGTGACGCCCGTATTCTCGTCGACGATAGCCGGCACAGTGCGTTTCCCGGTGAGACGCTTGACCGCGTTACGCTCTGAGTGCATCGGCTCGACGAAGCGCGAGTGATACTCCAGATCGTACTCGTCGAGTGTCCGGACAACGCGCTCGCAGAACGGGCACGCCTGAAGGCGGTACAACGTGATCGGTGGGTCGTCGGTCGAGGGTGACTCGCTCATTATTTCATCTTCTGGTTGGGTCGACAAACAAGTAAGCGTTACTGGAATACGAGGAGGAGGCCGCGCCGTTCACGGCGGGGAGGAAATCAATCGTACCGGTCCCACCCTGTCGGCTGGCGGACGATGAATCACGCTCGCACCTGCGTGCCGGCGTCACCGCTCAGTGCATCTATCAGTCGCTCGGGCGAGGTAATCACGGCTCGTTCGCCCCCCTGTTCGAGGAACTGGAGGCACGCTTCGATCTTCGGTCGCATGCTCCCCTCGCTGAACTCTCCCGCTTCAAGATGCGCGCGTAACGTCTCGGGAGCGATCCGGCGAAGCGGTCGCTGGTCGGACTCGCCATAATTCACGTACGCATACTCGACGTCAGTCAGAACCACGAGTGTGTCGATACCGAGTTCCGACGCGAGCAGTTGTGAGGCTTTGTCCTTGTCGATCACCGCTTCAACACCACGGATCTCCCCGTCCCGGACGACGGGCACACCGCCTCCGCCGGCCGCGATAACGAGATTTCCCCGCTCCACGAGGCGGGTAATCTCCTCGCTTTCGACGATTTCGACGGGCTCGGGCGACGGGACGACGCGACGATATGGGCGGTCGCCGGTCGACACCTTTCGTGTTTCGAACGGTCTCTCCGCTGCTTCCGCTTCGGTATAGAACGGCCCGACGGGTTTCGTCGGGTTTCCGAACGCAGGATCAGCGGCGTCGACGACTACTTGCGTCACGACTGTCATGAAATCCGTGGAGCCCGTGAGTTCGTTATCCAAGGCCTGTTGCAGCAGATACCCGATCTGTGCCTGGGTTTCGGCAACCAGGACGTCAAGCGGGAGTTGCGGTGTCTCGCTGACGCGCTCTTGTTGGAGAAGCAGGTTACCGACTTGCGGTCCGTTACCATGCGTCAGTACGATATCGTAGCCGGCGTCGATAGCGTCGGCCATCTGGCGCGCAGTCTGCTCGATGACGTTTCGCTGTTCGTCAATCGTCCACCGACCGTGTTCACCGAGCAGCGTGTTGCCGCCCAGCGCGACGACGACTGGATCGGTTCCCGTTTCGTCAGAGCTACCGTCCATACGAATTGCACTCACGCCGAGTAGTTAGTAACATGAGTCATACGCGGATTCGATAATGGAACCAGTGAGACGCGGTTTTAACTTCCGTGCCACGTGTCGTCGTCGCTCAGGCCTCCTCGAACGTCCCTGCGTCGGCGGCCGTTCGCAGGCGCTCGGCGGCGACGTAGCGTTCGGCCCCCGTCTCATCGTAGGCCACGTCAAGCGTCTCGACCAGCGTCTCTAGCCCGACCTCCTCGGCCAGCGCGACCGGTCCATTCGGGAACCCTGCGCCGAGCCTCATCGCCTCATCGATAGCATCGGTCGTCGCCACGTCGCCATCGAGGAGCTGTGCCGTCTCGTTGGCCATCACGGCGAGCAGTCGGTGCTCGACGTTTTCGATCGTGTCGGCCTCGTCGTACTCAGCCCCCCCGTCGTCGTAGTCGTAAAAGCCCACGTCTGTCTTGCGGCCCAGCCGATCCTCATCGACGGCTTTCTCGAGCACAGGCGCGGGATCGTAGGCATCACCCAGCACTTCTTGGAGGTATTCGAGGATGTGGAGCGTGACGTCGTTGCCGATCTGATCGCTCAACTCGAAGGCACCCATCGGCAGTCCCAGGGAGGCCGTCGCGGTCGCGTCCACCTCTTCGATCGTCGCGACATCGTCCTGGACCAGCCACGCGGCCTCGTTGAGCATCGGGATCAGGACCCGGTTGACGATGAACCCCGGACTGTCTTTCCGGACCCGGACCGGTGTCTTTCCGAGATCTTCGGCGAATTCCTCGACGGTCTCCAAGGTCTCGTCATCGGTGTGTGTCCCGCGAATGACTTCGACCAGATCCATCCGAACCGGTGGGTTGAAAAAGTGCATCCCGCAGAACTGTCCCGGGCGCTCGGTCAACTCCGAGAGCTCGGTGATCGAGAGGCTGGAGGTGTTCGTCGCGTAGATCGCGTGTTCGGGCGCGTACTCGTCGACTTCCGTATAGACGTCCTCCTTGATGTCCACGTCCTCCGGCACGGCCTCGATAACGACGTCTGCGTCGGTGACGGCATCTTCCAACGGGACAACTGGATCGATCCGGTCGCGTGCGGCGTCAGCCTCTTGCTCGCTGATGTACTCCCGATCGGCCATCTTCTCCAGACTCCAGTCGATCTGGTCGTACCCTTCCTGGACGAGTTCCTCGTTGATGTCACGCAACCTGACCTCGTACCCCGCGAGAGCCGCGACCTCGGTGATTCCGTGTCCCATCGTGCCTGCACCCAGTACTGCGACCGTATCGATGTCGTCGATAGTCATGTCTCACTCAAAGTATTCGGATAGACAACAGTTTAAACTTCTCTTGTTGTTATCGGTCGGCGGTCATAACAACCACCCTGTCCACGTCGGATGGGGCTGGCCCTACTGATAGGGATTAGCGTAGCCGATCGGAGGAATTCCCACTCCGATCGGACGACCGGATCGCTGTTCCCGGGCGGAACTATGGATTTCTACGCTAATCCCTATGATACTGCCTTCCGTTCACTGGACACGTCCCGCCAGGGGCAAACGCCGGAGGCGGTGTCCCATTCCGGAAGTTTCCGGAAACGTGGATCTTCCAGAAACTGTAACCACGGGGATGAACGGGTTTCGGTGGGGCATATGAAAGCCAGACGACCGGGTTCCGGAAACGACCCAATCACGTTTTTACCGCTTGCCAGAAAATCAGTCTATCAGGAACGAATGATCCGCGATGCTCGCGTTCTCCGCGCCGGGTTCGTCCCTCGGGAAGTCGAGCATCGCGACGCCGAAGTCAACCACCTCTCCAGTGTCCTGGAACCCATCACGAACGGCGAGCCTGCGGACACCGCCATCGTCACCGGGCCCAGCGGGACGGGGAAGACGTGTATATCGCGCTTCGTCACTGAACGCCTCCGTGAGGAGGTCCTCGATGTGGAAGCTACCTACGTCAACTGCTGGCGTAACTACACCCGATTCAGGGCGCTCTATCGGATTCTCGATGACCTCGGAAAGACGATCGATATTCATCGACAGTCGACACCTCACGACGAACTCGTCGACCGCCTCCAGCAGTACGCCGGCCCCCGCACCGTCGTTATTCTCGACGAGGCCGATCAACTCGAGGATCCGAGCGTCATCTATGACCTCCACAGCCTCCCGCAGTTCGGGATCATCTGCGTCGCCAACACGGAAGAGGAACTGTTCAGCCGCGTCGACGACCGCCTCGTCAGCCGTCTCCGCTCTAGCGAACACATTCGGATGGGCAAGTACCACGACGAGGAGCTGTACGATATTCTACACGCTCGCGCGAAGTGGGGACTCGACGAGGGCGTTATCACAGACGACCAGCTCTATCGCATCGCCGATGCGGCTGCCGGCGATGCCCGCCTTGCCATTGGCATCCTTCGAACCGCGGCCAGCACGGCCGACCGAGAGAATTACGACCGGATCACCGATGACGTCCTCTTCGACTCCGCAGCGGACGCCCGGGCTCAGATCAGACAAAAGAGCCTCGAGTCGTTGACCCCACACCAACGAGTCGTCTACAACGTCGTCCGTGATTGCGGGCCGCTCGGCCCGGGCGAGATTCACGACTGCTATACCGACGAAGTCGACGATCCCCGGACGAAACGAACGGTCCGAACGTATCTCTCGAAGATGGTCCAGTACAATCTCCTCGAAGCGGAGGGCACGAGTCGGGATCGAGAGTACTCGCTCGTCGATTCCGCGACTGCCTCACCCATGAAGTGATGTGTCTCTGCGGGGGTGTGGTTCGTCGCCGAAATCAGCAGTGTGTTGAACGAGAGCGTAGACTGAAACCCAGAGCCGGAGAGATTCGACTGGGTTTCATAGTGACTACTGCAAGTCTGTTCCGGATCGACCGCACGACAGCGTCCTCGCGAGGGACCCGAGCCATGGCCCGGGAGATGGCCAGCTCCCGGCGTGCGGTCGCACCGGCAAATCGTCACAGTGGTCTCTATCAGACAGTCTCGGCACCGGGTGCGTTCTTTTTGACGCTCTGGATGGCGTCGTGAGCCTTGTTCCGCTCGGCATAGCCCTCACCGCTGTCGGCGATGACGTTGCCGTTGCGGTGGCGGAGTCGCCAGCGCCACTCCTCGGCGTCGTCCTTGTAGACCTCGAAGGCCGCGAGACCGACGTCCAGAGCGTCGGCGTCGGGCGCGAGCCACTGGATGCGCTCGACGGCTTCTTCGGCAGCTGATTTGTCGTTGTACCCCTCGCCGCTGGTCGCGACGATCTCGTTGTTGCCCGCACGGAAGCGCCAGCGGTACTCCCCGCGGTTGTCCTCGTAGACCTCGAACCGATCGCTGGCGTCGGCGACGGTCTCCCGGATCGAGTCGACCGAGCGCTTGGCGTCCCGGCGTCGGGTGTAGCCCTCGCTCGCGGCCGCCAGGATGTTGCCGTTCTTGTGGACGAACCGCCAGCGCCATTCGCCGGCCTTGTCGCGGTAGATCTCGAACGACGCCGGATCGAACTGTAGATACGACGCCGGACCGGCGTTCGATTTGACGCTCTCTATGCCCTGCCGGGCCTTCGCCTTGCTCGAATAGCCCTCGCCGCTGTCGGCGATGACGTTGCCGTTGTCGTGGACCAGCCGCCAGCGGAACTGTCCGCCTTCGTCCTCGTAGAGATCGTACTCGGCGCGGCTCTCTTCGGCGACCTCAGGAAGCACCGGCGCGGCTTTCAGTGCTTCTTCCGGCTGCTCGTCAGGCTGGGGTTCGATCTCCAGCACCCCCGCACCCAGCGCGTTGCGCCGGACGCTGGCCATGCCCTTCTTGGCGTTGTGTTTTCGGGTATACCCCTCGCCGCTGTCGGCGATGACGTTGCCGTTACGGTGGCGCAATCGCCAGCGGAACTGCCCACCTTTGTCCTCATAGAGTTCGAACTGAGCCTGGCTCTCGTGCAGCGAGTCGACCAGTCCTTGCAGCTCGTCGACCTCTGTCTGGAGCGCCGACTGAGCGGCTTCCCCGGCGGCGGTTTCCTCGCGCTCGGCCTCGAGTTCTTCCTCTAACTGTGCGACTCGGCGTTCGGTGACGTCTAGCTCCTCCCGGGTTGCACCGGCGATCAGCGGCGCGACGACGCCCCCCAAGACGATGAGCCCGAGGCCGCCCACGTACAGGTATATCACCGGCTGGTTGCCGGTGAAGACACTCCACTCCGCGGGGAACACGAACGTGAACCAGACCACGGCCGCGAAGCTGAGTACCTGGCCGAGATACGCCGCGTAGTTGGCCCACCCTTTCAACGGCAGTCTGATTACCGGCCCCGCGATCATCATCGACAGCCCGACGGCCATCAGTACGATGCTCGCTTCCCTGAGCGTGAACCCGTCCGCGCCGACGGCTGACTCGCTCGGCAGGAACAGTATCACACCGACTGCCCCGAAGAGAATCCCCAGCAGAAAGACCCAGTACCCGCGTACCTCGTCGCCGGTATCCGGGGTACCGATCCGGTTCCGGTAGATGCTATGCAGCGGCCCGCTTTCACTGTCAGTTGACATACTAATATATATTCAGTGGCAAATATAATAAAAGATGCTGTGGAACGTGTGCGCAGTCGTCACGCCGGCCCAGCATTGCCTGAACGATCACGCCGGATCGAGCGTGACGGCCTCGTGGGCAGCGTTGCGCAGCGCGTCCGAGCGGCCGTGTTCTCCCGGGGCGATCGCCAGGGTTCGGAGGCCACGGCGTGCGGCGACCTCCAGAACTGGCTTGAAGTCGGTGTCACGGGAGGCGATCGCCAGGACGTCGGCGTCGGCGTCCGCCGTCACGGCCGTCGCGTCGACGGCCAGTTTCACGTCCACGTCGCCGCTGGTAGTAATCACTTCGAAGCCGCGGGCTTCGGCCGCCTGAATCAGCCCTGGCGTCGCGTGTTCGTCGAGGTACAGCCGCGTCGTTACGAGCCGGCCGTGATCGGTGGCGGCCGCTCGCACGTCGTCGAGGTCGATGTCGAACTCCCCGCGAAGGACGTTCGGCCCGTCGACGAACAGCGCGACCCGGGACTCAGTCGAAGCGGTGCCGAACAGTCGGCCGAGCCATCCCATACACGCTCCTGACGGCGGGTCAGTATGGGCGTTTCGACAGCGCTCCGGCCCGACCGAACTTGTGGTGACGTACCACTCCCCTCACTCGCTCCGATTGGTGTGATTTATATGCCCCCAAGCCATCGTCACGGATGCCGGACGCGGACGCTCGGTTAGTGTAGTCCGGCCAATCATCTTGGCCTTTCGAGCCGAGGACATGGGTTCAAATCCCATACCGAGCACATTTTCGACAAAAAACCTCTCTACGGAGTGTTATCACCATATCTCTCGACACAGCGTCTGTGTCAGAGTTGTGGGACTGAGACTATTCGAAGAGTATTACTACATCTTAAGTATAGTTAGGTGAAAAATACAAATGTGGCTGACGACTACGTGCGTCGGACGGCGATTACTCGCCTCTCGGTCACCGACACACAACGTGAGTTGCTCGAACGGACCACCACCGAGTGGAAACGAGGGTGTCAACTGGCGACGGATATGGCGTGGGGTGAATGCAATACCAAAGGGGACGTACAATCCCTCGCCTACGACCAGATACGCGAAGAGACCGAACTCGGCAGCCAGCACGTGGTTCTCGCCACTCATCAGGCTGCACAGGCTATCACGGGCTGTATCGAGCGTCAGTCTTCAGATAGGAAAGCCAGCAAACCGACGTTCACCGCACCCACGGTGAAATATGACAGTCGCACGATGACGCTATTCGATGATGGCACTGTTTCACTCACGACTACTGCTGATCGGGTTCGGTGTTCGCTTGCCCTCCCCGAAGACGGGGATGGGTACCAGCGGCAGTATCTCGACGCAGATGAATGGAACGTGACCGAGAGTACGCTGACCGTCCGCGACGACGATTTCTATCTACATATCGGCTTCCGACGAAACAAGAACGATATCGAACGAGACATCGCTGAGGACGGGACGGTCCTCGGGATCGACCTCGGTATCGAAAACCTCGCCGTCACCAGCACCGCCAACTTCGTTTCTGGGCGAAAATTAAGCCACCGGCTCCGAGAGTTCGAGAAGGTTCGAGCCGGCCTCCAGCAGACCGGGACCCGAAGCGCCCGACGGACGCTTGTAGAATCGAGCGGGCGAGAACTCCGGTACGTCAGAGACGTACTCCACCAGGCTTCGAACTCGTTGGTCAGTGAAGCACTTCGCTACGACTGCGACGTCATCGTATTTGAAGACTTGACAGACATCCGTAGCAGGACAGATGCATCGTGGGGACACCGATGGGCCTTTCGGACACTCTACCAGCAAGTCGAATACAAGGCCGAAGCCGTCGGTATCTCAGTAAAACAAGTTGATCCAGCAGACACATCGAAGCGATGTGCGGAGTGCGGCTTCACGGCGGATGAGAACCGCACGTCGCGAAGCAGCTTTTGTTGCCGGCAATGTGAATCGGAAGCGAACGCAGACTACAACGCTGCCAAGAACATTGGACTACGATATGTCCGTCGAGGTCAACAGTCGTCTCGGCGGACGGGCGACAGTCAGCTCGCCCTGAAGTCCGGAACAGCGACACCGAATGACGGATTCACAGCTTACCCAGACGGGTTCGAGGCTGAGTTCACGGACAAACATCATCCTTCACGAGCGAGGCCCTCAGGCTGAGCAAAGTAAGGAGAGGTAGCTGACATCCCCGACCGAGCATTCTGTCGCGAACAGATCCGTGAGCGACTGCTGTCATACG